>JANLPA010000074.1:0-17808 GCA_031366855.1 Hyphomicrobiales bacterium | reverse complement strand
GCGCGGTTTTTCGGAACCGCCGGTGAGCAACACAGCATCAAATGAGTCGACCAGCTGCTTTGCATCCTGAGTCACGCCAATGTGAGCGCCATAGTGGAAAGTCACACCTTCGGCTTCCATTTGTGAAACACGACGATCAATCAAATGCTTTTCCATCTTGAAATCTGGAATGCCGTAACGCATCAGGCCACCGGCCTTGGCGTTCTTTTCAAACAAATGCACATCATGGCCGGCCCGTGCGAGTTGTTGTGCAGCGGCAAGGCCAGAAGGGCCGGAACCGACAACAGCGATTTTCTTACCGGTTTTTTCAAAGGCAATCAGCGGCTTTACCCAGCCATTTTCCCAGGCTTTATCAACAATGGCGCATTCGATGGATTTGATGGTGACGGGGCTTTCGTCGATGTTCAACGTGCAGGAAGCTTCACACGGAGCAGGGCAAATGCGGCCGGTGAATTCTGGGAAGTTGTTTGTTGAATGCAAATTGCGCGAGGCTTCTTCCCAACGGTTGTTATAAACCAAATCATTCCAATCTGGAATTTGGTTATTCACTGGGCAGCCATTGTGACAATAAGGGATGCCACAATCCATGCAGCGCGAGGCTTGCTTTTTCGTGGTCTCGTCACCCAGCGGAATTACAAATTCATTGTAATTGCGTACGCGGTCTGCGGCTGGATTATATTTACGGTCTTGACGATCAACTTCAAGAAAGCCTGTGATTTTCCCCATGGTTATTCTCTCGCTTATGCAGCAGCCAGTGACCTGAGCGCTGACTCAGACAATTTTTGCTTTGCGTCCAACATTTCAATTCCAACAATATGTCCACGACTGTCGAAATCTAGGATTATGCCTGGACGGAGTTCTTCCGTTTTTGCAATTTTGTCGTCAGAAAACTTTACGTAAAGTGCATTAGCCTCAGGATCATATTCAGTTTTCATTGTCGCTTCTCCTGGTTTCGATCAAAAAACGCTATGACGACCACATGCGTATGTTTATCCATGCGATATACTACCCGAAGCCATTTGTCGCCAGCTTGTTGGATTTGTTTGAACGCTAGAAGCAAACTTGGGTCTCGCTCATCCTCTCGAACCATCGTTGGAGTGCGTAACGTATCTTCAATCCATTCCAACGCCAACTCTCGTCGGCGTAAAACCAGTTGCGCGTGGGCGGTGAGGCGTGTTGAGACAACGGCGTTCAACTAAGCACTCCTCTTCACGCCAACGGTTAAGCCGTTGCTGGTTTCTTGTGCTTTTTCTAAATCGGCCAAGGCTCGTGCATATTCAACTGGCATCACCTTCACGAACAGCGGCAGGTAATGCGCCCAGTTATCCAAAATGGTTTTGGCTTTTCCAGATTGCGTATATTTGAAATGCCGCGCCAGCAATTCATGGATGCGGGTTGCATCATGCTTGTCCATGCCGGATGTGATGTTCACAAGGCCGTGGCTTTCAAGATCACCGCCATGGTGCTGATGCTTCTCAATCAATTCCTCTTCTTCAGGAATGGGTTGCAAATCCACCATGGAAAGGTTGCAGCGCTGCGCGAAGGTTTTGTCTTCGTCCAAAACATAAGCCACACCGCCGGACATGCCCGCAGCAAAGTTGCGGCCGGTGTTGCCAATCACCAGCACACAACCACCTGTCATATATTCGCAGCCGTGATCGCCCACACCTTCAACAACGGCAACAGCGCCAGAGTTACGCACAGCGAAGCGTTCACCAGCCACGCCACGGAAGTAAGCTTCGCCCGTGATGGCACCATAAAGTACCGTGTTGCCCACGATGATCGACTCTTCTGGCTTGAAGCCCACATTGGCTTGGGGCCGGATGATGAGCTTGCCACCAGACAGACCCTTGCCCACATAGTCATTGCCTTCGCCGGTGATTTCCAAGGTCACGCCTTTGGCTGCCCAAGCACCAAAGCTCTGGCCGCTTATGCCTGTGAACTTCACTTGGATGGTGTCTTCCGGCAAACCAGCATGGCCATAACGCTTGGCCACTTCACCCGAGAGCATGGCGCCTGCGGTGCGGTTATGGTTGCGGATTTCAGAATGGATCACCACAGGTGTGCCGCTTTCAAGTGCAGGCATGGCTTCAGCAATCAGCTTGCGATCCAGAATTTTGTCGAGGCCATGTTCCTGCGCTGTCACGCGGCGCGTGGCGATGGGGCCTGTCACATCAGCTTTGGCGAACAGCTTCGAGAAATCGAGACCCTTGGCTTTCCAATGTGAAATAGCTTTTTTAGTGTCCAGCCATTCGGTGCAACCGACGAGTTCCTCAAGTGTGCGCGCACCCATGGCAGCCATGAGGCCGCGCAGTTCTTCAGCCACAAAGAAGAAGAAGTTGATCACATGTTCCGGCTGGCCCTTGAAGCGCTTGCGCAATTCAGGATCTTGCGTGGCAACACCCACGGGGCACGTGTTCAAATGACATTTCCGCATCATAATGCAGCCCGCCGCAATAAGGGGCGCTGTGGCAAAGCCAATTTCATCAGCACCCAGAAGCATAGCAATAAGCACGTCACGGCCAGAGCGAATTCCGCCATCGGCTTGCACCCAAATGCGGCCACGCAGATCATTAGCCACCAAAGTTTGCTGGGTCTCGGCTAAGCCAATTTCCCATGGCGAGCCCGCGTGCTTGATCGACGTCAAAGGCGATGCGCCCGTGCCACCTTCATAGCCAGAAATGGTCACATGGTCCGCATGGGCTTTTGAAACACCCGCAGCCACCGTTCCCACACCCACTTCAGACACCAGCTTTACCGAAACTTGCGCTACTGGATTTACGTTTTTGAGATCGTAAATCAGCTGGGCCAAATCTTCGATGGAATAAATGTCGTGGTGCGGTGGCGGTGAAATGAGGCCAACGCCGGGTGTGGAGTGGCGCACCTTTGCAATGGTGGCATCAACCTTATGGCCAGGCAGCTGCCCGCCTTCGCCGGGCTTTGCACCTTGGGCCATTTTAATCTGCATCATGTCCGAGTTGACAAGATATTCCGCCGTCACGCCAAAGCGGCCAGAGGCCACTTGCTTGATGGCTGAGCGCATCGAGTCACCATTGGCCAATGGCACATAGCGATCAGATTCTTCGCCACCTTCACCCGTGTTGGATTTGCCACCAATGCGGTTCATGGCAATGGCCAAAGTGGTGTGGGCCTCGCGGCTGATCGAGCCGTAAGACATTGCACCTGTGGCAAAACGCTTCACAATATCCTTAGCAGCAATCACTTCATCAATGCTGATGGAGGCTTTACCCATTTCTTCTGCCGACTTGATGCGGAAAAGCCCACGCAAAGTTTTCAGCTTTTCGTTTTGCTCGTTAATCAGGCGGGCATACTCTTTGTATTTGTCGAGGGAGTTGCCGCGCACCGCATGTTGCAATGTGGAAACTGTTTCAGAATTCCACACATGGGCTTCACCGCGAATGCGCTGCGCATAATCGCCACCCACTTCGAGAGACGTGGTGAGAACAGGGTTCAAACCAAACGCATCCTCATGCCGCCTAAAGGCTTCCTCAGCCACTTCAGCAAGGCCAATGCCTTCGATCTGTGTGGCAGTGCCCGTGAAATATTTCTTGATGAATTCGGTTGAGAGACCAATCGCATCAAAAATCTGTGCACCACAATAGGATTGATAAGTGGAAATGCCCATCTTGGACATGACTTTGAGAATGCCTTTATCAACCGCCTTGATATAACGCTTCACGGCTTCATAGGCCGAGACTTTTTCATCCAGCGTTGGCAGCAAAGCTTCCAAAGTTTCAAATGCGAGATAAGGGTTGATGGCTTCGGCCCCATACCCGGCAAGCGCGCAGAATTGATGCACTTCACGTGGCTCACCGGATTCAACAACGAGGCCCACAAGTGTGCGAAGACCTTTGCGAATGAGATGATGATGCGTTGCTGATGTTGCCAGCAGCGATGGAATGGCCACGCGCTCTGCCGAGACAGAACGATCTGACAAAACGATAATGTTATAGCCATCACCCACAGCTCGTTCTGCTTGCGCGCAGACGCTGTCTAAGGCTGCTTCCATATATTCAGCGCCATTAGCTACATCATAAGTAATATCGATCGTCACAGTGCGGAATGAGTTTTCACGCACCGTGCCGATGTTGCGAATGCGCTCCAATTCTTCGTTGGTCAAAATCGGTTGCGACACTTCAAGGCGCATGTGCTTCGAGGTGCCTTTGAGATCCAGCAAATTCGGCCGTGGGCCAATGAAGCTCACTAAGCTCATCACCAATTCTTCACGGATGGGGTCAATCGGCGGGTTGGTGACTTGCGCGAAGTTTTGCTTGAAATAAGTATCAAGCGATTTTGCCTTGTCAGATAACGCAGACACTGGAGCGTCGTTACCCATCGAGCCCGTGGCCTCTTGGCCAGAGGTTGCCATGGGGGCCATCAGCACTTTCAAATCTTCTTGTGAATACCCAAACGCCTGCTGGCGATCCAACAACGGCACAGCAATTTTGGGCCGTGCGGTTTTTGCCTTGGGCATATCACGCAACACAACTTGGGTGCGCTTCAACCACTCTTTATAGGGATGTGCGTTCGAGAGTTCCTTCTTCAGATCTTCGTCGGAAACGATTTTCTTTTTATCTAAATCAATCAGCAGCATTTTGCCGGGTTGCAAACGCCACTTATGGGTGATCTTTGATTCATCAAAGGGCAGCACGCCCATTTCGGAGGCGAGCAGCACATGGCCATCATCAGTTGTGAGATAACGCGAAGGGCGAAGGCCGTTGCGGTCCAATGTGGCGCCAATCACTTTGCCATCAGTGAACACCATGGCGGCGGGACCATCCCAAGGTTCCATCATGGCGGCGTGATGCTCATAAAATGCGCGGCGATCATCATCCATCAATGGATTGCCAGCCCATGCTTCGGGGATCAACATCATCATGGCATGGGGCAGCGAATAGCCGCCCATGTACAACAGCTCTAAAGCGTTATCGAAACAGGCGGTGTCGGATTGGCCTTCATAAGAAATCGGCCAGAGCTTCGACAGGTCTTCACCAAGTAAATCCGATTTCATGTTGGCTTGGCGCGCCGCCATCCAGTTATAGTTGCCGCGCACAGTGTTGATTTCACCGTTGTGGCAGACGAAGCGATAGGGATGGGCCAGCGGCCAAGACGGGAATGTGTTGGTGGAGAAGCGCTGATGCACCAAAGCAAAAGCCGATTGCACGCGCTCATCTTTCAGATCGACATAATAGTTAGCCACATCCGTGCCGAGCACGAGGCCCTTATAAACAACGGTGCGGCAGGACACTGAAACCGGATAATAAGTGCGGGCCTTGGCGCCCAGCACTTCCATCACGCGGTTGGAAACAACTTTGCGACAGACGAACAACTTGCGCTCAAACTGCGCTTCATCGCGAATGGTGGGGCCACGGCCGATGAACACTTGGCGGTGAATGGGCTCAGTGCCTTTAACTGAATAACCAAGCACCGTTGAATCCACTGGCACATCGCGCCAGCCCAAAACTTTCAGGCCTTCTTCGCGCGCCGTTTCCCACCAGATGCGTTCAATATCGGCGCGGTACAGCGGTTCGCGCGGCATAAACAGAAAGCCCACGCCATATTGGCCAGAAGCTGGGAGTTCGAACCCCAAGCGCTTTGCGTCTGCTGCAAAATACTCATGTGGAATTTGGATGAGAATGCCTGCGCCATCGCCCGCTTTCGGGTCAGCGCCCACCGCACCGCGATGCTCCAAGTTGTGCAGGATTTCGAGGCCCTTGGACAGCACCTGATGGCTTTTAATATTGTTGATGTTGGCATATAAACCAATGCCACAGGCATCATGCTCATTGCGGGGATCATAAAGACCATGGGCCGACTTCATGCCTTCGGGCAAGTTCTGGGTCACATTCATGGTTTCAGACTCCTAGATAGGTCAACTCTACTGACTTATATGTATGCCATTTTGAGGCTTTTGACGCAAGTAAAGAAACATTTGTGTGGTGAAAACGAAACAATATTGCGCAAAAGCCGTGTATAATCTTGCAATCATGCCCCAGAACCCAATCATATGCGCTTTCTTCGATGAACCCACAAACACTGTGAGTTATCTGGTGGCTGACGCTGACTCTAAGATTGCCGCCGTTATCGATCCGGTTTTAAATTATGATCACAAATCGGGTGAAGCCATGGTTGCCTCAGCTGATGCAATTTTGCACAGGGCCGCCGCTGTTGGTTTTAAAATTGAATGGATTTTAGAAACCCATGTTCATGCAGATCATTTGTCTGGTGCCCCCTATTTGAAATTAAAGACCGGTGCCAAGGTGGGCATAGGTGAACACATTCGTGAAGTGCAGCAAATTTTTCGACCCATCTTTAATGCCATGGATGTTTCTGGCACGGGCTCGGAATTTGATGTGCTGCTTAAAGATGGCGACATATTTAAAATTGGAGGACTGCAGGTTGAAGTGATTGCAACGCCCGGCCACACGCCAGCTTGTATTTCTTACAAAATTGATGACGCTGTATTTGTGGGCGATACTTTGTTCATGCCGGATTACGGAACAGCGCGGGCAGATTTTCCGGGTGGTGATGCACGGCAACTCTATCGCTCAATCCACCGTCTGCTGGCTTTGCCACCAGAGACCCGCCTTTTCATGTGCCATGATTATTTGCCTAAAGATGGGCGCACCGATTATGTTTGGGAAAGCACGGTTGCCGAAGAAATGGCTGCCAATGTTCATGTGGGCCATGGTGTGAGTGAAGACGAATATGTGGCGATGCGCCAAGCCCGCGACAAAACCCTCTCTGCACCAACACTTTTGCTGCCGTCCATTCAAGTGAATATGCGCGCTGGCCAATTGCCGCCTGCTGATGACAATGGTGTGCAGTATATCAAAGTTCCGGTGAAGCTGATAAGCACTGCCTAAATTGCGGCAGGAGACCAACTTGAATTTCGCATCTGATAATGTGTATGGCGTTCATCCTAAAATTATGGAGGCCATTGTTGCCACCAACTCAGGGACCGAGGTTTCATATTTGCACGATGAAGGAGCAAAAGAATTTGAACGCCAGCTCTCCCTGATATTTGAAAAGGATGTGAAAGTGTTTCTAGTGCTGAATGGCACTGGAGCCAACAGTCTGGCGCTTTCGGCTTTATTACCGTCATATGGCGGCATTATTTGCCATGCCTCAGCTCACATCAACACCGATGAATGCAATGCGCCGGAACTATTCACCGGCGGTGCTAAGCTTATCACCCTTGAGGGCGAAGGTGCAAAAATTACGCCTCGTGCAATCGCAGCGAAGCTCAAGAATTTTGTGCATGGTGAACACGGAGCAAAGCCCACAGCAATTTCAATCTCAAATGCCACAGAACTTGGAACGGTTTATTCAATCGCAGAAATTTCTGCTTTGGGCGCTTTGGCAAAATCCAAAGGCATGAAGTTGCACATGGACGGTGCACGCTTTGCCAATGCGCTGGTTTCATTGGGCTGCACGCCAGCTGAGATGACGTGGAAAGCTGGTGTTGATGTGTTGTCATTTGGCGGCACCAAAAATGGCGCAATGATTTTAGAAGCCGTGGTGTTTTTTGATGAGGTTCTGGCAGAGGATTTTCTTTATCGACGCAAACGCGCAGGCCAGCTTTTGTCCAAGGGGCGTTATTTATCGGCACAAGCGAATGCTTATTTGAAAGATGATCTGTGGTTGAAGAATGCCGCCCATGCCAATGCCATAGCTTTGCGTTTGGCAACAGGTTTTCAGAAATCAAATGTGGTGCGCCTGAGCAATCCGGTTCAAGCCAATGAAGTGTTTTCAATTATGCCACGAATAATGTTTGACGGACTGATTGCGGCTGGGGCAAATTTCTATGAATGGCCTGTTGATGGGTTGGACGATGATGAAGTTCACACGCGCTGTGTTTTAAGCTGGGCAACATCCGAATCGGATGTTGACGAGTTTCTCTCACTGGTGAAAGAGTTGGCATAATGGTGACGGGCGTTATTAAACTGCTGCTGCGGGTTGAAGGGTTGGCTTTGTTTATTGCGGCCGTTTTTGCATATCACTGGTTGGGCGGAAGCTGGTGGATGTTTGCAGCGCTTATTTTGGTGCCCGATCTTTCATTCATTGGTTATGCCTTCGGTCCAAAAATTGGATCGATCGCTTACAATGCGTTCCACTCAACAATAGGGCCACTGCTCTTGGGGTGCCTTGGCTGGTGGCTGGATCAAGACAGCGAGATGATACATATCCTCCGCGATTTAGGCAGCTTCACGGCACTGATATGGCTTGCCCATATCGGCTTTGATCGAGCCGTTGGCTATGGATTAAAATACGCAAGCGCATTTAAGGACACGCATCTGGGCCGCCTGTGAGTTAGGGATTAGGCCAAGTGTCGCTGACCTTGTAGCCGTTCGGATACGGATCATCGGGATCAAGCATCAATTGCGATGTGCCGCTAATCCAAGCACGGCCCGTAATTTGCGGGATCACCGCCTTGTGGTTTCCGACGGTTGTTTCACCAATGATGCGGCCGATAAATTGCGAATCGATAACGCTGCGGCCGACATAAGTATCGCCCATGCCCATCAGCCCCTTGGCATGCAGCACCGCCATGAGAGCAGAGCATCCAGTGCCAGTTGGCGAACGATCTAGCTTTCCAGGATTGACAACACAGGCATTGCGCGATGTGAGAATTTTATTGTCGCGTGAAAGCGGCCCGCGCATGAAGCAGAAGGAATAATGCTTCCACTCTGGAAGTTCAGGGTGGTGAAAGGGCAATTGTGCATTGGCGGCTTTCACCAGCTTGCGGCCAAGTTCTGCCACATCACGGGCGGTACGCGGCGTGATGTCCAATCCGAAATCGGCAGCATCTGCCATCACGAAACTGTCGCCACCAAAGGCCGTATCCACAATCACTGTGCCATAGCCTTCGACATCTAGCTTTGCGCCGATGTGATTTGCGAATGCTGGCACATTGGTGAGCGTGATGCACTGAGCTTTGCCACCTGCGCATTGGGCCGTCACTTCGATCAGGCCTGCAGGCGCTTCTAATGTAACGTGAGTAATTGGTTCCTGCATCGGAATGATACCCGTATCCAACAACACTGTGGCGACACAAATGCAATTTGAACCAGACATGGGCGGCGTATCTTCTGGTTCCATAATGATGAAAGCCGCCTGAGCTTTGGGGTGTTTGGGGGGCACCAACAAGTTGACATGGCGAAACACGCCACCGCGCGGTTCATTCAAAACGAAGTTGCGCAGCGTTTTGTCGCTGGCAATGAAGCGCGATTGCTCCCAAACCGTGTTGCCCGGCGGCGGGGCCACACCACCCACAATCACATCGCCCACCTCACCTTCAGCGTGGCAGTTGACGATATGAATCGTTTTGCTGGTTCGCATGACTTCTTACAAATCGCCCGTCACGCATTTTTTAGCGAGTGACTTATATTGCTTTTCCGTGAACTGAATGGGGTTGCCGCCAGCGGAAGGATCTTTAATGGCCATGGCCGCCACTTCGTCCAAGCGCTTCACATCAATGCCAATCTCTTTCAAGCTGTGTGGAATGCCAATTTCCTTACGCAAAGCCAGCACCCATTTCAAGAAGCCATTGAAGCCACCTTTAATGCCAAGATAGGCTGCGGCGCGTTCAATATCTTTTTCAATCTTCTTGCGGTTGGCCACCAGCACATAAGGCATGATGATGCCGTTGAGCAGGCCGTGGTGTGCATCATAGAGGCCGCCGAACGGATGCGAAAGTGCGTGGATTGCGCCGAGGCCACGCTGGAAGGCGGTGGCCCCCATGGTGGAGGCCACAAGCATATTGCCACGTGCATCAATATCCTTACCGTTCTTCACAGCCTTGGCCAGATTGTCTTTCACAAGCAACATGCCTTCTAAGCCCACGCCCTTGGCCAGTGGATTATAGAAGGGCGCGCAATAGGCTTCGATGCAATGGGCAAGAGCGTCCATGCCGGTGGCAGCAGTGAGTTTAGCAGGCAGGCCAACTGTGAGTTCAGGATCGAGGATAGCCACTTTTGGCATAATGTTGGGGTGGAAAATGATTTTCTTTTCGTGGGTTTTAGGATGGGTGATTACACCTGCTCTGCCCACTTCGGAGCCTGTGCCTGCAGTTGTTGGCACGGCAATGATGGGCGAAATTTTTGAGGCATCGGCACGCGTGTACCAATCGTCAATGTCTTCTAAATCAAACACCGAAATTGTCTGACCATGCATCAAAGCAATCATCTTCCCGATGTCGAGGCCAGAGCCGCCACCGAATGCAATCACACCATCATGCTTGCCAGCTTTGTAAGCTTTTACACCTTCGATGATATTGGCTTCAACCGGGTTGGGCCGCACATCAGAAAACATTGCAATGGCGAGGCCGGCTTTGCGCACGTCATCCACAATAGCTTTCACCATGGGCATGGCGGCGAGGCCAGGGTCAGTTACGAACAATGGGCGCTGCATGCCGCAAGCTTTGCAATGATCGGCGAGTTCCTTAATGCGGCCCGCGCCAAATTTAATGGCTGTCGGAAAATTGATGTTGCGATTGGGGATTGTCATTTGTTAGTACCTTTCAAAGCCGCGCTTTAGTTCCAAATCGGTAATACGGCGGTCGAACTCAAATTGTTCCCACTTTGCGGTGTGGACATAATGATCGACAACATCATCACCCATGGCATCGCGCAGGAATTTTGAGTTGTCGAGAAGCTCAGTAGCATCACGCAAGGTTTTTGGAATTTCGCGCAGCTTGCCATTGTTGTAAGCATCGCCTGCAAACACAGGTTCCAATTTCATCTTTTTCTCAATGCCATCAAGGCCTGCCGCAATGAGTGCAGCAAAAGCAAGATAGGGATTAAGATCGGCACCACCCACGCGGCATTCCACGCGGATGGCTTTGGTGTCGGCACCGCATAAACGATAGCCCGCTGTGCGATTGTCAAAACTCCACACAGCTTTGGTGGGTGCAAAGGTGCCCACCATGAAGCGCTTATAGGAGTTGATATAGGGTGCTAAGAAATAAGTAATTTCGCTAGCGTGCTCTAACTGTCCAGCCAGATAATGCTGCATCATTTCGCTCATGCCGTGGTGACCCGCCTTGTCGTGGAAGTGCGAGGTTTTGCCATCGGCTGACCAGAGTGACTGGTGGATGTGCGATGAATTGCCCGCCATGCCATAATCCCATTTTGCCATGAAGGTTATGGCCTTGCCCACACCATAAGCAATTTCCTTGGCACCATTTTTAATGATCACATGATTATCAGCCATCACCAAGGCTTCATCATATTTCACGTTGATTTCTTCTTGGCCGGGGCCCCATTCGCCTTTGGAATTTTCAACATAGATGCCGGCACCAGCTAATCCGTTGCGCAGGGCGCGCATGTAAACTTCTTCTTTTGAAGTTTGCAAAATCCCATAATCTTCAATGTAATAGGCCGACGTTTTCATGTCGCGATAGCCTTTGGTGTTACAAGTCTCAAAGCTATCATCGAACAGGAAGAATTCTAATTCTGAGGCCATATAAGCTTTCATCTTCACGGCTTCGAGGCGCTTCAATTGCTTCTTCAAAATCGCACGCGGAGAATGCGGAACATCTTCATGGGTGTGATGATCGAGCACATCACACAGAACCAATGCGGTGCCGGGCAGCCAAGGGGTGCGGCGCAGGGTGGACATATCAGGCTTCAAAACAAAATCGCCATAACCCTTTTCCCAGCTTGTGGCCTTATATCCGGGCACAGGTTCCATTTCGATATCAACGCCGAGCAGATAATTGCAGGCATGGGTTTCTTGATAACCACCATCCACAAAAAACTGCGCATGAAAGCGCTTGCCGATGAGGCGGCCTTGCAAATCGGTCATGGCCACAACCACAGTATCAATTGTGCCAGCTTTAACTTCGGCCTTCAGCGCATCGAGCGTTAACATGCCTGTATTCATTTCTTCTCTCCCTGTTTGGCTGCAGCTTGTTGGAGTGGAATTGATAGGCGTTGTGCCCATTGCTGCTGGCCGCGTTCAGTTTCTATAAGATCGTTGCGAATTTCAATCATCAAATGTTGTAACCCGCGCGGGGCCGCATGCAAATTCATCAAGTGCATAACGCCGTCTTTTGGGCCGTAGGGTTCATTCAGTTGGGTATTGAAACCCGGAAAAGATTTCACCAGAAGGTTGGCCAATCTGGCATCACGGTCAAACAGCAAGCCCAATTCGACCTCACGGGCTTTGCCTTTGTAGGTTTTGGTGAAGCTGTGGATGGAGACTGGAATGGCGCGTTTGCCATGGGCGGCTCTGCCATCGAGAAAGCTGGCAATGGTGTTTTGAAAGGGGCGATAAATTTCTTGGATGCGCTGCAATTTTGCTTCGGCGTTTAAATTTTTATTGCCGGGAATGGCTGTCACTTCGCTCACCTCTGGCATGGCACCTTCAGATTCCGGGGGACGGTTGCAATCGTAAGCGAGGCGCGAATAACGCTGCAGAATTAGAGGCGCATCGAGAAGTTTTGAAAGAATCCGCGCCGTGCCTTCAGCGCCAATATCATAGGCAATGTGGCGTTTGAGATCGGCTTCATTCAGGCCAAGGGTGCCAAGATTTTTAGGCAACAGATTTGAGGCATGTTCGCAAATTAGCATTATTGGTGAAGCGCCACTTTCATTTACAATTGTGCCAGCTTGTTCTTCGCCAGCTGATAAAAGATTAGTCATTTTTGCATCCGCAGTTGATTGCCCATCATTCCAGAATGAAAGCCATCTGCCAAGGGTGGGAGTTTTTCAAGCTTGCCGCAAGCGCACCATGGAGTGTCGTAATAATCGCGGCGTTTGCTTGTGGCGCGTTCACTACTCAAATTTCTCATTGAAACGGCGTACTATGGAATTTGATTTTATCATCGTGGGTTCGGGCTCTGCTGGTTCGGTTATGGCCAAGCGGCTTTCTGATGCTGGCAACACTGTGCTGGTTCTGGAATATGGCGGCACAGATCGTGGCCCGCTTATTCAAATGCCTTCGGCCCTGTCATACCCGATGAGTATGCAGCTTTATAATTGGGGTTTTGAATCTGAGCCGGAGCCACATTTGGGTGGGCGGCGCTTGGCAACACCGCGCGGCAAGGTGATGGGGGGATCATCCTCAATCAACGGCATGGTTTATGTGCGCGGGCACGCACGCGATTTTGATACGTGGGAAGAGATGGGTGCCGCGGGCTGGGGTTATGCCGATGTGCTGCCCTATTTCAAACGCATGGAACACGTGGAAGGCGGCCAAGACAGTTGGCGTGGGCTTGACGGCCCGATGCATGTGAAGCGCGGACGGCTTAAAAATCCACTCTATCATGCATTCATTGAAGCGGGGCGGCAGGCAGGTTATCCGGTATCTTCGGATTACAATGGCCAACAGCAAGAAGGTTTTGCTGAATTTGAAATGACCGTGCATGAAGGTCTGCGCTGGTCGGCTGCTAATGCTTATCTCAAACCTGCGATGCGCGACGGACGCATTAAATTGGTTACGGGTGCCATGGCGCGGCGTGTGCTGTTGGATGGCAAACGTGCTTACTGTGTCGAATATGAGCTCGGTGGCAAGGTGTTGAAGGCCACAGCGCGGCGCGAAGTTATTATTTCTGCGTCCACCATAAATTCGCCAGCAATTTTGCAGCGTTCGGGCATTGGACCTTCGGCTGTTTTGCAAGAGGCTGGCATTCCGGTTATGCATCAGCTTGCTGGCGTTGGCGAAAATTTGCATGATCATTTGGAAGTTTATTTCCAGGTGCGCTGTTTGACACCAGATTCTTTGAATCGTGATTTGGGCTTGATTTCAAAGGGCAAGATTGGCTTGCAGTGGCTGCTGTTTGGCACTGGGTTAGGGGCCACCAACCATTTTGAATCTTGCGCTTTCATCCGCAGCAAGGCGGGCATTGAGTATCCTGATATTCAATATCACTTTCTGCCAGCCGCAATGCGATATGATGGCAAGGCCGCTTTCGCTGGCAATGGTTTTCAAGTGCATGTGGGGCCAATGCGCAGCAAGTCTCGTGGCTTCGTCCGTGTACGGAATAATGATGCTAAGACAGCTCCTAAAATTCTGTTCAATTATATGGCACACGCCGATGACTGGGAAGAATTCCGCGCCTGCATCCGCCACACGCGCGAGATTATGAAACAAGCCGCCATGGTGCCTTATGCGGGAGAAGAAATTCAACCGGGTGCCGATGTTATTTCCGATGCGCAGATTGATGATTTCATCCGCCAACATTGCGAAAGCGCTTATCATCCGTGTGGCACCAGCAAGATGGGCAGTGTGAAAGATAAGCTGGCCGTGGTCGATCCTGAATGCCGCGTGATCGGCATTCAGAATTTGCGTGTGGTCGATTCCAGCATCATGCCGCAAGTGACCAACGGCAATCTCAACGCACCAACTCTGATGATTGGCGAGAAGGCGAGCGATCATATTTTAGGAAAGCCGATGTTGGCGCCGGAGAATTTGGAGCCGTGGATTAATCCGCTATGGAAATCCAAACAGCGCTGAGTTTCGTATAATTTGGATGAAAAAATATTTGGTTTTAGTTGCGTTTCTTATTCTGTGCCTTGCAGTGGGCGGTGGCGCTGGATTTTTGACTGCGCAATCCGTGGTCACATGGTTCCCCACTTTAGTGAAGCCAAGTTTTAATCCGCCCGCATGGTTATTCGCCCCCGTATGGACCACGCTTTACATTATGATGGCGGTGGCCGCGTGGCTGGTGTGGCTGCGCAAAGGTTCGCTGGTTTTGTTCTATATGCAGTTGGCACTGAACTTCGCATGGTCGCTGCTCTTCTTCGGCCTGCACTCGCCGGCATTGGCACTCGTGGATATTGTGGCGCTGTGGATTATGATTTTGCTGACGCTGCTTTGTTTCTGGAAAGTGGACCGCAGAGCTGGCTGGCTGATGGTGCCCTATCTCGCCTGGGTGAGTTTTGCGAGCGTGCTAAACGCGAGTATTTGGTGGTTGAATTAAGGGACCTCAACCACCTCTTTGGGACACCTTCTCCAGAGGAGAAGGGCGAAGTCCAGCACTGCCCTAAATTATTTCACGCTTCTCCTCTGGAGAAGCTGTCGCAAAGCGACTGATGAGGTCCCTTTATTATTGCAATTCAATCGTGAGGATAAAATTGAGTTGCTATGCAAAGAAGAAAGATTTGATTTGGTTGTTTACGGAACGTTTCTTATAAAAACATCCATCTGTGATAGATTTTCAGACTTAATTGGCCAGTGAAGCGCAATAGATGGCACAAGTTTGCCATTGTCAAATGTATGGGCGAATACATCCGAGTCGATGGTGTTTATATTTTTCAAACAAGATAAGGCCATATCCTTTATTCTAATCCGTTTGTATTTAGGACGCTGTTCATGTGGTGGTAGTCATTTCTATCTTTGTTGATATTAATTGCTGCGCTTAGTGTTTCATCTCTGACAACTTGCGATTTTTTTAGCTTTTCCAAATCCTTGATAGTGTCATTTTTTGCTGGGGTGATAGAGTTCAATTTACAGATAAGCTTACCAAGAGCCTCCACATAAGATTGGCAGGTCGAAATAACTCCATAGAACTGTCCACTGATGTACATTCGATAACAATCAGAAATTGCGCGCGAAAACCAATAGTTTGGAACTATGTGTTGGTAGCTGCCCTGTAGTTCTTTTACTCTGATAATCATGCCATACATATTGGCATCGAATCCTTTGCTCAATGAATCTTCAATATGATCATCTGTCATATCCGCATCCCCCAACTACCTCGTCGCCTCTTCCAGAAACAACTCCCTTAGCTTCCGCACCACTGGCCCCACTTGCCCGCCACCTATTCTGTGGCCATCAATCTCGGTTATGGGCATGACGAATTGGGAGGCTGATGTTAGAAAAGCTTCATCGGCTTTGTAGGCTTCATCTGGTGTGAAAAAGCGCTCTTCAATTTCCACGCCATGCTCAGCGGCCATGCGGAACAGGGCGCGTCTGGTACAGCCTGCCAGAATTCTGTTGCTAAGTGGGCGCGTGATGATTTTGTTGCCGACTACGATGTAAGCATTCGATGATGTGCCTTCGGTTACATAACCATCTTCAACCATCCAAGCTTCGGCGGCACCTTTTTCGTAGGCTTCCTGTTTGCCCAGCACCGGGGCAAGAAGCATGATGGATTTTATATCTCTCCGCAGCCATCTAATATCAGGCGTGGTTATCACTTTCACGCCGGTTTTGGCATTGGGGTTATCGACGAGGTTCATCACTTGTGGGAAGGCCACCAATGATGATTTTATGTCCTTGGGAAAGTTGAACATGCGGTCGGCCACGCCACGCGTCACCTGCATGTAAATTATACCTTCCTTAAGGCTGTTCCGCGCGATCAACTCCGTGTGGACTGTGGTTAATTCTTCCTTTGTGCAGGGCCAGGCCATTTTCAATTCGCGCAAAGATCTGTCCAAGCGCTCGTTATGGGCATCGTGATCGACCAGTTTGCCGTTCACCACGGGGGTGACTTCATAGACGCCATCGGCGAACAGAAAGCCACGGTCGAAGATGGAAACCTTGGCTTGGTCTTCCGGCAAATAGTGTCCATTGACATAGGCGATGCGGTTCATTTTAACCCCTTATGGTGCAGTGCGAAGCTTGGGGGTTGGTTTAGCCTGTGCCACCAGCTACAAGCAAGCCCATCGTCAATAACGCGCAAGGTTACTCGTGAAGTCAAAAATAACGGACAGTGCCATTAAGGCCATGTTGGAGCAGGAAACTAAGCTCTATGTTCAACGTAACCCCAAATCTCAGGCGCTCTCCGTGAAGGCTTCAAACCATTGGCTGCGCGGTGTTCCTATGCATTGGATGGTGGATTGGGGTTTGCCGTTTCCGCTGTTTGTGGAGAAGGCCCAAGGGGCCACGCTGACTGATGTTGACGGCCATGACTATTCCGATTTTTGTTTGGGTGATACCGGCGCCATGTTTGGTCATGCGCCAAAGGCTGTGACTGATGTGTTGGCTGCTGAGGCACTGAACGGCTTTACCACCATGCTGCCTTCCGCTGATGCGGTTGAAGTGGGCGAATTGTTAGCGGATCGTTTCGGTCTGCCGTTCTGGCAAGTGACAGCCACCGCATCCGATGCCAACCGCGCCGTGCTCCGCTGGTGCCGCGCTGTGACCGGGCGCTCTAAGATTTTGGTTTTTAATCACTGCTATCATGGTTGCGTGGATGATACGTTTGTGACCGCCGATAATGGACATGTGACAATGGTTGAAGGTTTGGTGGGGGAACCTCGTGATCTGACACTTCACACCAAAGTGATTGAGTTTAATGATGTGGCGGCCCTTGAGGCGGCGTTGAAAGATCTTGATGTGGCTTGCGTGTTGGCCGAACCGATTATGACCAATGTGGGCATGGTGTTGCCAGATGCAGGGTTCTTAGAAACGCTCCGTACACTGACGATAAAATATGGCACGCTGTTGATTTTTGATGAAACACACACTTTGTCATCTGGCCCGCGTGGTTATTCTTATGGATTGAAGCCGGATGGATTGGTTTTTGGCAAGCCCATTGCGGGTGGCATTCCAGCGGCGGTTTATGGTTTTAGCGTTGATGTAGCATCGCGCATTCAAAATTATCTGAAGCAACGTGGCGATGGCCGTTCCGGCATTGGCACCACGCTTTCAGGTTCCCGCATTCAACTGGCTTTGATTAAAGCTGTGTTGAAAGAGTTTTTCACTGAGGAGACTTTTGCTTCCCTTATCGTTCTGGCGCGCAGGCTGGAACGGGGAATTGCAGAAGTTATCATCAAATATGATTTGCCATGGCATGTGACCCGCGTGGGAGCCCGCGTGGAGTTTATGTGTTGCGAA
>JANLPA010000165.1:0-41436 GCA_031366855.1 Hyphomicrobiales bacterium | reverse complement strand
TCCAGATTTCATGGGCCAGAGGCATCTTCAGGAAATCGGTGAAGGCGCGCGCGGACTTTGAATCCTTGGTGATGGTGAACAGCGTTCCGGCCCCCAGCACGGGCTTGCCGAGAGCAGGTGTGGCTGCATAGGTTGGGAAGTAGAAGAAGTCTGCGTCCGTTCCAATTTTTGTGCCTTCGGGGAAGAAGGATGGAATAAACGATGCCTGATGGTGCATGTAGCATTTTGGCGGCGTGGAGAAGAGACCTTTGGGGCTATCGCGGAAGTCGATAGACGCAACACCCGCATGGCCACCATCCACATAGGCGTCATTTTTGGCGAAGGAGCCGAAGATGTCCAAGGCGTTGATCACTGCAGGATCGTTGAATTTAACCGAGTTGTTCACCCAGCCATCATAAACAGCGCCGGTTTGGGTGCGGAGCATAATGTCCTCTACCCAGTCAGTTGCTGGCCAGCCAGTTGCACCGCCTGATCCCAGTCCGATACACCATGGTTTGCCGCCGTCTTTCACAATCTTGTCAGAAAGGGCAATCAAATCTTCCATCGTGGTTGGAACTGCGTAACCAGCGTCTTTGAAGTTTTCTGGGCTATACCAAACCAAGCTCTTCACGTCGGTCTTGTAAGAGAAGCCGAAGAATTTCTTGGTGCCGTCTTTATCTTTGGAACTGCCGATATCGACCCATGACTGACCAGCCCCGTAATTATCAGCCATCCATTTGGCATCTGTATCGGTGAGTGGGCTGAGTAAACCTTTTGCTGCAAGATCAGCGATCAGGCCAGGCTGCGGCAAAACAGAAATATTGGCTGGGCTGCCAGCTGACGTGTCGATGACCACTTGTTGTTCGTAGTTTTCCGAAGATGAATATTTCACATCAGCGCCTGTGGCTTCGCGGAAATAATCCAGAACCACTTGCACGTGCTTTTCATCATCGCCGCGCCATGGTCCGAAAATTGTTAAAGTTTCGCCTTTGAGGTCAACCTTCTTCAATTCATCAAGATTGGCCCATGTAAACTTGGCATCTTCGCCTGGCTTATACTTCAGCTCAGCAAAAGCTGGCGAAGCCACCAACATTGCAGCCACGGCTGCGCCCAAGAACATATATTTCTTCATTTGTAGTCCTCCCAATTGAACTTATTACAAAACACGATTCTAAGCCTTGGGTTGATTTTTGTTATTTTTACCAAAGCGCTTTGAACGCCTAATCTATGGCGGGAGTTTTAAATATCGTCAAGCTTTTTTAATGATATGTTCATTCTCTTGCACCTTGTCGCAGTTCTGGTTAGGTTAGGGGCAGGCACGAAAGCGCAAATTTTCAAAGCGCTTTGACTGTTTGGAAAAGAAATAAGCCATGAATCTCAAAGAATTGGCGGCCCACCTTAATCTCTCGCCCACCACCGTGAGCCGAGCTTTGAACGGCTATCCAGAGGTGAACGAGGAAACCAGAAAGCGTGTGGATGAGGAAGCGCGGCGCTTTGGCTACCGGCCAAACACCCATGCCCGCAGGCTTGCCACAGGCCGTGCCCACGCTATTGGCTATGTTTTGCCTGCCGATAAAAGTTTGATGATCGACCCTTTGTTTTCAGATTTCGTTTCGGGTGCTACAGATGTTTATGCGGCCCATGGCTTTGATGTGATGCTGCATGCGGGCGGGCAAGAAGATGAAATTTCAGTCTATCAGCGCTATTCGCAAGCGGGCTCTGTTGATGGCGTGGTGCTGTTAGGCCCGCGCCTTGGCGACCCGCGCATTGATGTTTTGAACAGGCTTAAAATGCCATACGTAGTGCATGGTCGGCTTGGCGCGCTGGAAGATGGCTATGCTTGGCTTGATATTGATAATTATGGGGCCTTTCACCGCGCCACAAAATTACTCATTGATCTTGGTCACAAGCGCATTGGCTTGATCAATGGTTATGAAGATTTCAACTATGCCAACGAACGCCGTCGTGGTTATGAGATGGCTTTGAATGAACGCGACCTTAAAATTGATCCGTTGGTAATGTCGTCGGGCATGATGACTGAAGAAAACGGCTTTCAACAAACCAAACGCATTCTACAATTGTCAAACAGGCCCACGGCGTTGATTCTTGGTAGCATGTTGTTGGTGGCAGGGGCCATGCGCGCCATCAATGAAATGCGTTTGGTGATTGGCCACGATGTTTCGCTGATTGCCCATGATGATGGTTTGGCTTTTTTAAACGCATCAAGCTTGGTGCCGTCGCTGACCACAACGAGTTCATCCATTCGCTTAGCCGGAGCGCGGGTGGCAGAGCTGATTTTGAGTATCATCACTGACCCCGAAGCCGAACAACCGCATGAGCTGTGGCCGGTGGACCTGATCGTGCGCGGCTCAACAGGGCCAGCAAAAGCTTGATGTTAGTTGTTTTAACACTCTCCAAAATTTCTTAAACTGGTGATTGCCCTTCTAAAACGAAGCAGCTATAGACGCGCCAGCAAACACTTCATTTGCAGTGTTGGGGCGTCGCCAAGCGGTAAGGCACCGGATTTTGATTCCGGCATTCGGAGGTTCGATCCCTCCCGCCCCAGCCAGTTTTTATCATACCACCAAATTTACGATGATTGATACCATATGATTTTTATGCGCTCACTTGACGCTATGATGGCCCTTGCCAAACTTTGTAAAAATGAATGATAGTCAAGCTATGAGTATGCTCTTTAATGAAATGGGCGATGGCAAAGGGCTGGTGCGGCAACCCTATGCCGAGATTGAGGCTTGGTTAAAAACCATCAGCCGCAAAGATGTGGATCGCGCCAAGCGCGAAGCCGAAAACATTTTCCGCCGTCAAGGGATTACCTTTGCTGTCTATGGCGAAGGTGAAGCTTCGGAGCGGCTTATTCCATTTGATATTATACCGCGCATATTTTCAGCGCTGGAATGGCGCAGGCTTTCTGTCGGCATTGAACAACGTGTTCGGGCGCTGAATGCCTTCATCCACGATATTTATCACCGTCAAGAAATAATTCGGGCTGGACGGATTCCACATAATATCATCACGCAGAATGCGGCCTTCGTGCCAGAGATGGTGGGTGTGAACCCGGCACGCGGAATTTATGCGCATATTGTTGGCGTTGATATCGTGCGTGTGGCCGAAAATGAATTCTATGTGTTGGAAGATAATTGCCGCACACCGTCTGGCGTGTCTTACATGCTGGAAGGCCGCGAGGCGATGATGCATTTGTTTCCAGATCTATTTGTGCAGCAACGCGTGGCCCCGGTTGATAATTACCCGGCTCTGTTGCGCAAGACCTTAGAAAGTGTGGCACCCGCAGGGTGTGACGGTGAACCTACGATTGTTGTTCTAACGCCGGGCATTCATAATTCCGCATTTTTTGAACATGCGTTTTTGGCTGACGAAATGGGCGTGGAATTGTGTGAGGGCGCTGACTTATTTGTGTCCGATGGCGCACTTTATATGCGCACCACGCAAGCCCCGCAGCGGGTTGATGTGGTTTATCGCAGGATTGATGATGCCTATCTTGATCCGCTATCGTTCAAACCCGATTCTGCAATCGGCGTTCCGGGATTGGTTGATCTTTACCGCGCAGGTTGTGTAACCATTGTTAATGCGCCCGGCACTGGCATAGCCGATGATAAATCGATTTATACTTATATTCCCGATGTGATTGAATTCTATACTGGCGAAAAACCCTTGCTGAAAAATGTGCCCACATGGCGTTGCGGTGAGCCTGAAGCCTTGTCATATGTTTTAGACAATCTTTCTAAATTGGTGGTGAAGGAAGTTCATGGCTCGGGTGGTTATGGCATGCTGGTTGGGCCAACATCATCGAAAAAAGAAATTGAATTGTTTCGCGCTAGATTAAAAGCCAAACCCTCAAACTATATTGCACAACCCACTTTGGCACTCTCGTCAGTGCCAACATATACCGCCTCTGGTGTGGCACCCCGCCATGTTGACTTGCGGCCGTTTGTTTTGTCTGGCGATCAGATTCGCATTACGCCGGGTGGCCTCACCCGGGTGGCCATTAAAAAAGGGTCGCTAGTGGTCAACTCCAGCCAAGGCGGCGGAACCAAAGATACTTGGGTGTTGGAGGATTAATGCTCGGACGCACCGCATCATCGCTTTATTGGATGTCGCGCTATATGGAGCGGGCCGAAAACATGGCCCGCCTTCTTGAAGTGGGCCACCGCATTTCTTTGATGCCCGGTGCTGTTGAAGGCCACCGCGATGAATGGCTCTCGACACTTTTGAGTGCCGCTTGCGAGCTCTCCTATGAGGCTAAACACCAAGATATTGTTGCAGCCCAAGTGATTGATTTTTTGATTTTTGATGAGAGCAATCCTTCAAGCATCAAATCAGTCATCCGCACAGCGCGCAACAATGGCCGCGCTGTGCGCACCGCCCTCACACGCGATGTGTGGGAAAGCATTAACACCACATGGAACGAACTGGTTTTAGTAAAGCCATCTGAGCTGACCGCTGATCGGCTTCCGGTTTTCTTGGAATGGGTTAAGCAACGGTCCATGTCGTTTCGTGGCGCTGTGCTTGGCACCATGCTGCGCAATGAGAATTATTATTTCAGCCAGCTTGGAAACTTCATTGAGCGGGCCGATAACACTGCACGCATTCTTGATGTGAAATATTTTATTCTGCTGCCCAAGCCTTCTGATGTGGGTTCAGAAGTTGATATGCAGCAATGGGCGCAAATTTTGCGCAGTGTTTCAGCGCACAGGTCTTATCGTTGGTTCTATCGTGATAGCCATTACCGGCCGTGGCTGGTTGCTGAATTTCTGATGTTGCGCGAAGAGATGCCGCGTTCGCTGGTGTTCAGCTATCAATGGATCAACACCGCACTGGAAGGGCTGGGCCAGCTTCACGGCAAGCGCTATCATTGTCATGAGTTAGCTGCGCAAAGTTTAGCAAAGTTGCGGTCTGGAAAAATGGAGGATATTTTCCAAAGCGGGCTGCACGAATATATTCGCGATTTTGTAAAAACCAACACCAACCTGTCTGGAGCCATTGCCCAGACTTATCATTTTCCGTGATCTCATGCGCATCCGAATTCACCATCAAACCCATTATAAATATGCCGAACGCCCGAGCTATCTGGTGCAGCGCTTGCATTTAACGCCCGCTAATTTCGAAGCGCAGAAAACCATCAACTGGAAAATATCGACAGCGGGAATTGAGAACGCCTTATCTTATGTCGATGGCTTCGGAAATCTGATCTATTTGGTGACCGCCCATAATCTTGAGTTGGAAAATACCATCACAGCCGAGGGTGAAGTTGAAACCAGAGATGCGGCAGGTTTGGTGCGCGGGCTGGTCTCAAATGTGCCAGACACAGTGTTTCTGCGGCAGACTCCATTAACAATGCCAGATGCCGCAATCCGTTCTGCATTGGTAAAGTGGGGACCAAAAACAACAGCACTCGAAACTGCCCATAGCCTGATGGCCCATTTGCATGAGCGCATTGTCTACGAAGTGGGAACATCGCAATCAGACACCACTGCGGCCCAAGCCTTCGCGCGCAAGACTGGCGTGTGCCAAGATCATTCGCATTTAATGGTGGGTATGGCGCGTGAACTTGGGCTACCGGCGCGCTATGTGACTGGTTATCTTGTGACAGGAACGGGTGCCTCATCAGTTGCAGCACATGCGTGGGTTGAGGTGCTTGTTAATGACCTAGGCTGGGTTGGTTTTGATGCTGCCAATGGTCAAAGCCCAACCGAGCAATATGTGCGCGTGGCCGCTGGGCTTGATGCTATGGCTGTTGCTCCTGTAAAAGGTTCGCGGCGCGGGGGTGCAGCGGGCGAACACATGACAGTTGAAGTTCGGGTCGAGATTGCGCAACAATAGACAAAACGAACCGGAATCATGTGATGACTTATTGTGTTGGTATGCTTCTCGAAAAAGGCTTGGTTATGGCTGCGGATACGCGCACCAATGCCGGCGTTGACAATGTGGGCAAGTTTAAAAAACTGCATACATGGGAATATCCCGGAGACCGGGTGTTCGTTCTGCTGACAGCCGGAAACCTCGCAGTTACTCAAGCCGTCACCAGCATGTTGTCTGAGCAAATTGCCCACCCGCCGGAAACTGGCGAAACTCTGAAAACTGTAATGACTATGTTTCAAGCTGCGCATGTGGTGGGGAGTGCCGTGCGCGCCGTTAAGCAGAGCGATGAAGGCTTTCTCACCGCCAATGGCGAGGCCTTTGCGGCCAGCTTTATATTTGGTGGCCAAATTGGTTCGGAGCCGCCACGGCTTTTTAACATTTATGCTGCGGGTAATTTTATCGAAGCCACGGCAGACACGCCGTTCTTTCAAATTGGCGAACATAAATATGGCAAACCAATTTTAGACCGTGTGGCGCGCAGCTCCATGGAATTGGGCGAGGCCGTAAAAATGATTTTAATTTCCTTTGATTCCACGCTGCGTTCAAACTTGAGTGTAGGCTTGCCAATTGATCTGCTCACTTACGAAACCGACAAATTAAAAATCGAACATACCAAGCGCATTGGGCCTGATGACCCCTATTTCAAAATGCTGTCAACCGAATGGTCGAAGGCTTTGCGCACAGCGTTTTCAAATATTGAAGCGCTGGATATTTGAATTTGCGAAAAAACCTATCGGCCAGTGCAGCATTCCAAATCTAGAGCCAAGATTTTTCTAGTGTGTTGAACCAATTTTCATAGGCTATTTTTTGTATAGTCGCATCATCATAACCGTGGTTGCGCATGGCACTCAGCAGCGCGGGCAGACCCGCCACATCGCCGATCACATCGGGCATATCAGCGCCGTCAAAATCAGAGCCGAAACCCACATGATCAACGCCAAGTTTTTCGATGAGATAATCTAAGTGGCGCAGCATGGTTTCAAAGGATGTGGTGGTGTCACCCTGCCCATCTTGGTTCAAGAAACACGTCGCAAAATTTAAACCCACCAGCCCGCCGCTTTCGGCAATTGCATCAAGCTGTTTGTCGGAAAGATTTCTTGAACTCTTGCACAACGCATATGGATTGGAATGTGACGCTATGAGCGGCTTATCGCTGATTGCTGCAACATCCCAAAAGCCTTGTTCGGTGATATGGGAAAGATCAACAGCAATGCCCATATCTCCGCAGGCCCGCATCAGCGCTTTTCCCGTGTCTGTTAGGCCGGGCCCGGTGTCGCCCGTACTTGGAAAGCGAAATGGCACGCCATGGCCAAAAATGTTTGACCTGCTCCATACTGGCCCAAGTGAGCGCAACCCTGCAGCATAGAACACCTCAAGCGCATTGAAATCTTTATCAATGGCTTCCGCACCTTCCATATGCATCACGGCTGCCACAGTGCCGGAAGCTGCACAGGCTTTTAAGTCTGCAGTGGTGCGGCAGACTTTAAATTCACCGTCCGAGGCCTTTTCAATGCGGTGCAAAATGGCAGCCATCGACAAGGCAATTGGCATCGCGTCTATGATATCAATTGGCTCAGGCAAGGGCACATCAAATTCAGCGCCCACCATTAGATCATGGAGTTGTGAAAGCTCATCTGCATTCGGAATATAAATTGCAAATAACCCGCCACCGCAGCCGCCTTTGCGCATGCGTGGCATGTCCATGTGGCCCTCGACATCACCCAAAACGAAATCCATTTCAACATGCTGTTTTTGCTTTTCGTGAAGGCGCAAAAGTACATCATTGTGACCATCAAAGATCATTGTATTTTCTGTCATAGAAATAGGTCAACTTTCTTGAATTGCATTACATCAACAAGACCCACATCGGAAATACGCAGTTCTGGAATGACCACGAGCCCCAACAGGGAATGCTGCATATAGGCATTATTCAAGCTACAGCCGCACTCAGCCATGGCTTCAACCATTCTTTGCGCTTTGGCCGCAACAATTTCAGCCCGCTCTTCCGACATAAGACCGGCAATGGTGAGTTCCACCAAGGCAATCACTTTGCCATCGCGCACCACCACAATACCGCCTTTGGAGTGTTTGAGCGTGTTGGCGGCGATGGCCATATTGGCTTTATCCGTGCCAATCACAATCATGTGGTGGGCATCATGGGCCACGGTGCTGGCCACGGCGCAGGGCACGTTGTAGCCAAAGCCAGACACGAAGGCATTGACAACGCCTCCCGTTGCGCGGTGGCGTTCCACCATGGCGATCTGGCATACATCATTGGTGCTATCCATTTCTACAAGGCCATCAGCAACTTTTAAAGTGCGTTCGAGAGCCTTCGTGGGCGCTTGGTTTTCGATAACGCCAATCACCCGGACGGTGACTTCATTGGCGCCTGTGGGGGATTTAATATCAAAATCTGCTGCGTTCAGGTCGCGTTTCATGTTGACGGAATTTCTGGCGGATTCTGGATAGGCATAGGGTGGAATATCGGCGGTTAATTTGCCGTGCTCGGCCAGCACAACTCCACGCGCTATAACCAAGTCTATTGGCAATGAAACGAGATCTGAGGTGATGATTAGGTCAGCGCGGCGGCCCGGCGTGATTGATCCCAATTCTCGGGCCAAGCCAAAATGCTCAGCTGTGTTCAGTGTGGCCATTTGAATGGCGGTTATGGGCTTTAACCCTTGGGCTATAGCATGGCGCACCACGCGGTTCATGTGGCCTTCATTCACCAAAGTACCGGAATGACAATCATCCGTACACAGAATAAAATTGCGCGAGTCTAGGCCTTGCTCAGTAATCACCTTGACTTGCACTGCCACATCATACCAAGCGGAACCCAAGCGCAGCATAGCTTTCATGCCTTGGCGCACGCGGGCGATGGCATCTTCAGCTTTGGTGCCTTCATGGTCATCGGCAGGACCAGCAGCCACATAGGCGTGGAAAGGCTTGCCCAGATCAGGCGAGGCATAATGGCCGCCTACAGTTTTTCCAGCCCTCTGTGTTGCTGCAACCTCGCCCAGCATAGTGGCATCGCCTGCCACAACGGCAGGGAAATTCATCATCTCGCCAAGGCCAATGATATTCGGCCAGGTCATTGCTTCAACAACATCTGCTACACCCAATGTGGCTCCGGCATTTTCCAATCCGGGTGCGCTTGGCACGCAGCTTGGCATTTGCACCATCACATTGATGGGTAGGCCCATGGCTTCATCATGCATCAGGCGCACGCCGGGCAAGCCCAGCACGTTTGCAATTTCATGCGGATCAATGAACATGGATGTGGTGCCATGTGGAATGACGGCACGGGCAAACTCCGTGACGGTCACCAAGCCACTTTCTACATGCATGTGGCCATCGCAAAAGCCGGGCACAAGATAACGGCCGGCGGCATCGATCATTTTGGTTTTGGGCCCAATACAGTGGGTGGCATCCTCACCCACATAAGCAAAACGGCCAGCGATGATTGCCACATCCGTATTTGGAATGATTTCACCAGAATGCACATTCACCCAAGCCCCATTGCGGATCACCGTATCTGCTGGCTCCCTTCCCATGGCCACGGCAATCAAATTTGGTGCCAATTCGGCCCAGGTTTTTAACATTGTAGTTTCACTCCATCTTTGCAGCAGATTGATCGTTCTATCTGATATTTTCAAGATACTTGATTTTAACGTGGTGTTGGTTAGGCTGATGTGATGCCAAAATTATTTCGATCGACAGAGCTTGATCCATTTGCACGGGGCCGCGAATTTGGCCTTGCTCATGCACGGCAGATTAGAAACAACATCGAAATCTATACCCAAATGTTTGCAAGATTGGGAGGTGACGAGACTTCAAACTTGATCGCTGGACATGAATGTTTGGCTGTTACCGCGCAGTTTGCACCACCGCTTTTGCAGGAAATGCTAGGAATGGCCGATGGTGCGGATGTTGATGCGGCATTGATTGGCATGTTGAATGCACGCACTGAAATATTGGCGATGCTGAATGCGCCTAAGCGTAATGAATGTTCCGCGATCACATATTCACCTGCTGATGAACGTTCGCCACTGGCGGTTCAAACCTGGGATTGGTTTTATGGATTGCGCGATGGGTGGTTGGTGTGGGAGATTCCACTTGCCGATGGCAGTGTTACGAAAACGCTGACTGAATATGGCATTGTTGGAAAGACCGGATTAAATACACGCGGGCTTGGACTGTTGTTTACAATTCTGCATCACACCAGTGATGGCAGAAAAATTGGGGTGCCCGTGCATGTGGCGGCACGCTGGATTTTGGATAGCGCGCCCAACATTGCACGTGCGTCGCAAATGTTGGCGGCTGCCGATGTTTCGGCATCAAGTTCTATCAATCTTGTGTCTCATGAAGATGGCGTTGCCGCGACGATAACGGTTGAACTCTTTCCAGGGGGGCCAGGATTTGTGCTGCCGGACGATAAGGGATTTATTGTTCACACCAATCACTTCATCGCCAGCATAGCGCGGCAACAGGATACTGAACCCAAAGCCAACCCTGATACATTGCTTCGGCGCGCTTATTTGCAGCGAAAGCTGCGGGCGCTTGATGATGTATCGATAGAAAAAATCCTTGCCATAATGGCCAACCATTCTGGTGGTGAAGGTGCCGTGTGCTGCCATCATAATCCGTCCGCTGAGCCTAGCGAGCAATATGAAACCTTGGCTACAATTATGCTTGATGTCGGTGCAGGTGCATTAAAAGTTATGCGTGGTGGGCCTTGCGGGCGGGTTCACTCCCCATAAGGAATCCAAATGTTTTTCACCTGTGTTGCGTGGCGGAGATATTCTGTTCCTGCAATGGTGTTCCAACTCTGCAGTATCCAAGTTGATTTGAGATTTCCAGCAGAAGATTTTTCAACCATCGCCGCACCTTCTTTATCGCCGTGATACCACATAGCCGCCACTTCATCATGCTCAGCCAATGTCTTGGCCAATTCATTGCGCGCACCCGTTACGATATTCACAGCACCTGCTGGAACATCAGATGTTTCAAGAATTTGATAAAAATCCGTGGCGAGTAAAGGCTGAGATTGTGATGGCACCAGCACCACGCGGTTGCCCATGGCAAGCGCTGGCATAAGCAGCGAAATTATCGCCAGCAATGGCGCTTCATCGGGGCAGACCACGGCCATCACCCCAAAAGGTTCGTTCATGGCCAGCGTGGTTTGCTTTTTACTGTTGGTAGAATGAATGCGGCCATCATACTTATCGGCATGGGCGGCATAGAAGAAGATGCGCTCAAGCGAGGCTTCGACTTCGCGTGTTGCTTCGCTGGCAGTCGCACCTGTTTGCACTAAGCGCTTGGCAAATTCATCAGCGCGAACGCTCAAATTCTCGGCGATATAATAGAGCACTTGGACGCGATTATACGCTGATGCACTGGACCAGCCACTTGCGCCGCGCGCTGCTTCGACAGCGTTGCGAATGTCTTTGCGGTTGCCAAGGCCAGCAAGACCAATGGCTTTGCCTTTGGGGCTTATTACCTCGTAGCTATAACCTGAATCAGGTCTAACTTGTTTGCCACCAATGAACATTTTAGCGGTGCGATCAATGCTGCCAGCTTCAGTGTGTTTTAATTCCGATGTGGTGGTTGCGAAGAGTTTGGCTCCTATACTGGTTTTTGATTTGGTGGGTGCTGGGTCGGCTTTCAGATATTCATAAAGACCTTCGCGTCCGCCTTCACGGCCAAAGCCACTTTCTTTGTAACCCCCAAAACCTGCAGCAGCGTCAAAGAGATTGGTGGAGTTAATCCACACCACACCTGCGTTCACGCGGGCTGCGGCATCTAAGGCCACATTGATATTTTCTGACCAGATAGAAGCGGCCAAACCATAGCGCGTGTGATTGGCGAGAGTCGCTGCTTCATCCGGGGTGCGGAAGGTCATAGCGGAAATAACGGGTCCAAAAATTTCTTCCTGCATCACGCTTGAAGATGTGTCCACATTGGTGAACAGCGATGGCGAAAAGTAATTGCCTTTTTCCGGCAACGAGCAAGGCGCCTGCGTTAGCGTGCCGCCTTCGGCTTCACCGCGCTTCACCATGGCGGATACGCGCTGCAATTGCACCGGGTCCACCAGTGGGCCCATATCAATGGATTTATCTAAAGGATCGCCCACGCGCAATTTGGTCATGCGGGTTTTCAATTTGGCAATGAATGGTTCGGCTATGCTTTCCTGCATTAACAATCTGGTGCCAGCGCAGCAGACTTGGCCTTGGTTGAACCACACAGCATCCACCACGCCTTCAACGCTAGCATCTAAATCCGCATCCTCAAACACAATGAAGGGCGATTTGCCGCCAAGTTCCAGTGATAATTTTTTACCACTGCCCGCCGTTTGTTGGCGGATGAGGCGGCCCACATCGGTGGATCCGGTGAAGGCAATTTTATCAACATCAGGATGAGCCACCAAAGCCGCACCCGTATCGCCATCGCCGGTTACGATATTAACAACGCCGGGGGGCAAGCCTGCTTCGCTGCAAATTTCAGCAAAGGCCAAGGCAGTGAGCGGTGTGAATTCGGCTGGCTTCAAAACCACGGTGTTGCCAGCAGCTAAGGCTGGTGCGATCTTCCAGGCGAGCATGAGCAGAGGAAAATTCCACGGGATAATTTGACCGCAAACACCCACCGGGCCATAGCCCTTAAATTCAGTATCAGTGAGTTGCGCCCAGCCGGCGTGATGATAAAAATGGCGTGCCACCAAGGGTATATCAATGTCGCGGCTTTCACGAATAGTTTTGCCATTATCCATGGTTTCGAGAACACTGAGAAAGCGTTCGCGCTTTTGAATGTGGCGAGCAAGCGCATAAAGATGTTTGGCCCGCTGAAAGCCAGTGAGCTTAGACCAGCTTTTGAAAGCTTTCCTCGCAGAAGCAACAGCCTCATCAACATCCTTCGCAGTACCATTAGACACATGGGCCAGCACTTCATTGGTGGCCGGATTCTGCACTTCTATTTTTTTGTTTCTATCAACGGTCAAATATACACCATGGATAAAATGGCTGAAGCCTTGCTTATGAAAGCCAAGCCATTCTTTAACATGCGCGTTAGATTCTGGTGCCGGACCATAATCCATGGTGTTCATAATTTCTGATACGCTTGGCATTTAAATCTTCCTTCAAGCGAGAGCGTGATGTGACAGAGCCGAATAGCGACCCGTAATATAATGTTCGAGTTGGCGTTCAATGTCGGCGAGCATGGAACTGGCACCAATGCGGAAGAGATCCGGCTCCAGCCAGCGCCGCCCACATTCTTCATTCATCAAAATTTGCCAGTTCATTGCATCCTTCGCGGTTTTCAATCCGCCTGCGGGTTTGAATCCGATTTTAAAATTGGTAAGTTCGCCGTAATCGCGCAAAGCACGGAGCATGATCAAGCTGACAGGGAGCGTGGCATTCACATCTTCTTTGCCAGTTGAGGTTTTTATGAAATCAGCACCAGACTGCATGGCCACCATTGAAGCTTTATAGACATTGCGCAGAGTTTTGAGATCGCCCGTTGCTAGAATCGCCTTCATATGCGCCGGGCCGCAAGCTTCGCGCATGGCGCAAATCTCATCATAAAGCGCTTGCCAATCTTGGCTAAGTACCAGAGCGCGGTTGATCACAATATCAATTTCTTCCGCACCTTCTTCCACTGCATATTTAATTTCAGCAAGGCGCAAGGGGAGAGGTGTTAAGCCAGATGGAAAACCTGTGGCCACTGAGGCCACTGGAATGCCACTGCCGCCCAGGGCTTTAACGGCATGGGGCACCATGGTGGGATACACACAAATGGCACCTACTTTTGGGGCCTCACTGAGGCCTAACTTCTCAACAATATCTTCACGTAAAGGGCGCTTTGCTTTTTCACACAGGCGGCGCACGCGGCCCGGCGTGTCGTCTCCGGCCAAGGTGGTTAGATCAATGCACTGCAAAGCCTTCACCAGCCACGCAGCTTGATATTCCTTCTTCACTGTGCGGCGCGTGGCATATGTGGCGGAGCGGCGCTCGGTGGCCGAAGTGTTCACTTGAATTTTCTCAAACCAAGATAAGTTTAACTCTGTGCCGATATTGCGGGGAGGTGTATTTGAACCTAGTTGGGCTGATTTAGAATTCACTTTACGCGATGCCTTTCTTTAGCTTTTGGCGATCTTGTCCAATGCCATCAATTTCGACAAGAGTTTTTCCATCTCATGCAGTGGCACCATGTTGGGTCCATCGGAAGGAGAGTTATCGGGGTCCTGGTGAGTTTCAATAAATACGCCTGCCACACCAACTGCAACAGCAGCGCGCGCCAACACGGGCACCATGCGATGGTCTCCCCCCGTTGATGTGCCCTGCCCGCCTGGTTGTTGCACCGAATGCGTGGCATCAAAAATTACAGGCGCTCCTGTTTCAGCCATAATCGGCAAGGCCCGCATGTCTGATACTAAAGTGTTATAGCCGAAACTTACGCCCCGCTCAGTGAGCATCACGTTAGGATTGCCAGAGTCAGTGATTTTTGCCACCACATTTTTCATGTCCCAAGGGGCCAAAAATTGGCCCTTCTTCACATTCACCACTTTGCCAGTTTTTGCGGCGGCAACCAGCAAATCAGTTTGCCGGCACAGGAAGGCCGGAATTTGCAAAATATCGACAACCGAAGCAACTTCAGCGCACTGGCCAATTTCATGAATATCTGTGATCACGGCGAGTTTGAGCTTATCGCGCAACTCAGCAAATATGGCCAGTGATTTTTCAAGCCCCAGCCCACGCTTGCCAGAAATGCTGGTGCGGTTGGCTTTATCAAATGATGATTTGTAAATGAGGCTAATCCCAAGGCGTGCACATATTTCCTTCAGGCTTTCTGCCATCATAAAAGCATGGTCGCGGCTTTCCATTTGGCAGGGGCCAGCGATGAGCGAAAATGGAGCGCTGTTGGAAAATGTAACATCGCCGAGGCGAATAATTGAATTCGGTTTCATTTTGGATAGACCAGAAAAGTGCCAGTGCCATGGGCATATAGCACACCGCCTACATCTACAACTTTGCATTCCGCGGTGAGCATTGTGCGCCCCACATGGAGCACGGTGCCGATGGCCGTTAATGGGCCTGTGGCAACTTCAATTTTACGCACAAAATTCACACTGAGAGACACGGTGCCAACGCCAAGGCCCGCTGGCATTTTGGTAAGTACGGCGCAGCCCAAGGCTGAATCAATCATTGTTGCAATAAATCCGCCATGAACGCGCATCATGGGATTGTAAAATTTCTCAGCAGGTGTTCCTTCAATTTGTGCGGTGCCATTTTCTGCTGCAACAACGCGCATATTCATGAGCCTTGCCATAGGTGATTGATTGCCGCTCGCCATAGCTTTGCGCAAAAACTCTAAACCTGTGAGCGCCATAAAATCATCATTGATGAACATGGCTTGGGCTGCGAAATCTTCACTCATGTGCGCACTGGAACCTCAGAAATGGAAGGAATGATAATGCCCTTTTCTTTAAAAACTTTGTAGATGGCAAAGCGAAGATCGCTGGCAACCTGTACGGCTTCAAAAACATCTGCCACATGGCCGCGCGTTTCAAATTCAATGGCATAGTTTGAAAATCTCGCCAATTGCACAATGGGGTGTGGAAAGCGCAGAACCTTACTGTGGGCAGAGACAACCTGCATCAAACAACTAGCAACAGCATCAACATCCGATCCATGGGCAACGGCAACTGTCACAAGAAAGCGCCCTAGTGTATCATTATGAGTCCAATTGCGGACTGAGCTAGTAATCAAGTTTGAGTTGGGCACGATAATCGTGCAGTTATCGAAAGTTTCAATCTCGGTTGAGCGTACATTAATTTTTTTTACAATGCCTTCGCCATCCCCCGTCACCACCCAATCACCCACGCGGATCGGGCGTTCAGCCAACAGAATGAGACCTGATACAAAATTATTGACTATGGATTGCAAACCAAAACCGATACCCACACCCAAGGCACCCGCAATAATTGCGATGTTCGAAAAATCAAAACCAGCCGCACTCAGCGCAAAGCCACCCGCTAAAATATAGCCAATATAATTGGCCCCAGTGCGCATTGAATCTTGTACGCCTTTATTCAAACGCGTTTGCGTTAAAATACGGCGATCAAGCCAGCGCGTGATGAAGCGCGTGAGAATGATTCCAAGCGCAAGAATTCCCACCAGGCTAGCAATATCAAAGGGTGACACGGTTACATTGCCAACGCGGAAACCCACCAAGGCTGTGTTGGCGAAGGACCTAAAATCAACCCACGTTACAGTCCACAAGGCCAGCAGCCATGGCACGCCCAATACAATAACCAATATATCAGCCAATGTGCGGAAGGTGAGCGAGAGGCGGCTGATGCCACGATCCCCCATGGACGTTATGGTCCGCAGCTTTTGCCCTAAAATAGAAGCTGGATTTTGCAGCGTATCAGCCAGCGCATCAATCAAATGGTGGATGAGCACCATCATTAGCACCACTAAAACTGTGTCGAGAATCTTGCCAGCAATGAAATATGAAAGTGCCAGATAGCCAAAGATCAAGCCAACTAGAGCCACGCCCAAAAGCAGCCACAAAAGCGGAATGAACGATACGAACCATGTGAAATAGTGTGGTTCTGGCACATCATCGACCGGGGTTTTGGATTGCTCCTTGAGAACCAATAACAAAACTCCGGCGAGGCCAATCAGGCTGGCAGCAGCAATAGCCGATTGGCCAGCAAGCAAGCTGACAGGCAGCAAGAGTTGGTCAGACAGCCCTGAAACTTGCGTAGCCATTGATTGAATGAAAGATGCAATTAACACAAACCACGGCACTGATTTTGCGGTGCGGTTATCCACTGCAATCAAGCGCAAAGCGGCATTGCGTGGTGAGCAGATTAAATAGGCCAGGCCACTGTTAAAAATGCAAGGCGTGATAACGCCAATAAAAGCCGAGATAATCAAATCAAAACGCGGCGAATTTAGATTGGAAACATTGAGTGATGCCACCAATAGCAACGCAAATACTGCGAGCCACGCAAATATTGCAAAGGCACCAAACACCACGCGCCACAGGCGCAACAAAGGCGAAACCAAGCCCACATCGATTTTTCGGTTCGGCAGCAAGCCACCAAGATTTGGAATGAGCAACCTGAAGAGGCTCCACAAAACTGCGACAGCGCCGGGAAGCAGCAAAAGCCCAGTCCATTGCATAGTGGCAACTTTGTCTTGCCACCAGGTTGAAAGCAAACTGCCAATGCGGATTTTTAGCAGACCCACGCCAGTTGCCGTGTCGCGCCACAGTTGCGGATTTAGGATCGATTTGTCTGCCTTAAATATGCGTTGAAAAAATTGCGTGCGTTGCAAGCCTGAAACTTTGCCAGACATTTGATCAGCTTCGAGGCCCACTAATTCAAATTGTTTTTTGGCGGCAGTAAAGCGCGCCACGGCATCAGTTAAACTTGCGCGTTGGGCCGCAATGCTTTCAGCCTCCTTCTGTCCGTCGATCGGGGCTGGTCCTAATTGAGCGAGCTGCTGATTTACATCATCGAGTGGAGCGCTCAGCTTTGCAGCTTCATCAACTGCTGAAAGGCGCAATTTTTCAACCAAACTGCGCTGATCGGCCAGTTGCTCGTCGGTTACATTTTGTTGATCAAGAACTGATTGCACACGCTCAAGATCAGAGCGCATGCCTTTGACCTCCTGCTCTGCCGCCAGCAAACCAGTGTCATCAAAAGCTGCCGCCACCCCAATGTGAAGCAGCAGCGCCAAAGCTGTGAGGAAGGCCCGAATGTGGGGGCCAGCGCGCATCTTTAAACCAATCGGCTTTGCACAACGGCTGCGGCGATGAATGACGCGAACAACGGATGTGGGTCAAACGGTTTGGATTTGAGTTCAGGATGATATTGCACCCCAATGAACCACGGATGATCAGGATATTCAATTGTTTCAGGCAGCAGCCCATCTGGCGAAAGACCTGCGAATTTTAGCCCGGCATTTTCCAGCCGGGCGCGATATGCCGTGTTCACTTCGTAGCGGTGGCGGTGGCGTTCCGAAATATGGGTATCACCATAAATTTGTGCGATGTGAGAGCCAGCTTTTAAGGTCGCATCAAATGCACCGAGCCGCATGGTGCCGCCTAGGTCTCCGCCCTTCTTACGAATTTCAAGTTCATTGCCTTTCATCCACTCGGTCATGGTGCCCACAACGGGTTCAGTAGTTTCACCAAATTCAGTGGAACTGGCATTTTCAATGTGGCACAAATTGCGCGCCGCTTCGATGCAAGCCATTTGCATGCCAAAGCAAATTCCAAAATAGGGTACGTCTTTGGTGCGGGCGAATGTAGCGGCTTTGATTTTACCTTCAGCACCACGCTCACCAAAACCACCCGGCACAAGAATACCATGAACGCCTTCGAGATAAGGGGCGGGATCTTCTTTTTCAAAAATCTCAGACTCAATCCATTCAAGATTGACCTTCACTTTATTGGCAATGCCACCATGCACCAAAGCTTCCTTCAGTGATTTATAAGCATCAAGCAATCCTGTATACTTGCCCACAACAGCAATGGTCACTTCGCCTTCGGGATGCGTGATGCGATTGTTAATCTCATCCCACTTGGCAAGATCGGGCTTAATCGAATTCTCTATACCAAAAGCCGCTAATACTTCGTCATCCAAACCTTCAGCATGATAAGAGCGTGGAACATCATAAATGCTGGCAACATCCAAAGCTTGAATAACTGCTGATGAGCGCACATTACAAAACAGCGCAATTTTGCGGCGTTCATTTTCAGGAATTTCACGATCAGCGCGGCACATGAGAATATCAGGCTGAATGCCAATCGAGCGCAGCTCTTTTACCGAATGTTGCGTCGGCTTGGTTTTGAGTTCCCCCGCCGTTGGAATATAAGGCATTAGCGTGAGGTGGATATAGATGCATTGCCCACGCGGTTGCTCTTGGCCGAATTGGCGGATGGCTTCAAAAAATGGCAGGCCTTCAATATCGCCTACAGTGCCGCCGACTTCGACCAAAATGAAATCAAAACCATCGCTATCAAATTTTACAAAATCTTTGATGGCATCTGTCACATGCGGAATAACTTGAACGGTGCCGCCAAGAAAATCGCCACGGCGTTCCTTGGCGATAATTTCTTGATAGATTTTACCAGTGGTAATGTTGTCACCCTTGTTGGCGTGGCGGCCGGTGAAGCGTTCATAATGACCGAGATCAAGGTCGGTCTCGGCACCATCATCAGTTACAAACACTTCGCCATGCTGATAAGGACTCATCGTGCCTGGATCAACATTGAGATAGGGGTCAAGTTTCCGCAGCCTAACCTTATAGCCACGCGCTTGCAGCAAAGCACCCAGTGCTGCTGAAGCTAGACCTTTACCAAGGGAGGAGACCACGCCGCCAGTTATGAAGATATATCGCGCCATGGGAAACAACCCTACCCCGCCCCGAGTTTGATTCGAAGCATTACTTATGAGATTTCGGAAAATTGTGGAAAGCCGTGAAACACTAAGGTTTCACGGGATTATGCTTAGTTTGTGGGAACCGCTGGCTTGGAAGGATCAAGCTTTGGCAACAAGCTGCCGCCTCCAGTATCTGTTGCCGGAGCAGTACCAGCGGGCGCTGGCTGGGTTTGAACTGAATCAACAATTGAACCACCGCCCTTTTGATTAGACAGCATGGTGAGTGCAATTGACGTGGCAAAGAAACAGGCCGCTAAAATAGCTGTTGCACGCGTTAAAGTGTTGCCCACACCGCGTGACGAAAACAAATTGCCCGAACCGCCGCCAATGCCCAAAGCACCGCCCTCAGAGCGTTGCAGCATCACCAATCCGATGAGAACGATGGCGACAACGAGGTGAATAACGAGCAGGGTTTGTTGCATAAAAATGTTTCCGATTAAATTGTTGGGCCGCTTTAGCGCTTAGATGGGGCCGATGCAAGTTTACTGCAAGAGTTGCGCTTTGAAACAATCAAACAAAGACTTATTGTAATAAATATAATTACAGATTAGTATAACTTGGTAAAATCAATCTAAGGACGCAAACCCAATGTCACAAAAATCGACTTCATATTTTAACATAGCCCTCTGGGCAGTAGCAGTCTTGCTGGCCGCATTCTATGGCTTTGCAGGTTTTAATAAAATTTCTCAAACAATTCCAGCTCTCTCTGCCATGATGGGTGCTTGGCCCGCTGCTTTGCCTGAATGGGCTGTTCGGACAATTGGCTCATTGGAAGTTTCTGGTGCATTGGGCCTAATTTTACCCTCACTCACCCGCATCCTTCCAAAACTCACGCCAATTGCTGCCGCTTGCTTCGTGCTTTTGCAAATCGGCGCAATGATCACACATATTTCACTGGGTGAAGCAAATGTGCTGCCCGTCAACATTGTGTTATTGTTGCTTGCCGCATTTGTGGCATGGGGCCGCTGGAGCAAGGCTCCGATTTCGGCACGTTAATATAGGTGGAAGGTGCAAATGATGGCACCTTCCATTTTAGTTTCCAAGAATCGTCGGTAAGCGCAGGCCTTGTTCCTTTGCACATTTAATTGCTGTTTCATAACCCGCATCCGCATGACGCCACACGCCCGAAGCCGGGTCGTTCCACAGCACGCGCTCTATTCGCTTGGCGGCAGCATCAGTGCCATCGGCCACAATCACCACACCTGAATGTTGCGAGAAGCCCATGCCCACACCACCACCATGATGTAAGCTCACCCAAGTTGCACCTGAAGCCGTGTTCACCAGCGCGTTGAGCAGTGGCCAATCAGACACAGCATCGGAGCCATCTTTCATGCTCTCGGTTTCGCGGTTGGGTGAGGCTACTGAACCAGAATCCAAATGGTCACGACCAATCACGATTGGCGCTTTAAGCTCACCTGATTTCACCATCTCGTTGAACATTAAGCCAGCGCGGTGCCGATCACCCAAACCAATCCAACAAATGCGCGCTGGCAGGCCTTGGAAGGCAATGCGTTCTGCCGCCATATCGAGCCAGCGGTGCAAATGGGCATTTTCAGGGAATAGCTTTTTCATCGCCGCATCGGTTTTATAAATATCTTCAGGATCGCCAGAAAGGGCCACCCAGCGAAACGGGCCAATGCCTTTGCAGAATAGCGGGCGAATATAAGCTGGCACAAAGCCTGGAAATGCGAAGGCGTTTTCCAAGCCTTCATCTTTGGCCACTTGGCGAATGTTATTGCCATAATCCAGTGTGGGCACACCCGCATTCCAAAAATCCACCATGGCGGCCACATGCGTGCGCATAGAGGCACGGGCTGCTTTCTCCACGGCTTTAGGATCAGATTCACGCTTGGCTTTGGCTTCAGCAACAGTCCAGCCTTGCGGCAAATAGCCATTGAGCGGATCATGGGCCGAAGTTTGGTCGGTCACAATATCTGGCCGTGCACCACCAGTCTTCATGCGTTTCACAAGTTCTGGAAAAACATCGGCAGCATTGCCCAAAAGGCCAACAGACTTTGCTTCACCTTTAGAAGTCCAATCAGCGATCATGGCCAGCGCTTCATCCAGCGTTTTGGCTTTGGCATCCACATATCTGGTGCGAATGCGAAAATCGATGCGGGTTTCATCGCATTCAACGGCAAGACAACAGGCCCCCGCCATCACCGCAGCAAGCGGCTGCGCGCCGCCCATGCCACCAAGGCCACCTGTTAAAATCCATTTGCCTTTAAGTGAGCCGTTATAGTGCTGCCTGCCAGCCTCAGCGAAGGTTTCGTAAGTGCCCTGCACAATGCCTTGGGTGCCAATGTAAATCCAGGAACCAGCCGTCATCTGGCCATACATCATTAGGCCCTTCTTATCGAGCTCATTAAAATGATCCCATGTTGCCCAATGCGGAACGAGATTTGAATTGGCAATTAAAACCCGTGGCGCATCAACATGGGTGCGCACCACAGCAACGGGGCGGCCAGATTGTACAACCAGCGTTTCATCCTCTTCAAGGTCTTTGAGTGTCGCAACAATCTGATCAAAATCTTTCCAGGTGCGGGCGGCCCGGCCAATACCGCCATAGACCACCAACTCATGCGGATTTTCTGCAACATCAGGATGAAGATTATTCATCAACATGCGCATGGGCGCTTCGGTGAGCCAGCTTTTGGCGGTGATGGTTGTGCCAGTTGCAGGATAGACGTCACGGATATTATGGCGAGGATTGGTCATGTTAAGATTCCAAATGAGGGAGAGTTGTTTCTGCAGCTTTGGTAATTTCGCCTGTGGCCACCAGCTTTGCAGCCTGAACAAGATCAGGGGCCAAGTATCGGTCCTCACCAAGCGTCAAAACATCCAAGCGCAATCTTGCCACCACACGCGAAAGTGCAGTGCTGGTTTTAAGGGGCTTCCGAAACTCAATGCCTTGTGCAGCACAGAGAAGTTCCACACCGAGAATTTGATTGAGATTTTCTACCATCGGCCCCAAGCGCCGCGCACCATGGGCAGCCATGCTCACATGGTCCTCTTGGTTGGCGCTCGTCGGCGTGCTGTCAGTCACGCATGGGTTGGCGAGATGCTTGTTCTCGCTCATCAAGGCCGCCGTTGTTACTTCGGCAATCATATAACCAGAATTGAGACCGGGGTTTGGCGTGAGAAATGGCGGCAATTTAAAACTCAAAACCGGATCGACAATCAGCGCCACACGGCGCTGCGCAATGGCCCCAATTTCAGCCACAGCAAGCGCAATCATATCGGCAGCAAAGCCCACAGGCTCGGCATGAAAGTTTCCCCCTGAGACAATCATATTAGCATCGACCAAAACCAGTGGATTATCGGTTGCGGCATTGGCTTCAATTTCCAAGGTGCGCGCCGCCATGCGCAGAACATCCATCGCAGCGCCCGTCACTTGTGGTTGGCAGCGGATGCAATAAGGATCTTGCACCCGCGCATCATCGACCAAATGACTGGCGCGAATTTGCGAACCTGCAAGCAGATCAGACATGGCACTGGCCGCTGCAATCTGCCCTTCATGACCACGAAGCGCGTGAATTTCAGGTTGAAGAGGTGCGGTGGAACCCATGATTGCATCAGTTGAAAGTGCTGACGTAATCAAAGAAGTCTGCGCAGCCCGCCATGCCCCAAATAATCCGGCGAGTGCAAAGGCGGTGCTGAACTGCGTTCCGTTAATAAGTGCGAGCCCTTCTTTGGCACCAAGTTCGATGGGCTTAAGGCCAGCCGCAGAGAGAGCATTTGCACCTGATAATATCTTGCCCTCATATTCCGCTTCGCCATGCCCCATCATCACAGCTGCCATATGCGCCAAGGGTGCAAGATCACCCGATGCCCCAACCGAACCTTGCGCCGGGATTACGGGTGTGACACCCTTGGCCAACATGCCCTCTATTAACGCCACAAGTTCAAGCCGCACGCCGGAAGCGCCGCGCCCTAGGCTTAGAAGTTTGAGTGCCATCATCAGCCGCGCATGGCGACGCGAGATGGAAGCACCCACGCCACAGCAATGCGAAAGAATTAAATTGCGTTGCAGGGTTGCCGTGTCCTTCGCCTCGATCTTCACGCTGGCCAATTTGCCAAAGCCCGTGTTCACGCCATAAATGGCAACACTGCCAGAAGCCGCAGCGACAATCTTGGCTTGCGCTGCCACCATTGCGGGGTGGCATGATGGGTTTAATTTAACCGCACATTCATCCCAATAGATGCGCGCAAGGTCGGCGAGGGTTGCGTTTCCCGGGACAAGTGTAAGTGTGATCACGATTGACTTCCATATATACGCGAATGAAGCGGGTTAAAGCCGATGCGATAAGCAAGTTCGGCTGGGTGTTCGATATTCCAAATGGCGAGATCAGCACGCTGGCCCACAGCAATTGTGCCGCAGTCTTTTAAACCAAGGGCGCTGGCTGCATTAACGGTTATGCCGCACAGCGCCTCTTCCGGCGTCATGCGGAATAGAGTGCAGCCCATATTCACGGCGAGCAGCAGAGATGTCATGGGCGATGAACCCGGATTGCAATCTGTTGCGAGCGCCATGGGCACGCCGTGGCGGCGCAGCGCCTCAATCGGCGGCATTTGCTTTTCGCGCAGTGTGTAAAATGCGCCGGGCAGAATGACGGCCGTAGTGCCAGCCTTTGCGAGAGCGGCAACCCCCTCCTCATCCAAGTATTCGATATGATCCGCCGACAATGCGCCATAACTTGCAGCAAGCTTGGCACCACCCAGATTTGAAAGTTGCTCAGCATGAAGCTTCACTGGAAGATTAAGCGATTTTGCCACATCAAACACGCGAGCGATTTGCGCTAGCGAAAAGGCGATGCCTTCACAAAACCCATCAACAGCATCCACCAAGCCATCAGCATGTGCTGCCCGCAAGGCCGGAATGCACACATCATCAATGTAAGCATCGCTGCGATTTTTAAATTCTGGTGGTACAGCATGGGCACCGAGAAATGTTGTTATGATGCGAACAGGCCGCTGCGTGGCAATGGCGCGGGCGGCACGCAACATGATGAGCTCTGTGTCGTGGTCCAACCCATAGCCGGATTTCACTTCGATCACACACACACCTTCAGCCAACATTGCATCAATGCGGGGCAAAGCACTGGCGATGAGTTCGACTTCGGTTGCTGCACGCGTGGCTTTAACCGTCGAAATAATGCCGCCACCGGCGCGCGCCACCTCTTCATAGCTTGCCCCATTCAAACGCATTTCAAATTCAGCAGCACGGTTGCCGCCAAACATCACATGGGTGTGGCAATCAATGAGACCGGGCGTCACCAGTCTTCCCAGAAGAGATGTTTTAGCAAAGGCAGAAAATTCCGAAGGCACTTCCGCCTCAGCGCCCACCCACGCAATGCGGCCACCTCTAAGCACAATGGCAGCCTTATCAATAAGGCCATAGCCATTGGTCATGGTTGCAACGCGGACGTCTGTCAAAAGTTGTTCTTGCACTGGGATGCCTTGGATCAAATTACACTTGCTTATTAGCCCAGAACTATTATTATGTCTATACATAAAAAATAAAGGTCACAGTTTTGATTTTTGCAAAAAAAGCGTTACTGCAAACTGGATGGGCGACAAATGTTCGAATTACAGTTGAACGTGGATTGATTTCGTCTGTAACGCCGCATTCCAAAGCCACCGCAATGGATATGACAGTTGACACGCTTTTGCCTGCCCTCTCCAATCTTCACAGCCACAGTTTTCAGCGGGCTATGGCCGGCATGACAGAGTTTCGAGCCGCTGGCCGTGATAGTTTCTGGACATGGCGTGAGCTGATGTATCGCTTCGTCAATCGCATCACGCCGGAGCAAATGAAAGCGATAGCCTCGCTCGTGTTTATGGAAATGCAAGAAGCAGGCTATGCCGCCGTTGGTGAATTTCATTATGTGCATCACCAAAAGGGTGGAACACCCTATGCTGACTTGGCAGAGCTATCCAACCAGATATATGCCGCAGCAAACGCCACAGGCATCGGCCTCACACATCTTCCAGTTCTATATACTTACGGAGGCGCCAGAGAAGTTGCCCTGTCTGAAAGCCAATTGCGCTTTGGCAATAGAGTTGACCAGTTCATGCAATTATTAGAACGGGCTCACAACGGAATGAAACATCTTCCTCCTGATGCCCGCCTTGGTATCGCACCCCATTCTTTGCGCGCCACGTCTCCGGCTGATCTAAAAGTCGTACTCGCTCAACACACAACTGGCCCAATTCACATTCATATCGCGGAACAACCGAAAGAGGTGCAAGACATTCAAGCATGGCTTGGAGCAAGGCCAGTTGAATGGCTTCTCAACTGTGCAGATGTAAACTCCGACTGGTGCCTCATCCACGCCACTCACATGACCGACGATGAAACCAAACGCATGGCGGAATCTGGTGCTGTTGCGGGTTTGTGCCCGATCACTGAATCCAATCTTGGCGATGGTCCGTTTAATGGGCCAGCTTATCTCAAGGCTGGTGGTGCCTTTGGCATTGGGTCAGATTCCAATGTGAATATCTCAGTCACCGAAGAGTTGCGCACACTTGAATACTCTCAGCGCTTGCGTGATATGGAGCGCAATGTGCTGGTGGTTGGAGAAGGCTCGGTTGGACAGACGCTTTATTCGGGAGCCGCCTGCGGCGGCGCACAAGCACTTGGTCGCAATGCTGGTGAAGTCAAAGTTGGCAAACTTGCTGATCTTGTGGCGATCGACAGCACCGCCGCTGCGCTCTGCGCCTTAAAGTCAGAACAGTTGCTTGATGGTTTGGTGTTTGCTGCAAAAGATAACGTGATCACTGATGTGTGGTCGGCTGGGCGGCACACTGTGAAAAGTGGCCAGCATATTGCCCGCGAGAGCATTGTTAAAAACTATCGTATGGCCATAGTCGAATTGGTTTTTGCTTTATGACGGACCGCATGGGATTCCGCGATATTAAACAGGAAGTATTCAAACGGATTCGCAATAATGTGTGGGGGCCTGGAACACTTTTGCCAGGCGAAGTTGAAATCGCTGCAGAATTTGGCTGCGCACGCGCCACGGTCAACCGCGCCATGCAAGAACTCTCAGATGATGGAATTATCGAACGCCGCCGCAAAGGCGGCAGCCGTGTAAAGTTGGCACCGTCACGGCAAGTGACATTTGAAATTCCACTGGTTCGAACAGAAATTGAAGCGCGAGGTGCGACCTATCGCTATCAGATGATTTCAAACACACGTGTGAAAGCTCCAAAGTGGCTGCAAGCGCGCTTGGGCCTTGATTCTGGCACAGGTGTTCTGCACGTTACATGCCTCCACTTTGCGGATGACGCGCCATTTCAATATGAAGATCGGTGGATCAATCTGGCTGCTGTGCCGCGCGCTGCGGAGGCTGATTTTTCAACCCTCAGCCCTAATGAATGGCTGGTGCGTGAAGTGCCCTATACCAATGCCGAACTGCGATTTTCCGCAACCAGTGCCGATGATAAAACTGCAAAACTTCTCCAGACCACGGTTGGCAAATCAATTTTTCTGGCCGAGCGAACAACATGGCTTACTGGTGCACCTGTCACCAATGTGCGGCTTTATTTTGCGCCCGCTTACCAAATGATTGCGCAGTACTAATCGACTTTGGCACTCAAGCAGATTAGTTGCCGCTACAATCTTTATTGTCTTCTAAAAATTAGAACCACCATGTGATTCTCAGGTCTTCCAAATTGCAATGTCTTGGGGCGCAACTGATTTCTGCCCCAACATAAGTTTTACATCTTTTGGTAGGGTCCATTTTTTTGTCCCATAGTTCATTGCAAATGTGAGATTGCCGAGACGTCGCAACCTGATATGCGGAGGGAGTTTTTGGGTGTTAAGTTTTGCCGTTAGGCAGACCAGCCCAATTGTTTGGTGAAGCAACGCAGTATCAGGCCAGCAGGCCAGATAATAATGATTGGTCTTGACGATTAGAGCAGCATCTTGATTTTCAAAGCGCGCCAAAATTGTTGCGGTGGTTTCCACATATTCGCGCCAACGTTCAGCAGTGCCTTTAACTTTGCCTTTTACTTCTTCAATAACTTGTGGCGGCAGTGATGAGACTTGTGTGATGCGCATGCCGAGCAGATCTCGCAATGGTCCAGGAGCCAAGCCATCAGGGATTGCAAAATGCCGCGTCTTTGATCCGGTGCGTGGACCGTAGAGAATGATGGCATCGGATTTTTCAAAGACCTTCAGAGCCGCATCTGAAACATGTGGCAGGGATGGCACCAAAACCAACTTATAATTTTTAAGTGAATGCCCCGGCGGTACAAAATCAACATCTAAACCTAAACGCCGCACCGCTTCATACCAGCGGAACACCAGCTCATGATAACGGAAATCTTGTCCTTGCGGTTGAATGCGCGTGATCCATGAGGCTTCATAATCATAAACAATAGCCACAGGCGCTTGTTCAAAAACCGGAAGGTTGCCCAGTTTTTTAAGCTCAATACCTACTGTCTCAGCCTCTTTGCCACCCGGCGAAAGTTCTGAAAGCCCGGCCATATTGAGACCAGCGTGCATTTGCTCTTGCGCAAAAGGCGCTTGACGCCAGCGGAAATAATTAACGACTTCGGCCCCGTGTGCTAAAGCTTCCCATGTCCACAGGCGCACCATGCCGGGCTTGGGAACCGGGTTCCATGGTGCCCAATTCACTGGGCCTGGCTGTTGCTCCATCACCCAGAAACGACCACGGCCAACCCCACGATAAAGATCATGATGAAACGCTGCAATATCAGGATGGGCCGTTTGAGCCCATTTTACATGCTCTTCATTTGAGAATGGAAATTGTTGCGTGAACCCCACTGGGTAAGAATCCCAAGAGGCGAGATCGAGATTTTCGGCCACTTTCCAATGATCAAATTCATTGAAAAAACCCATAAAATTATGGGTGATCCAACGCCCTGGAGAATGCGCTCTAATAATTTCACATTGCATTTTATCATAAGCTGCAACTTGGGCAGACTGAAACCGCCAGAAATCTAAACGCGCCGCGGGATTGGATTCGGTGACTGTGAGATGGGGCAAAGAAATTTGCTCAAAGCCTGTAACTTCCATCGACCAAAACACATTGCCCCAAGCTTCGTTTAATTGATCAGTGGTCTGATAGGCTTTGCGCAACCAGTTTTGGAAAGCCTTGAGATCTTCAGCACCCCAGGACAAAACTGTATTGTGGCAGCCATATTCATTGTCGGTTTGCCATCCTGCTAAGGCAACATGGTTGCCATAACGCTTTGCTAAAATTTCAACTATTTGTTTGGATTCACGATGGTAAGTTTCTGATGAAAATGAATAGTGCCGGCGCGAACCAAAACCGCGCGGATTTCCGTTTTCATCAACCGGAACAATATCAGGATGTTCATCCAGCAGCCATTTGGGTGGCGTTGCTGTTGGGGTTCCCAATACAATTTTTAAACCGGCCTTGCCCAGCACATCTATTGCGCGGTCCAGCCAGTCAAAATCATATGCACCCCGTGAAGGTTCCAAGCGCGACCATGCAAATTCACCAACGCGCACAAAGACAATGCCAAGTTCGCGCATTCGCTTTGCGTCATCTGCCCACCAGCTTTCCGGCCAGTGCTCAGGATAATAACAAACTCCCAACATTATTTTGAAAGGTCGCCATTCAAAATTGTTTTGCCGGCACCGTCAAACAAATGGCAAGCGGCAGCTGGTAGCCCAAATTTTATGTCAGAGCCTGATTTTGCAGTTGTTAAGCCATCTGCCTTCACTGACAAATCTGTTCCATCAGCCAAACTTGCATAGAACATGGTTTCAGATCCGAGATATTCTGCAATGCGCAATGTGCCTTTTAACTCACCGTCATTTTTTTCGCCGATGGTAATGTGCTCTGGCCTGATGCCTAACGTTACATCTTGACCCTCGCCTATTTTTTTGCCTTGATCATCCAGTGTTATTTTTGTGCCCCCGGGCATGTTTACGAGAATTTTTCCACCCCGCTGTGGTGATGCTATTGCTTTGATGAAGTTTATTTTTGGTGAACCGATGAAGCCTGCAACGAACATATTGTTAGGGCGGTGGTAAAGCTCCAACGGTGATCCCACCTGTTCAATAATGCCAGCATGAAGAACTACAATTTTATCGGCCATGGTCATGGCTTCAACTTGATCATGCGTCACATAAATCATAGTGGACTTTAAGTCTTGATGCAGCTTGGTTATTTCGATGCGCATTTGAACCCGCAAATTCGCATCTAGGTTGGAAAGCGGTTCATCAAACAAAAACACCTCAGGCTCACGCACAATGGCACGCCCAATGGCTACGCGTTGGCGTTGACCGCCTGAGAGCATCGAAGGTTTGCGCTCCAACAAGGTATCTAGCTGCAACATATCAGTTGCCACTTTTACGCGGGCCGCTATTTTATCCGCAGGCATTTTTGCCATGCGCATGCCAAAAGAAATATTCTCTTTCACAGTCATATGCGGGTACAGAGCGTAGGATTGAAATACCATGGCCACACCGCGATCAGCCGAGGCCACGTCGGCCATTTCCTTGCCACCAATTTGCAGCGTGCCCGATGTGATATCTTCGAGGCCAGCGATCATCCGCAGCAAAGTAGATTTGCCACAGCCTGAAGGCCCAACAAAGACGCAGAATTCACCATCGGTGATGTTGAGATCAACGCCTTTTATGATCTGTACGGAACCAAAACTCTTCTTCACATTTTTAAGTGTGACCTGTGCCATGACTTAGTTTCCTTTTTCCGGTTCAAGTTCAATCACAATGGCTGACTCTGGATGCAAAACAGGCAGAGTCAAACCGCCTTCCGCTAAACAACGAATGTCAAAGATGATATTGCCGTTGAGCAAATTTCTCTGGTCATCAGAAACGCGCCGTTGCGTTATGTTTGCGGGATGCACTGCCGCAACGCGCCATTCTCCTGTTAAATTATTTGGGATGCGCAATGGTGGCGCCTGCTCGGCCTTCATATATGTGGCTTGCGCTATAATGATGATGATCTTTTTTGGCGTGACCACGCCCCATGTGGAGCGCCCATCCAAGGGTTCCAAATGGAACTCACCTTCACCGCCATGAAGCAGTGGACGCAAACGCTTATGAAGCGCAATCCAATACTGCAATTCAGCTTGTTCAGAATCATCAAGCTCCAGTGGATTGAGTTCAACACCCATATGGTAGGCCAGTGCCACAATTGCGCGGAAAGCAAGCGTGTGGACGCGGCGGGTTTGGTGATTCGGCACTGCCGAAATATGGCTGCCCAAAATCTCCGGCGGAAAGAACAACGATGCCCCACGCTGAATGTCTAAGCGCTCGACCGCATCAGTGCAATCTGATGTCCAAATGCGGTGTGTATATGCGAGAATGCCATAGTCAATGCGCCCGCCACCCGAGGCACAAGTTTCAATTTCAACTTTGGGGTGGGCTTTGCGCAGACGGTTTAGCAAAACATAAAGTGCTTGCGTTTGCTTGCTGGTAACCGCTTGTGCGCCAGTGCCTGCCGCATGCATGATGTCGCGATTCATATCCCACTTAATATAAGATATGGCGCAGGATTTTAGAACATCATCGATGATGTTGAAAAGATAATCGGTCACCGCTTTTTGCGTGAGATCGAGCACCAATTGGCTGCGCGACAATGGCATGGAACGGCCTTTGACCTGCAGCGCCCATTCAGGGTGTTCCCGGAAAAGATTTGAATTGGGGTTCACCATTTCAGGTTCAAACCAAATTCCAAACTCCATGCCAAGCGATGTGACGTGATCGACGAGTGACTTTAAACCATCGGGATATTTGCGCTTGTCAACATACCAATCCCCCAAGCTTGATGTGTCGTCATCACGAAGTCCAAACCAACCATCGTCAAGCACAAATCGTTCAATGCCTATGGCCACCGCAGCGCTGGCTTGAGCTTTTAACGAATCCATTTTGTGTATGAAGTAGTTGCCTTCCCAGGTGTTAAGTGTCACTGGGCGTGGACGCATTTTTCCACCGGGCCATTTTAGAATGTCATGGCGGAGCATTTCACGGAAATCAGCCGTGTCGAAACCAAAGAAAACTGGCGGCGTTAGGTAAGTCTCACCTGCGCCAAGGCGTATTTCTCCGGGTTCAAATAACTCGCCCGCATGCACCAAGCGGCGTCCGTCTTCTAAAAGATCAATCGCCAAAACTGAGCTGCCGCTCCACCCCAAATGCATAACTAATGTTTCATCGGTCGTATCGACGACTAAAGCTGGGAATTTATCGTGCGAGGTGCGTCCACGGCGATTTTCTTTGAGCCACAAGGCTTGGCCCAATTCATCAACTGAAGTTTGAAATTCGCGCCCCCAATTGCCGTGAAAGCCCGTGACTGTGGCGGGGCCTGCACCAGCCACCATTGACCCTGCCATGCAGCGGTCAACAACATAAGGGGTGGACCCAGTGTTTTTAAATGCAACTGAACAGCAGAGAACAGCATGCGAAATTTTTAATGAAACTGTAATTTGGGTTTGCGCAATATTATCATGGCCGGTGAGGGTTAATGTTGCAGCATTTTGTTTTGCCGACCAGTTAGAAAATTCGAGTGTGTGTTGCACACCGTCACGATGGCCTAGAATGGCTGGCCACCCGAAAAAACCCATCGAGCCTGTAGGTAACACCACAGCTGATGGTGTTTCGATGTCATTGCCTGCGCCCATGCCGGTGCTGCGGCCAGCCCGCAGAATGCGCAGTTGTGATGCAGCTGCCCCACGACCGAAATGCAGTATCTGCGGCATGCCTTGGTCAGGGAGGTGCAATACCAGCGCCACATCAGCGCTGGCTAAGGTAACTTGTTGCGTCATCCCTTGGTTGCCCCGAGGGTGAGGCCTGCAATAAAATGCTTTTGCATCAAGAAGAACATTGCAACTGGTGGAAGTGCCGCAATAATTGAGGCTGCTGCAATCAACTCCCATGCCACCTTCCACTGACCCTTAAGCTCGTTCATGCCTGCCGTTACAGGCCGCACTTCGGCAGATTGCGCCATGATGGTGGCCCAGAAATAATCGTTCCAAATAAAAGTGAATATCAACACCGCGAGTGCTGCCATAGCCGGACGCACCAAAGGCAAAATGATGTGCCAGAAGATTCTAAATTCACTCACACCTTCAACCCGTGCGGATTCAATGAGTGCGAAGGGAAGTGCCTTCATGAAGTTGCGCATGAACAATGTGCAAAAGCCAGTTTGAAAGGCGATGTGAAACAGCACCAATCCTGTCATGGTATTGTAAAGTCCCATATTCAAAGTGAGATTGCGCACTGGAATGGCGAGAATTTGAAAGGGCACAAAATTGCCTGCCACAAACATAAAGAACACCGCCAGATTGCCTTTGAATTTATAAACGGCCAGCGCATAACCCGTGAGGCAGGATATGCCGACAGCACCAATAACCGTTGGGATTGTCACACGAAAGGAATTCAACATGTAATAGCCAATGTTGCTGTTCTTAAAAACTGCTGAGTAATTTTCCCAACCCGCAAATCCAGACGGCATGCCAAAATAATTACCTGCTGCAAGATCAGCCCCGGGCCGCACTGAGGTGACGGCGATGCCGATTAATGGCAGCAACCATAAAAACAGGGCAATTGGCAGGAAGATTTTATAGGCGCGTTGTGTCCATGGGCCAGTTTGCGCAATTGGTTTCGGAAACATTATGCGTTCCTTTCTTGGCTAAGCATGCGGACGATGAACATGCTGATGAACACGAGCATGATGGCAAACAACACCACGGCAATAGCTGCGCCATAACCAACTGCAGTGCCATATTCAGAGAGCGCTTGCTCGTACATGAAATAAGACAATACCCGTGTTGACCCAAAGGGCCCGCCGACAGTCATAATCGAAATCAAATCGAAGGATCGCAAAGCCCCAATTACGGTCACAACCAATGCAATGAAAGTGGCAGGGCGCAGCTGTGGAATAATAATATACCAGAGCATCTTCCAACCCTTGGCATTGTCCATGCGCGCAGCTTCAACTTGATCGGGGCTAATGTTGTTGAGACCAGTGAGATACAGGATCATGCAATAGGCAGTCTGTGGCCATAGGCCAGCGGCGATAACGCCATAGGTGGCATATTTATCATCAGCCAAGATTGCAGTTGGTGTGCCGGTGAAAAAATTAATGATGTGGGGCAAAATGCCAAAGCCTGGCGCATAGAACCAGGTAAAAATCAAACCTACAACCACTTGGCTGATAACAAACGGGAAGAAGAAGAAAGATTTGTAAAGCCTGATGCCAGTGACTGATTGGTTGAGGAAAAGCGCAACCACCAAACCAAATGGAATGGCCAGCAAATAAAGAATGAGCCAGATCAAATTGTTTTTCAGCGATGTAATAAATGAATCGTCATCGAGGAGGTCTTTGTAGTTCTGCAGACCCACATAGGTTTTAGGGCCTAAACCATCCCACTCATAAAAACTAATCCCTATGGATTGGAAAATCGGATAAATCACATAAATCACAAACATGAGTATTCCGGGCGCGAGGAAAAACCACGGTGCCAATGCTTTTTGATTCTTCTTCCAGAAACCAACTTGAGTTGTCTGTTCCATGTGCCGCCCTCGTTGTAAAATCTATGACGTGTAGTTAACAACCACCGAGGCTCGTCCTTGCCCTCACCTCAGGGTGAAGTTAAAAATCGCACTTCATGCCAAAGCGCTCGCAGCGAAGTTAAGAGCTTCGTAGCATCAACCAAGATTTAAAGAGCTGGATCTTCGCCCCCAAAGATCCAGCTCCCGTCGCGGGAAGATTATTTATAAACTTTATCAGCAACCTTCTGGAGGCGTTCCAGAATGGCATCAATGTTTTCCGGATGAGTGATGAACTCTTGGAAACCATCCATGCCGGCTTTTGCCATATCAGCAGGAGCATCACGGTCAAAGAATTGGGCCAATGCATAAGCAGAAGACAATTCTTCGAAGCCAGCCTTGATGTATGGATCATCAGCAGCTGTGGCTTTATTGTTCACGGGAAGCTGACCGAGAGTTGCATTCATCTTAGTTTGGGCTTCTGGTGAAGCAACATAAGCCAAGAATACTTTTGCATCAGCCTTGTTCTTGGCGCCTGACGGAATGTGGAAAGTGTCCGTTGGAGCTTCTTCAGCACGTGGAATTCCCGCAGTGATTTCTGGGAATATCATGAAGCCAAGATTGTCGTTGGTCATGCCGCCTTGCTTGAATGTTGCAACTGAGAAGTTACCCATTACATAGTTCGCAGCTTTGCCCTGAACCATCAGTGCAGCAGCGTCTTGCCAATCGATGGCATTTGAGCTTGCTGACATATAGGGAACAACCTTTGCCCATTCAGCAAATGTTGCCTTAACCTTAGGATCAGTCCACTTCACCTTGCCGGCTGTCAGGTCCATATGAAACTCATAACCATTTGTGCGCATATTGATGTAATCAAAAATGCCCGCAGCTGGCCAGCCGCCCTTGTTGCCGGTGGTCAAGCAGTCAACACCTGCGGCTTTGAATTTTTCGCAATTTGCAACAAATTCAGCCCAGTTCTTTGGCTCAGTAACACCAGCTTTTTTGTAAACGTCTTTGTTATAATAAATGCCCCATTGATAGTAGGTGTAGGGAACGCCCCACTTCTTGCCATCAATGGTCATTGATGCGGCGGCTGACTTCAAGCTGTCATCCAAACCGTTGCTAGCCCAAACATCAGTCACATCTTCAAACAAGCCAGCTTTAACAAATGGTGCCATGCGGTTGCCAGCATACCATGCTGCAACGTCTGGAGCGTCGGCTGTCAAGAAGTTGCGGATGGCAGACTTATAACCTTCATGGTCAAAGTTATTCCACTTTACAGTGATGGTTGGGTTGGCTTTTTGGAAATCAGCAATCAACTCTTCCATTGCCTTTTTTGGCGCTGGATCTGATTGATCTGAATTCAAAACAATTTCGCCAGCCATTGCTGTCGAAGCTGATAAGGCAAGGCCAAGGGCCATACCTGCTAAGGTTTTGAGATAGTTCATTTATGTTCTCCCATAAACTGCGGCCATCATGGCCTGCAGAAACTTTTAACGTGCCCTTTTTTTGTTTTGGGTCATTCGTATCTCTTGACCTTGATCCAGAAATCCGTAAGGTTCAACCGGAATTAAGTCTAAAAGCTCCGGTATTCTAAGGTTCCTGGAAATGTTGCATAATCCAAAGAACGATTTTATCGATGAAAGCACACCAGTTCATCCGGATGTAACGCTGGGTCATCCGCTGGTGGTTTTTGGTGATCACAGATTCTGCGCGGGCAAGTCGATTGATGTGCAGCGAATGCCTGGCCCTCATATGCACAGTCAAATTGAAATGAACTTTGTGCTCGAAGGTCGCATGACCTATTGGTTTGATGGCCGTGAACTGGCTGTTGATGCTGGTCGTTTGGTTTTATTCTGGGGCATGATCCCGCACCAAGTGACAGCTGTTGAAAAGCCCACCCGTTTTGTCTGTCTTTATGTTCCAATGTCAGTATTCTTAGGGTTACCAGCCCTCAGCCATTTGCGTGAAGCCATGTTCAGGGGGGCAGTGATCGAAGCACTTGATATTAGGCCCTATGATCATGAGGTGTTTAAGCGTTGGCGCGAAGAATTGCTCTCGGGCGAAGATCAAATTGAACAAATTGTAAGAGACGAACTCACGGCTCGAGTGCGGCGCATAGATCGTGAGGGCTGGCGTGATTTGCGCGATCTGGCTGAGGCTTTACCACATGCCGTAAATCATGGTGGAGAACGCGCCATGCACATTGAAAAAATGTCGCGCTATGTGGGTGAGCACGCCACCGAAGAGATTACAATTGATCAAGTTGCTGCCGCTGCTGGTCTGCACCCCAACTATGCGATGACAATATTTAAGCGCAGTGTGGGTCTAACCATAAACCAAGCTATCATCCGACACAGGCTAGATACCGCGCAATCAATGCTGATTGCCACCGAGCTGCCAATCGCGAATATAGCTTTCGATTGTGGATTTGGCTCGCTCTCACGTTTTTATGAAGCATTCAGCCAACGCTTTCATGCAAGTCCAAAGGCATTTCGGCAGCGAATTATCCAATCTCTAGGTTAAAATCAAAAAAGGTGTGAGCCTTCTTCGTCTTGCCAAATACAGCCGCGCGGCTCACAATTGAACTTGGGCAGACAGGTTTAGCCTAGTTGTAAAATATCTCATACTCATCCACACAGTCTGAGGAGAAATCTCAACCAGTCTTGATGGACAATGGATATGCAAATCCGACACGCAAAACGCGGTTTCAAATTTACGGAATGGGCCATTGGTTATACACTATTGGCGATTTGGTCTGTTGTTTGCCTTTTGCCAATTTATTGGTTGACAATAACGTCATTCAAAGACTCAAACACCATTGACAAATCGCCGACCTATTTGCCTTTTTTAGATTTCACACCCTCGCTAGATGCTTGGCGATTTATTCTTTCTGACCCCGCTGAAAATCTGGTTTCGCGCGCCTTCAATTCAATTGCAATCGGCATCAGTTCAACACTTGCAACATTGGTGATTGGCGGAATGTTGGTTTATGGGTTGACGAGGTTTACCTCCAAATTCAACAATTCCGGCATTATGGCTGCTATACTTAGCACCCGCTTATTGCCACCAGTCGTTCTGGCCGTGCCGCTCTATTTTATGGCGCAAAAGACCGGATCGCTCGACAGTTTAAGCAGTTTAATTTTCATCTACACGGCGATCAATATACCAATTGTCATATGGATGCTGGCACCTGTTTTTGGTCCGCGGGCAAGCGATCAGGAAGAGGCTGCAATGTTGGACGGTGCCACACATTTTCATATCTTCTTTTTCATTCTTTTACCCATGGTGAGAACCGCTGTGGTCACCGTGGGGCTTTTGGTTTTTTTTCAGTGTTGGAATGAGTTTCTTTTTGCTGCCACTCTAACTTCAGACCATGCCCTCACCCTGCCGCCGTGGATGGTTGGTCAACTTTCGATGAAAGAAGCACAAACTGGCGGTGGGGCAGAGGAAGTGGCGCATCTGGCTGCCGCTACTGTTTTAATGGCCTTGCCTGTGGTGGTGCTCACCATTTTTGCACAACGTTCATTTACGCGTGTTTTTCTGAGAAGCGCAGAAAATAGAAATTACTAGCGAATGCGTTTGCCATCGACTGAATCAAATACAAAAAGCTGGCCTTTTGCAAAAGTTACGCCAACCACCTCACCCGGGCGCGCCATATAATCTTTCGCCGCTTTGACTGCGAGGAAGTCATTGGCAATTTTCATGGTGACGAGGGTATGGTCGCCAATAAGCTCGGTTGTGTAAACCGTGCCTTTGAGGGCCCCCTTGGTCGCAATTGTTATGCTGCAATCTTCTGGCCTAACACCCAACACTGCTTTTTCCACCTTGCCCTTCACTGGCACAGCAATTTTGGTATCTTGCACCAGAAAATTTGCACCCTCAAGCGCGCCTTTCACAATGTTCATTGGCGGCGAACCAATAAACTGCGCCACAAACAAATTGGCTGGATCATTATAAATTTTCGCAGGTGCATCGAGCTGCTGCAAAACACCTTTTTCGAGAATGGCAACACGGTGCGCCAGAGTCATAGCTTCCACTTGGTCATGGGTTACATAGATTGTTGTTATGCCCAGAGAGTGTTGCATATGCTTTAACTCAGCGCGCATATGGCCACGCAATTTAGCATCAAGATTAGACAGTGGCTCATCCATCAAAAATACAGACGGCCTGCGAATGATGGCACGCGCTAAGGCAACACGTTGGCGCTGACCGCCGGAAAGCTCGCGTGGATAGCGATGTAAGAGAGTATCAAGTTGAACCTGTGCTGCCGCTTCGCGCACCGCCACTTCGCGCTCGACTGGATTAATTTTTCGCACCTTGAGTGGAAAGCCAATATTTTCGCCAACTGTTTTGTGCGGATAGAGCGCATAGGACTGGAACACCATCGAAATATCGCGATATTTTGGAAGAACATCCGTAACATCACGCTCACCGATGCGCACACGGCCTTCAGTGGCCGTTTCCAGTCCAGACAAAATCCGCAGAGCTGTGGTTTTGCCAGAACCTGATGCACCCAGTAAAACTAAAAATTCACCAGGTTCAACATGAAGGTTCAGCTCCTCAAGAACACGCACAGGACCGAAGGACTTTTGCACTTTATCAAATGAGACAGGAACACCGGGCTTTTGTGACAACATGAGTTTTAACCTTTTACAGCGCCAAGGAGCACGCCCTTGGCAATAAATCTTTGCAGAATAATCGCTGCTACAATCACCGGAATGATCATCACGACGATGACAGCGCACATCTCCCACCATAACGTACCGCGTTCGCCAGCATTTTTTGCGGCGACCATGATCGGCATGGTGAGTGCTTTCGAAGTGGTTAGGAATACGGCAAAGAGATATTCATTCCAGTTCAAAATCAATGTCAGCAAGGTTGTTGCGGCAAGACCTGGGCGCGTGAGCGGCAGAACAATATCCCAGAAAATGCCAAACCTCGTTGCACCATCAAGCTGCGCAGATTCTTCAAGCTCAATGGGAAGCCCCGCAAAGAAATCATGCATGAGCCAAACGACTATAGGAAGATTAGCCACTGCATAAATGATGATGAGACCTAAATGCGTATCGAGCAGGCTGACCGCTTGAAACATCATATAAACTGGAATGATGACAACGATGGGCGGCAAGATGCGCTGAGAAATAATCCAGAAAAGAATATCATTGTTACCAAGCGTTGCGGTAAAGCGCTTACCGAAAATTCGCGCCAGAAGATAAAACAACGCCAGTGCTACGGCAGACGTCACGTACCATTTTACACCAGCATAGCTGGTGACTACTATCACCATTAGAGTGAGTAACACGAAAATGACAATGTTGCCGAATTTTGGCTTGTATTCGATACGTGCAAGCGCATAGGCGGCCATGCTGCCAATGGTGACACATAGAAGCGTCGAAGCTACGCCGATGACAACAGAATTGGTGAAGGCCAGATATACTTTGCAAATCTGCGGCTCCATCTTATCTATATGTACCAATGGCGAAACGATAAAAGCGAGAGAATTATGGATGAGCAATCCAAATTGCCTAAAAATGGCATAGCCGTCACAAAACGGATCGGCTGACAGCATGGTTCGCCAAGCGTCAAGATTTGGCTGAAAGTCCACGAAAGGGATATAAAATGGCCCTCCGTTTACAGTCGTCGCATCTTTGAAGGCAGTGATCAGCACCCAATAGATTGGAAAAATCACATAGACCGACCAAAATATCAGGATGCTATAAGCAAAAATTTTCGCAACAGGCGACATCTTGCCAACTGCCGGTGACTCAAACAACCGTTCCATCAGGCTGCGGTTGGTTTTCACAAATTTGAATGACACATCGCTCATTTGTGTGCCTTGCGTAATTGGCCAAGTACGACATAATTGAAGAACGATGAACAAACTACAACTGATAAAATGAGAAGCAGGTAAGCAACTGCTGCCGATGATCCCATGTCATTGGCGCGCCAGACAAAGTAAGAATGCAACGTCATGGATTCAGTGGCAATGCCAGGGCCGCCCGACGTCATAATGTTGGGAAGATCAACGATCTTGAATGCTTCTATCATGCGGATCAGGATCACAGTCACAGCAACTGGAACAATTTGAGGCCAAGTGATTTCGCGGAAAATCTGAATGCTTGAGGCGCCGTCAACCTGCGCGGCCTCTACATGGTCCCTCGGCACATTCTCCAGTGCTGCAAGCATGATGATGAAGATGAAGGGAATCCATTGCCAAGAATCACCGACGATGACGAACCAGCGCGCAGCCCAAGCATCGGTAGACCATGCCCAATTTTGCCAGCCAACGAAATCCCACAAGGGTTGCAGTGGACCTTTGGTGATGTCGAGTACCATCTTGAACGCATAGCCCACTCCCAGCGGAGTGATCATCAAGGGAATGAAAAACAAGACGCGAAAAAAACTTTTGCCAAAAATCGGTTGTGAGCACAGGAACGCCAAACCAGTTCCAATTATGAACTGCAGCGAGCACCCCACGATCACATAAAAAAGTGTGGTGAGCAGCGTGCCCCATTGATGACCTGAAAATAGCGTATTGCTAAGAAGGAATGCGATGAACAGGGCCATGGAAGCTGAAATCAATCGGCCGGCCATGCCAATCCAAGATGCGCCATTTTCCTTCGACTTATAAAGCCACCACAGCACAGCAGCGACCATGACAATCAAAAACAGCCACCCAATAACGCTCATACCTTGGAGGCGGCCCAGAAAATGGTCTTGTTCGCTGCCGGTGAATTCAGAGGTAAAATTATCAAACCATACGAATCGAAATTTCAAACCTGTTGACGAAAATTTCACACGGCTTAATGCAAAAACCACGGAGTAAAAAGTCGGGAAGATTGCAAAAATCAGAATAAGCGATACTGCTGGCGCAATAAAAAACGTGCGCGAATGGCGATCTATCCATTCCGCCCAGCTTTGTTGGGGTGTAAGTCCAGCCGGGGTTTCCCCCGACTGGTTTGCGTCACGAACGTGAGACATTGTTATAAAACCTATTTTCCGAGCGCCAAAGCTTGGGCTGCGATTTGACTGTCACGGCCGAAATCTTCGGTGACTTTTTCCCAACCTGCTTCAATGTTCTTCAATGCTTCATCAACTGTGATTTCGCCTGCCATGTAGCGGGCGAGTTCTGTGTCGAGAACCACTGAGGTGTATTTCTGCGCACCTGGGATTTTCATATCCGATGCCATGTTCGGATTGTTGATGGCTCCGTTGATGGCACCCATGTAGTTTGTGGCCAGCTCTTCCGACATACCGGCTTTCACCCAGAAGTCTGTGCTCTTGAGTTGCGACAGACGATAAGGGTTATAGCCAGTGGCACCGACAGTCACATCGACACTCGATTGCGCAGACTGGTTCATGTAAGACAAGAATGCGTATGCAGCATCCTTTTTCTTTTGGTCAGCCTTGGCGTTGATCGCACCAGCCCAGCCACCGAAGGCCGAGAATGGAGCATAGTTTATGCCATCAACAGCGAAAGGAGCGCTTTCTTTGGACACTGGAACAAGTTTGCCAGTGGCGCGATCAAGCACTTCCTTTGAACCCACTGCGCCCACCGCAAAAATCAGATTTTTGACTTTGGCAGCATCAGGAT
>JANLPA010000107.1:0-12139 GCA_031366855.1 Hyphomicrobiales bacterium | reverse complement strand
GACTATGTGCAAGAGGCACTGAGGAAATCAGGCGTCAAAATTGATTTCTGGAAAATTGCGTTGCGCCCGGGCAAACCCTTAATGTTTGGCACCAAAGGAAAACTGCGCGTTCTCGGCTTGCCCGGCAATCCAGTTTCTGCTCTAGTATGCGCACGGATTTTTTTACGGCCATTGCTCAACGCTATTCAAGGCAATGCAGATGGCCAAACGTCAGCCACGGCAAAATTGGGAAGTGCTTTACCCGCCAATGATAACCGCCAAGACTATCTGCGCGCCACACTCGAATATGCAGCTGATGGTAGCCGCATTGCCACGTCCTTTTCCAAGCAAGACTCTTCTATGCAACGCACTTTGCGCAATGCTGATTGTCTGGTTATCCGTGAGCCACATGCGCCCGAAGCTCCGGCAGGAACTCTTATTTCCGTGGTAATGCTGGATTTCTAACAGCCCATAACGCAAACACTTGCGGAACGAAGGCGAAACATGTATGAATGTTTTGGATTTGTTCCGATTCTGTTATGAGGTTTCACCATGCTCACACGCAAGCAACTCGAATTGCTCTTGTTCATCAATGAACGCCTTAAAGAAGAAGGTGTGCCACCCTCTTTTGAAGAAATGAAAATGGCGTTGGATTTGCAATCCAAATCGGGTGTGCACCGTTTGATCGTGGCTCTGGAAGAGCGTGGATTTTTGAAGCGCATGCCAAACCGTGCAAGGGCCTTGGAAGTGATCAAGCTTCCTGAATCGCATCAGCCAAGTTTGACTTCAAAGAAAAGCGGCTTCACGCCGAACGTTATTGAAGGCTCACTGGGCAAAGTTAAACCCATGCCCGCCGCCAATGATGGCATTCCACGCGCCACCGCCATTCCCATGATGGGCCGCATTGCTGCGGGTGTTCCCATCAGCGCCATTCAAGACCACACCGCCAACATCATGGTGCCACCTGAAATGCTGGGCGGCGGCGAACATTTCGCCCTCGAGGTTAAAGGTGACTCGATGATTGAAGCCGGCATTTTTGACGGCGACACTGTTGTGATCCGCAAAGGTGACACCGCTATCAATGGTGATATTGTTGTGGCCTTGGTGGATGATGAAGAAGCAACGCTGAAGCGCTTGCGCCGCAAAGGTGTTTCAATTGCGCTTGAAGCTGCCAACCCTGCCTATGAAACCCGAATTTTCGGCCCAGACCGTGTGCGCGTGCAAGGTAAATTGGTGGGTCTGCTGCGTAAGTATTCATAGAAAATAGAAAGCCCGGGCCGAAGCCCGGGCACCCTTGCAGGGGATTTGCTTGGTCGAATTAATTCAACGCTGTCGATGACGTAAGATATTTTTTAGGGTCTAATGCCGTTGCACCTTTGCGCACTTCAAAGTGCAGTTGCGGGCTTTGCACAGCGCCGGTCTGGCCAGCAATGGCAATTATATCGCCGCGCTTAACAGTGTCGCCGCGTTTCACATTCAATGATTTTGCGTGGGCATAGGCGGTCACATAACCACCCGCATGGCGGATGAGGATGAGATTGCCATAGCCCTTCAACTCATTTCCGGCATAAGCCACAACGCCACTTTCGGCAGCACGAATACTGGTGCCTTCCGGCACAGCAATGTTAATGCCTTCGTTTTTCAAACCACTGGGCTTCTTGCCAAAATCCGAAATCACTTTACCACGCACTGGCCAGCGCATCGCAAGTCCAATGTCAGACGGAATTGCTGGCACGTCTTCGACCGAAGCTTGAGCTTTCGGAGTGGCGGCAGGTGCGATCGTATTTTCATCAGCCACTGCCTGTGTCGAATCATCTGTCGTATTTTCATTATCCAACACAAGTTTCTTCGGCTTCAATTGCGCAACACTTGCTGATGCCACAGCGGGAATGCGCAATGTTTGACCAAGCGAAAGTGCGCGGTCTTGTGCAAAACCGTTCAAGTTCGCAATTGCAAACGGCGAAACTTTAAATTTGCGGCCAAGAGAATAGAGCGTGTCACCATTTTCAACACGATAAGTTGAACCAGCCTTCATCTTTGGGGCAGAAATTGGAGCCACTTCCACTTCTTCCGCAAGTGAAATTGGCTTCTTCTTTGCTAAATATTTTGCATCAGGAACTTGTGCCGTGGTGGCACCCGGAATGCGCAACATGCGGCCCGTGCTCACAGTGTAGGGCTGCTCAATGCCATTGGCTTCAGCCAACTGTTGCACTGTTAAACCATTGGCTTTGGCAATTGAATAAAGTGTCATGCCCTCAGCCACACGCACAGTTGCACCCGTTTTTAACAACGGCTTTTTGTAAACTGGTGCCGTCTCAGTGTCAGCAACCACATCTTCATTGGCGTTATAAGTTGGCACCTTATAACTCGGGTTTTTGTAAACGGGCTTCTTATAACTCTGCACATAATCATAGTTGGGCGCAGCGGGCTTATTCAACGGCGCACTCACAATTGGGCTCTCCACAATTGTGTCTTCACGATAAGCTAAAGCTTTTGGCGCGGCATATTTAAGTTTTGCAGGTTTTACATATTTAGGAACTGATGCCGTGTAAACCGGATCAGCATCAGATGGATTGTCGTAATTGGAAGAAAAGCGATCAATTGAACCAGAGCAACCTGAAAGCAATGCTGCTGAAACGCCAGCAATTATGAGCTTTGACGACGTGAAGCCAAAACGGCCGAAGGGCACGTTGATACGCATAGTGATACTCCGATACAAACAAACTAAATTAACTAAACCCATTAATGACGCGTTTTGGTTAAGAGTGTGTTTATGTTGGCCTGTGGTGCAAAAATTCTTACCGTTTTATTCAACCACCACGCGCGCACCAATTTGCACCATGTCAAAAAGTTCAATCACATGTTCATTCAACATGCGAATGCAGCCCGATGAAACGGCATGGCCAATGCTCCATGGTTGCGTTGTTCCATGAATGCGAAATTCGCTACCGCCGATATACATGGCTCTGGCACCCAGCGGATTCTGTGGGCCTCCCTCCATAAAGTCAGGAATAATATGGCCTTTGGCCGCTTCACGATGAATCATAACGTCGGGTGGCCGCCATGATGGCCACACCGCTTTACGGCTGATGCGGTTTTGCCCCGACCACTGAAATCCCTCACGGCCCACACCCACGCGGTACATAATGGCTTGTTGATCGGGCAGGATAAAATAAAGTTTGCGCTCACCGGTGCGCACTAAAATTGAACCGGGCGGCAATGTGGTTTCAAAATAAATTTGTGATCGATTGGGGCCTGAAAGATCATCTTTCTGAACGATGCGATTTTTTTGTCGTGGTGAAGCAATCGAAGTAACCTGTGTTTGCTCAGTGCCCATGCCACCCAAAATCGTAAATGTGTCTGGCGAAAATTGTATATCTTTGGCTTGAGCATCAAAATTGAGCAGTGCTAAAAATAGTGCTACCAGTATTGTTTTACGCATTGCAACATCCACTATCATCTCAGTGAATTATGCTTAAGGCGCATTAAGCCTGATTTAAGCGATATAGTTTCTGAATCATAACCAGCGCAGATTTATGGTTAACCGGGTGTTTCCATTTAGGTGCAATCTCCGCCACTGGCCCCAACACAAAACTGCGTTCGGCAATTGATGGATGCGGCAACACTAAGGCTTTGTCATTTGCAGCTTTATGTGGACGCAATTGTCCATGATAATCAAGAATATCCAAATCCAAACACCGTGGCCCCCAGCGCCTGCGTCTGCGTCGCCCAGCTTGGTGTTCAATCATATGAAGTTTTTTTATCAGAGCGTCAGGCGAAAGTGCCGTATCAACAATGGCCACAGCATTCACAAAATTTGGCTGGTTTAGAACCCCAAACGGCAATGTTTCAATAATTTTAGAAACCCGGACCAACCGCAATGGAAATGTGTTCAGCGCAACACAGGCCCTTTGCAAGGCTTCCAAGGGTGTTCCCCATGGCCCGCTGATATTGCTGCCAAGTGCGATCAATATCATCCCAGCAATTCCATAGTGTTGGCGGCGTCTTTTTCTGGATCAGCCACTGGAAATGCTACGTGTGAAATAACCCCGCCCGTAGCAATCATTGTAAGCCGCGTCAAATAATCGACACGGTCAATTGAAAAGCGCGGCAGCTTCAGAGTTTGCGAAAACCGCCCCGCATCATCCGATAGCAGTTCAAACGGCAACAAATTTCGCAGAACAAAATCGGCAATCCATTCTTGCGAGAGCAGGCTCACACCAAAAATGCTCACATCTAAATCGCGGAACACATGAAACTGCGCCGCATAACCCAAGGCCTGCGGCGTGGAGCCATGCGCGCCAACAATATCATCCCATCCTCGCGGATTGGGCAAACCCGGCCGACCAGTGTAGGGATAGAAAAAATAAACCGCCCTGCCCTTCACTTGCTTCGGACTAACAAACCCACCACTGCTGCTAGGCAATTCCACATCTGGCAAAACCCGCCCAATTAAATGCTGCATGCGCCTCACCCGCGATCGCGCAACACACGCGATTTTTCACGGTCCCAATCGCGGTTCTTGATCGTCTCGCGCTTATCGATATTTTTCTTGCCCTTGGCTAAAGCAATATCCACCTTCACGCGGCCACGCAGATTGAAAAACATTTTGAGCGGAATAATCGTCAAGCCTTCGCGCAACACACCAACTGCCAGCCGATCAATTTCTTTGCGGTTGAGCAAAAGTTTCCGCGGGCGTTTCTGTTCATGGTTGAACTGGTTGGCCTCACGATATTCTGCAATGTTGGTGTTGATCAAAAACAGCTCTTTGCCCTTCATCGCAGCATAGGATTCGCCAAGATTAACATGGCCCTCGCGCAATGATTTAACTTCGGAACCTACCAGTTCAATGCCCGCCTCGAAGCTTTGCAGGATCTCATAATCATAGCGCGCGCGCCGATTATCAGACACCACCTTGATGCCTTCTTGCTTTTTATTGGCCTTGGCACCACCTGCTTTTGACGACATATCAGTTCAGCAAACCCGCATGCACTAGCGCTTCACGCACAGCAACCTTGGTGCTTTCCGTTACAGGAATAAGTGGAAGCCGCGCTTCTGGCGAACACAAGCCCAGCAAGCTTGCAGCATATTTCACCGGACCAGGACTCGATTCAACAAACAAAGCATGATGCAATGGCATGAGCAAATCTTGCAACTGCAATGCCTTACCATAATCACCACTCAATGTGGCCGCTTGCAAATCCGCGCAGAGACGCGGAGCCACATTGGCCGTAACCGAAATGCAACCAACACCACCATGCGCGTTAAATCCAAGTGCCGTGCCATCTTCACCAGAAAGCTGAATGAACTTAGTTCCCGAAGCCAAGCGCTGGCGCGATGGCCGTGTGAGATCAGCCGAAGCATCCTTGGTGCCGATGATATTTTTAAAATCATGCGAAAGTCTAGCCAGTGTTTCAACCGAAATGTTAGCCACAGTGCGCCCGGGCACGTTGTAAACAAACAGCGGAATATCCACAGCCTGAGCAATGGCTTTATAATGCGCATAAATGCCATCCTGTGTGGGCTTGTTGTAATAAGGAACCACAACCAGCGCAGCATCGGCTCCCGCTTCTTTGGCGTGGCGCGTATATTCAATGGCTTCAGCCGTGTTGTTTGAGCCTGCACCGGCAATCACCGGCACGCGGCCTTTGGCTTCGGTCACACAAATGCGCACCACGGCTTTATGCTCGTCAGGCGTTAAGGTTGGGCTTTCGCCTGTCGTGCCCACGGGCACCAAACCCAAGCTTCCCTCTTTTATCTGCCAATCCACAAATTTGCGGAACGATTGCTCATCAAAAGCACCGTCCTTCATTGGCGTGATCAAAGCTGGAATTGAACCCTTAAATTGCACGAGAAACCTCATTGGTAAGAAATTAGAAACCATAGACTGATTAAGTCGGTCGCAACATAGTCTGGCCAATTGAATACGGCAAGACTGAGACGCAGCCTGTTTCAGGCCAAAACTCGGTCTTAATTGCCAATTATCAGCTGCGCTAACTGAATAGTTTGGAATCAGGTAAGTAATCGTAATGCTCAATCATATGTCACGGCGAAGATTCATCGGTGGATTGCTCACGGCAACCGCAGTGACGATGATTCCACTGAGCAGTGTCGCCGTGGCTGGCCCTTCCTCGCTTGCAGTGGAAGCTGTGCAACGCGCCTTGACCGGTGATTTTATTACAGCAGGTGATTTGGCCCAACGTTCCGGCGATGGCTCAGCGGTAAAGCTCGTTGAACTGCTTTATCTAAGAGACCACGGTGCCCAAGCGGGTTACAGCCGCATCATGGCGTTCTTGCACGCAGCCCCCAAATGGCCGCTCACCGAAACTTTGATGAAGCGTGCCGAGCAAGCACTTTATGAAAATAATCAAGACGCAAACACCACTCTGCAACACTTCAGTATAAAATCACCTGTAACGCCCTTCGGTATGGTGGCTTTGGCACGTGCGCATTATGCAAATGGCGATTCTGAACATGGTCATAAATGGTTAAAAGCTGCTTGGTTAAATGCTGGTACAACTGCCGACACTGAAACCCGCATCGAGCAAGAGTTCGGCAATCAAATTTCAACAGCCGATTATCGCAAGCGCATGTGGCGTTTAGTTTTTTCGCAGGAATCTTCGGGGGCTTTGCGCATTGGCAAAAAACTCGGTGGCGATTATTCGCGCGCCGCAAGCGTCGCCCAAATGTTGCACGGCGGAACTTCAGGCGCGGATCAAAAATACGCTGGCCTTTCAGGAGCGATGAAAAATGAACTGGCCATGCGCTTTGCCCTGGCCCGCTTTTACCGCCGCCAAGAAAAATTTGATAAGGCCCGTTCAATTCTGGTTTCCATGCCCAGCGATCCAACTCAAATCGGCGATGTTGAAGCCGTGTGGGGTGAACGCCGCATTATCATTCGCCGCTCGGTTGGCAGGAATCATGCAAATGTGTGGAATGCCGCTTATCAAATGTCGCGCGATCACGGCATTAAATCTGGCGACTCGGCAGTAGAAGGTGAGTTCCTCGCAGGTTGGATTGCATTGCGTTATCTGCGCAAACCAGATGTGGCACTTGAACATTTTGCCAAATTGCAAAAACTTGCGCCGTCTCGAACAGAAAAGGCGCGCGCGGCTTATTGGCTCGGCCGCACTAGTTTGGCCATGGGCGACAAAGCTGAAGCCCGCACATATTTTGGCAAGGCCGCAAATCACTCCACAGTTTATTATGGTCAGCTGGCGCGTGAATTGATTGGCCTTGGCGACAAACCCGAAGAAATTTCGGGCGGCCAAGTTTCAAATGCGGCTATTGCCCGCGTGCAGCAAGATGAAGTGGTGCAAGCCATGAAAATCATGGCTAAAGCAAGCACAAAAAATCTGACAAACATTTTCTTGTGGTCACTGGCCAATCGTTTCGACACTGAAGAAGAAATGAACGCGGTTGCTGCCGAAGTGCAAAACACGGCTGGCACATCATGGTCGCTGCGCTTAGCCAAGGCAGCAAGCCAGCGTGGCATTGATATTGATACTTGGTCTTATCCGGTGCGCGGGTTGCCAAGTTGGTCGCAAGTTGGAAAGCCAATTGAAAAATCCATGGTGTTTGCATTGTCGCGCCAGGAGAGTGAGTTCGATCCGAATGCGGGCAGCTCCGTTGGCGCGCAAGGCTTAATGCAATTGATGCCCGGCACCGCAAAACTGATCGCCCGTCAATACCGCCTGCCCTATGCAGATTCAAAACTCAAAGGCGACCCAAGCTATAATGTGAAGTTGGGCGCTGCGCATTTGGCTGATCTGGTTGATGATTTTGGTGGCTCATATATTATGACCTTGGTGGGCTATAATGCTGGCCCGCGCCGCGCGCGCGAATGGGTTGAAGAATTTGGCGACCCACGCGGCGGCCAAGTGGATCCAGTTGATTGGGTTGAATGCATCCCCTTCGAAGAAACCCGCCAATATGTCCAGAAAGTGATGCAGAACTTGCATGTCTATCGGTCTAGGCTTGCCCCAGAAACAGTGCGCGCGATGACGATGGATTTGAAGCGCGGCGTTCCCGCTGATATGACCGTGGCAAGCACCAGCTCAATTGCCCAACTGGCTGAGTGCAAACCAAATTCAATTGCGACGATTTTGACCGGTTGTGATTAGAACTAACCTACCTACTTCAGCGTGCGCGAACCTGAAAGGGCCTCACCCTTGGTGTTCTTCAATCCACCCGTGCCAAAAAGCTTTGTGAATTCAGCTTCTTTGCCATCTGCTAAAAGGCCGGCTTGCGTTATCCATTCTTCACGCGCAATACGCCCGTTGAATTTCAAATGATCATCAACCCAAGCCACTTGTGCTGCTGTCCACGCCGCAATTTGATCGAAATGGAAGAAGCCTAATGTGTGCAGAATGCTTTCGTTCTTGGGGCCAATACCGCTGATGCGTTGCAGATTATCTGCTTTGCCACCGCGCGCTGCTGAAATGCCTTTCGGGCGTTCCATTCTTTCTGGTGCAGATGCGGCTGCCATGGGTGCTGCAACGGGGCGCGGTGCAGGCGGTGCAGTGTAAACCGGTGCCGCCATAACGGGTTCAACCACTGGTTTTGCGCCGAACAGATTGCGCAAAATCCAGCCGAAGATGCAGCCGATAAAATAAGCCCCCAAGAGCCAAATTGCGAGTTCAATGAGATAGTGAGTCATGATTGTTACTTGCCCTAATTATTGCTTTGAATCTTTAGGCACATTGAAGGTGAAACCCACATATGTGCCAATCAAAAACGCCGCCGCCATCCAAACCCAATTATGCTCAACCAAAATCCAGCTATTGTGAAAATTAAAAAACTCGTTCATCTCGCGTCCCCTTAATTCAATACTGTGAATTCAACACGGCGGTTTTTCATCCGCGCGCTGTCAGTCAAAGCCGGATCAAGTGGCTTGTCTTTGCTATAACCAATGCCGGTTAAGCGCCCAGCATCAATTCCAGCGGCAACCAGCGCATCAATCACAGTCTTGGCGCGGCGTTCGCTCAGGCCTTGATTATAAGCTTCCGAACCCAGATAATCAGCATGACCAGCCACTTGCACTTTCATCGTCAAGCACCGTGCATCCTTCAACAGGGCGGAATATTGATTTACGGAAAGATCAAAAGGTGCCTTCAAAGCGGCATGTCTAAATTCAAACCGCACTGGGAACACAGCACTGATGCGCGCCATGGTTGCCACGCAATCATAAGGCTGATCAGCGGGTGGTGCTGGTGGTGGTGCAGCCACATTCACTTGCAATTCGCCCTTGGTTGCGTCGATTGCAGTTTGACCAGCAGCATCGGTGATTTGCGCAATCACATCATAAGTGCCGTTCACAATGGCGGCCTTTGGCTTCAAGGTCCAATGGCCACTGGCATCCGATAGCAAATCAAAATCAGTGCCAAGCTTATATGAAACACCATCGAGTGAAACGGTAAGCGAGTTTGCCTTGCCAGCAGGCCAAGTGCCTTTGACTGTTGGATGATCCGAATCTGAAACCACAGCTTCAACAGTTGGAACCGCAAGCGGCGGTGCCGCCGGAGCCGGAACTGGTGCAGGTACTACTTCAACCACTTTAGGCGGCTCAACCACTTTAGGCGGCTCAACCGCCTTCGGTGGCTCAACAACAGGAGCAGGCTCAACGGCCACAGCAGCTTCGGGAATAACAATTGCTGCTTTGGCAACTGAAGTGCTGATATTGCCCAAACCATCAATCACCGTGAAATCAAGATCATAAGACCCTGGAGCCAATGGGGTGGAGGGCAGGAATGTGAATGCCCCTTTGCCATCTGAAATCAGTTCCTTGTCCTTGCCCAATGTGTAAGCCTGACCAGCGAGTGACAGCGACATCACCTTGGCATCGCCCTCAGGCCAAGTGCCAGTCACGGCATATGGCCACACGGCATCAGCCGCTGGCGGGTTAACTGCGGGTGCAGCCGGGCCCTTTGTATCAATAGTCATGCTTTGAGTTTGCGACGTGGTTATAACACCAGCCGCATCTTCAACCTTGGCCCCCACCGAATAATCACCATCAGCCAAATGCGGAGACATCAACATCCAGTTGCCGGCCCCGTCAGACGTTAATTCCTTGTCGGTGCCCAACACATAAGTTTTGCCACCCACTTGAACTGAAAGCTTGGCCGCGTCTTTTGGATAGCTGCCAGACAACATGGGCGATGCACTGTTGCCAGCCGCCGCCGCTGCAACACTTGGCATTGCTAGCGGCATAGCCTCAGCCTTCGGCAATTCAGGAACAACAACCGCCGGATCAGCCACCACGATTGCGGCCTTCGAATCAAGCGCTGTCTGGTTGCCAGCAGCGTCAGCCACTATAATGCTTAAATCATAGCTGCCGGGCTTTAACTCCACCTGTGGGTCAAAGGTGAAATTGCCTTTACCGTCTGATTTTAAAGCTTGATCAGTGCCCAGAACATAGGTTTTATCAGCCAATTTCGCTGAAAGCCCGGTGGCATCGCCTTCTGGCCAAGTGCCTGAAATGGCATAAGGCCAAATTGCACCTGTTTCTGGCAATGCCAAGGCCGGAACCGCTGGCGCCACAGTGTCAACAACCAATTTGCCGGGCGCTGCCGCAGCGGTGGACATGGTGTCGCCATCTGAAACGGAAGCCGTCACATCATAAGCACCATCGGCAATGCTTGCTGCTGGCTTCAACACAAACTTGCCATCAGTTGATTGCAATTCAGCATCTTTGCCAAATTCGTAAATCTTATTGTTTAAAGTCACCGTCAAAGTCTTTGCCACATCCTGCGGCCATGTGCCGGTAATTTCGGGCAAACCCAGCTTTGAGGTGAGCGATTGCACCACTGGAGCATCCAGCGGCAGAATTTTCACTTGGCTCACATCAACGGTGCGAATGCCATAAGTGCCAGCCACGGCTTTAACAGTTTCATCTAAAATGGTTTTGCTCTTCACTTCGCCAGAAAGCACCACATCACGGCCCTCTAAGGCCACTTTGGCCCACTCCCCCGCTGCAGTTTGGGCGCGACCCGCCAGATCATCCACCAAACCGCCAGTTTGCAGCCAACCGCCCGCAATAAACGGCAAAATTGTAAGCGGAGCCCATTTAATCCACTGTGATGGTCGCCATTGATACATCTTAATGTCCCCGTTGCAATTATCCCCAGCCCTGCCCCGCAGAAGCCATATTTCGGTTTATTAAGAGATCGTTAGCATATTGTCATGGTGTTTTGCTAATGGATTCTATGGCGGTTTGGCGGCCATCAAGCTGCGCAAAATAAGGGCTTATTAAGTTTTGCCGCAAAGTTACCTAAGAGTTGCCCACAGAACTGTGGCATCCGTGCCACAGGCGGCCAAATTATAGCGCGCGAGCCCCCAATGAGGTTGACCTTAACCATAGAAGCCGCGAAGAGAGGGTGTGTGCACGGCGACTCGTGCATTGCCCGCCTACTTCGATTGCAGGGGACCGGGGGGCTCATTTAAACTCCAATGACTTGGGAGAATACACTATGAAGATGATTAAGTTTGCACTTCTCGGTACAGCTGCTCTCGCAGCCGTAACAGTTAGCGCCCGCGCTAGCGAACTCAGCGACCTCAAAGCTCAAATCGAAGCTCTGAACGCACGTATGTCAATTGCAGAAGCACAATCAGCTGTTCCAGCTGGTTTCTCGCTTCTCCAAGTTGGCCGTGCTGATGCTATCGTAATTCCATCACTCGACGTTGATGCATTTGCTCCTAAAACAGCTCACACAATCAGCATCGTTCCAACAGCTGACATGCCAGCTTCGACAGTTATTCAATGGTCTGGCTATGTTCGTGCCGCTGTCTACTACTCTTCTTATCAATCAGACTCCTCTGATGATTCTGAAACCAACATCCGTGCAAAATACGGCCTGAAAGTTGTTGGAACAACTGACACTGCAGTTGGTGAAGTTGGTGCTAAGATTGCGATTGCTGGCAACTCAGACGACCCTGGTCCTTACGGTTTGAACACACTTGCTACGATCTCTGGTGACGGCTTCTGGGGTTGGTGGAAAATGACTCCTGAATTGACCCTCGGCGGTGGCCGTGATGGTGTATTACGAGCTCTATTTCTCGCCCTCCGAGATTCAAGCCATCGACTTCGACGGCACGCCACTCGCGCTGCCCTTGGACCTCAACTTTCCGATCGACCTGGGCCGCCAGTTCGACACCGTGATCA
>JANLPA010000048.1:0-26220 GCA_031366855.1 Hyphomicrobiales bacterium | reverse complement strand
TGATTTATCCACACTCACGGGCAACCTTGAAACCGCCTACCGCCTCGACATTCGCCGCACCACCAAAGCAGATTTTACGGCTTCATATTCACAGAACGAAACTGGCACTGAAAATAGCCAAGTGCCCAATACGGCAATTGGTCCGCGCCGCGATCACACCTATATAACATCAGCTTCGCTCACCCATGATTTTGGTGGCTTGGAAGGCCGTGTTAAAACCACGCTGGCCCGCAGCCTTTATGATGATGTGGCTTTGAGTGGCGGTGGCGCAGAAGACAACGCGGACCGCAACTATTGGGCTCCGACTTTATCACTTCGTGCTGCTCTCACGGACAATGGCACGGCCCTCAAACCCTTTGCTGAACTGGCTTACGCGCCGCGCTTTCACGATCAAACTTTAGATCGCAATGGCGTGAACCGCAATTCTCAAGGCGTGAGCTTAGCTGCTGGTGTAGCGATTAACCGTGGGCCAATTTGGGATGGCGAAATGGCGCTCACTTATGTGGTGCGCGATTATGCCGACGCCAGCCTTGGTACTGCTCAAGGCTTAGGCGTTGCGGGCCGCATTAAATGGTCACCATCTGAACTCACATCATTCGAAGCTACATCAGGCTTTACACTAGATGAAACCTCAACCGCCGGAATTTCCGCCAGCCACAGCTGGACCACCAGCCTCGATGTGACACATTCCTTGCGTCAAAACTTAGATGCCAAAGCAGGCCTTGGCTTCAGCGTACAAGATTCCGGCACCAGCATTGATAACAGCACAACAGCAAAACTGGGCCTCAATTGGAAACTCAACCCCAACATGACGGCGAGTGTGAATTATCAAGGCCTGTGGTTTAAGTCTGGAGCTGCATCAGGCGACTATAATGATCAACGCGTGATGACGAGTGTTGTGTTGAAGAGATAAATAGGCGGCTCGTTGCCCGATCCGAGATTCAATCCACCACCCTTCGAGGCTCACTTCGTTCGCACCTCAGGGTGAGGGCCACCATTGTTCCCACCCTGAGGTGCGAGCTTTTGCGAGCCTCGAAGGGCTAGTGAACACGGTTGATATCCTTAAACCAACTGCAATAGCTTGCCCAACCCATCAATCACCGCAGCGGGCTTGCCCGGGATACGATCGGCCACTGAAGCAACACGTGAAAGCTTCACCACCTGATAACCAAATTGTGCGGCGGCTTGTGCATCCCAACTGTTTGCTGAGATAAAACAAATCGACGGTGCATCTTGAATTTGTAAGCGCTGCATGGCAAGGCGATAAACCCGGCGGCTGGGTTTATAAACGCCCACTTCTTCAACAGACAAAACATGATCAAACAGTTTTTCCAAACCGGCATGACGCACAATTGAATCCAACATAGATGGACTGCCATTCGATAAAATTGCGCAGCGCTTGCCCTTGGCTCTGATGGCTTGCAGCGTTGCGGCTACATCATCATAGGCATCAAGCTTCAAATAAAGCGTCATCAACTCATCGGCCAGCCCAGTTTCCGTAATGCCGTGAACTTCAAGCGTGTGATCTAAAGCCTCACGCGTCACCACCCAGAAATCGGCATGAACACCCATCAGGCTTCTGAGCCACGTATATTCTAACTGCTTCTGCCGCCACAGCTTTGCAACATCGGCAGCTTTATCGCCAATGGTGCCTGCCAGTTTTTCAACGGGTGTGGTCACGTTAAACAAGGTGCCATAAGCATCAAACACACAGGCTTGAATGCCTTCAAGTTTTCTAAAAAGATCGTCCGCCATAACCTGAATGATAATCAGCCAATGACACCAAGGCTAGGGAAAGTTTCGAGTATCCAATAAGAAAGTGTTTGCATGGTGCCCGTGAGAAACATCAACCCTGTCACTACCAAGGCAGCGCCCATAAATTTTTCGACAAGTGCGAGTTTAGATTTGAATCGCGCGAAGAAATTGAGAAACACATTCACGCTGGCAGCGGCAATCAAAAACGGAATGCCAAGACCTAGAGAATAAACCGCAAGCAACATGGCACCCTTGGTGACAGTTTCCGCATTGGCGGCAACGGAAAGAATGGCCGCTAACACTGGCCCGAGACAGGGCGTCCAGCCAAAGGCAAAAGCCAGACCCACAGCATAAGCACCGAACAAGCCAAACGGTTTACTATCATGATGGTAACGCGCTTCCCGCGAGAGAATTTGCAATTTGAACAGGCCTAAGAAATGCAATCCCATGATGATAATGAGAACCCCGGCAAGCTGAGACAGCAGAGGCAATTGCGATCGCACTGCTTGGCCGAAATAAGAAGCTGTTGCCCCTAAAGCCACAAACACTGTGGTGAAACCCAGCACAAACATGAGCGCGGCCAGCAGCACATATTTGTAATTTAGTCTTGCCTCACTGCCCCGCAAATCTTCCAACGAAGTTCCGCTGATAAAAACCAAATAAGACGGCACTAAAGGCAACACACAAGGTGAGAGAAAGCTGAGCGCACCAGCAAGCGCCGCAGCACCGATTGAGATATTGAGATCCATAACTGGGGTGTGCCAGTAAAATAAAAGCAGAGCAATGCAACACTTGATCACAGTGTTGTCAGCGAAGTGACCCTTCGAGGCCCGTTATGCGGGCACCTCAGGATGAGGGTAGTTTATTGGTTTCCCTCACCCTGAGGTGCGAGCCTTTGCGAGCCTCGAAAGGCTGGTGCAGCAGCCTCATACTTCTCTAAAAACGCCTCAACCGCCAATTCACGCATATCTAAAGCAACTTCCGCCAACTTGTCATGCGGCCAATCCCACCATGCGAGAGCTTCAATGCGAGCGCGAATTTTTTTCGGGAAACGCCACTTAATGCGTGTTGCCGGAACGCCAGCTACAATCGCAAAGGCTTCCACATCCTTCGTCACCACCGCCCCTGCCGCAATCACTGCGCCATGGCCAATTTTCAAACCAGGCAAAATGATGGCACCATGACCAATCCACACATCATGGCCGATTTCTACTATGGCACTTTTACGCGCCTCGCGAAAATCCTTATCAATCTTCGCATAGAGAAAATACTCGTTGGGTCGATAGGTAATCTTATGTTGTGAAATACGCTCCATCGGATGATTGAGCGCATTGATGCGCACATCAGATGCCACCGCACAAAATTTGCCAATCTTCGTATAAATAATTTCGGTGTGGCGCTCCACATAAGAGTAGTCACCAAGCACCGTCTCAGCCATCAACACCCGCTCGGCCACATCAGTGAATTGGCCAAGCTCGCAATTGCGGATTGTCGATGAGGAATGCACGCGGGGGCTGCCATCGCGCGGCGCATTGGCGGCATGTCTTTTCTGATTCATGTTCTGACCATAACAAAAAAGCCGCCCTGAACCAGAGCGGCTTTTTAAAATCTATTTAGAAAAATCAAGCAGCTTTAGGAGCAGCTTCAACTCTCTTGGTGATGGCAGCCTTAAGCTTGCGCAGGTTGATCGACAAATCATCCTTGCTGGCTTTCAGCAAAAATGCATCCAAACCACCGCGATGCTCAACTGATTTCAAAGCATGGGCTGAAATACGCATGTTATAAGAAAGGCCCATAGCTTCGCTCATCAAGCTCACTTGGCACAGGTTTGGCAAAAAGCGAGTTTTTGTTTTGTTGTTGGCATGGCTCACTTTGTTGCCCGCTTGAGGGCCTTTGCCAGTTAATTCACAAACACGCGACATAGGTATCTCCATACAAAATAACGAGCCGGAAAAATATTTCCAGCTCCTGTTGGCGTCTCTATAGGGGCCAAGTTTTCCAAGGTCAAGCAAGCACTGGGGAAACCCGCATTTTTTCAGCGTTCCAGTTCTGGCACAGGTGGTTAACTGCTTCACTCTTTTTGAACCACAACTTTGCGCGAAGTAACTCAACCTTGTGTTTTCTCCAAACCAAACCACAACCTATGGCGTGAACAAACGTGGAAAACCAGTCCAACAGCGATTCGGGCGCTGTATGTTCCGCCATAGAACGGTTTCTTAATTTTATTAATAAAATTCGAGGCTTACTGTTTGAGATTGATTAACCATGAGGGCCTATTGGTTAAAATTAGCGGTGCTTAAGTACCGCTAATTTGAAGATGCTGCACAGGTGCAGACAGTCGGATTTTCCAAAACATGTTTTAAATCGAAGGAACAAAAACTGAATCTGTCACATGAAGCGATTCGGGCGTGGTTCGTTCTTGTTTGAATCTAGAGGTTAATTGGCTGGTTCAATTTATGACATAAATTCTTGCTTTTGTAAGAGTGACTATGTGTGGTTATGTAGAAAGACAATTTGAGTCCTTCTCCACCCCATGCCACCTCATCGCCCCGTCACTGCCGTTCTGGGGCCTACAAATACCGGAAAAACCCACCTTGCTGTTGAGCGTATGTTAGCGCACGGCAAAGGCATGATTGGCTTGCCCTTGCGGCTGCTGGCGCGTGAAATTTATGACCGCGTGCGCGCCAAGGTGGGTGACCAAGCAGTGGCGCTGATCACCGGTGAAGAAAAAATCATTCCCATTGAACCACGCTATTGGGTGTGCACGGTCGAGGCCATGCCGCCTGATATTGAAGTTCCGTTTCTGGCTATTGACGAAGTGCAGCTCTGCGCTGATTTTGAACGTGGCCATATTTTCACAGACCGAGTGTTGCACAGGCGCGGCACCGAAGAGACCATGCTGCTGGGGGCTGCCACGATGCGGCCCATTTTGGAAAAGCTCATTCCCCATTGCACGTTCGTAACGAGGCCTAGGCTTTCCCCCCTTGCTTATGCGGGCCAGAAAAAACTTTCGCGGCTGCCGCGCCGCTCAGCCATCGTCGCGTTCACCGCAGAGATGGTTTACGCGGTAGCAGAATTGATCCGCACTCAGCGCGGTGGTGCTGCCGTGGTGATGGGTGCCCTTTCGCCCCGCACCCGCAATGCGCAAGTAGCCCTCTATCAATCTGGCGATGTGGATTATCTGGTAGCCACCGATGCCATAGGCATGGGCCTCAATATGGATGTGGATCATGTGGCCTTTGCGGCCACGCGAAAATTTGATGGTTTTCAGTTTCGCAATTTAAACCCCGGTGAACTTGGTCAAGTGGCGGGCCGCGCTGGCCGCTATATGAATGACGGCACCTTTGGTGTGACGGCGGATGCTGAACCCTTTGATCAGGAAATGATTGACCGCCTTGAAAATCATAATTTCGACTCGGTGCGCATGTTGCAATGGCGTAACCGCAATTTAGATTTTCGCACAATGGATGGCTTGCGCAAATCCCTAGGCACTTTACCAAAAACCGAAGGTCTCACCCGCGCCCAGGACGCGCCAGATGTGCGAGCTTTAGAAGCGATGTGCCGTGACAGTTCAATTCTTGGCTTGATCAAAACGCCAAAACAGGTGTCGCGCACCTGGGAAGTGTGCCAAATTCCCGATTACCGCAATATCTCCCCTGCCGAACATGCCTATCTGGTCGGTCGCATTATCCATTATCTACACACCGGGCGTGGGCACATTTCTGAGGATTGGTTTTCCAAGCAATTGGCTTTGAGCGATAACATGGAGGGCGGCATAGATGCCCTCTCCACCCGCATTTCGCATGTGCGAAGCTGGACCTTTATTGCCAACCGATCAGACTGGCTGGAAGCGCCATTATATTGGCAGGCACGGGCCAAAGAGATCGAAAATAAATTATCGGATGTGTTGCATGAAAAGCTAACTCAGCGTTTCATCAATCGCAGAAGCAGTGTATTGATGCAGCGTCTGGCGAAAAAGGAAGGCTTGATGACGAACGTAGAAGATGGCGGCGAAGTTAAAATTGAAGGCGAATTTGTTGGCCGCATCCAAGGGTTAAATTTCACCGCAGACACCAGCGGCGATGCCGATGCAAAACTGCTGAAAACCGCAAGCCTTGCCGCCGTGACCGAAGAAATTGGCAAACGCGCCAAATCTCTGGCCATGACCACCGACACAGATTTGAAGCTAAATCGCAATGGCGAAATTATCTGGGCGGGCAATGTGGTGGGCCGCGTGTTTGCGAGCGACCATGCGCTTCGCCCACGAGCTGACATTGTGGCCCATGATGTGCTGCAAGGAGCAACGCGTGATGAAGTGCGCGAGCGCTTGCAGAAATTTGTGAACCGTTATTTGGCAGCTTTGCTTGAACCCTTGATCAAGCTGGAAGAGGCCGAAGGCTTTGAAGCTTTGGCCCGTGGCATGGCGTTTCGCATTGTTGAACATTTTGGCGTGCTGCCGCGCGAAACTGTGGCCGAGGAAGTCAAAGCCCTAAGCCAAGATGATCGCGCTAAACTTCGCAGCGCAGGTGCGCGCTTTGGGGCATTCCAAATTTTCTTGCCCGCACTTTTAAAGCCAGCGGCTACTGATATGCGCTTGTTGCTATGGTGGCTGCAAAAAACCAAAGGTGATGCAGATGCAGGACCAGTTTCGGCACCACCCGCCAACGGCCTCACCTCAACCACTGCCGACCCTTCAAAGCCCGAAGGCTTTTATGCCATTTGCGGTTATCGAGTGTGCGGCAAGCGCGCCGTGCGGGTTGATATGCTAGAGCGCTTGGCCGATTTGATTAGAGACCGCGTATTCTGGAAACCTCGCATTCCTGAAGAACAACGCCCAGCTGGTGCCGTTGAAGGCGGCGGCTTTAGTGTGGTCTCTGATATGATGTCACTTGTTGGGTGTTCTGGTGAAGAGTTTGAAGAAATTCTGGTAAGCCTCGGCTTCCGCGCGCAAAAGAAGCGGGTGGCAAAACCTGTAGTAGCGGCTGTTCCTGTAGTTGTGGCTGAGGCTCCATCTGAAACTCCAGCGGAAGCGCCAGTCGAAACTATTGTGGAAACACCTGCCGAACCAACACCTCCCGAAATGGTCGAAATCAATGTCTGGTGGCCGAAGGATACGGGACCTTTCCGCAAAGCGCCTGAACGCCCCGCGTACAAAAACCGCGAACCACCTGCTGATGGTGTTGGAGCGAAACCTAAATTTAATCGCCGCGATAAATATAAGCCAAACCGCGCGCCCGAACCTGTTCGCCCTCCGCCACGTCCACCTAAACCTGAAAAACCTATGGACCCCAATTCACCTTTTGCCGCCTTGGCCGCTCTCCGAGCGCAAATGAAGCAGGGATAAACTGGCCCAGCGTATCGACAAATGGCTCGTCTACGCACGTTTCGTGAAACACCGCAGCGTGGCCACTGAACTTGTGGAAGGCGGCCATGTGCGCGTGAACCGCGAGCGCGTGACCAAGATTAGCCATGTGGTGAAGCCGCAAGACATTCTGACCATTGCTATCGCCAATCAGGTGAAAGTGGTGCGGGTTTTGGGTGAATCAACGCGCCGTGGCTCTGCGTCAGAAGCAAACCTGCTCTACCAAGAACTCAATGCTGAGCTTCCCCCACAAAAAATGGGTGCAATGGATCAATCCCTCAGCTAATTACATCCGCAACAACCAAAATAGTGGACCAAAATGACCTATATCGTCACTGAAAACTGCATCAAATGTAAGTATATGGATTGCGTGGAAGTTTGCCCTGTGGATTGCTTTTATGAAGGCGAAAACATGCTGGTGATCCACCCTGACGAATGCATTGACTGTGGCGTTTGTGAGCCTGAATGCCCGGCTGACGCAATTAAACCAGACACCGAACCTGGCCTTGATAAGTGGCTGCAAGTGAACACCGAGTTTGCGCCAAAATGGCCAAACATCACCGTAAAGCGCGATGCGCCAGCTGATGCCAAGGAATTTGACGGTGTTGAAGGCAAATTTGACGCCCATTTCTCACCCAAACCTGGTGAGGGAGATTAACTCTTATTAACCATAATCCCCAGAAATCGTCATTTAACACCCAAAATTCGACCGTACACGGACGGTCTCGTCTTTATATTTCCTTAAATTTGTGCTATGCATTACCTATGTAGTCAAAACCACGCAAGATTAGTGATCCGGGCCTTTACGCTCGGATTTTTTAACGCCCAGAGTCAAGACTGGGGTTTGTGTTGGCCAAGAACATAGAAAAAGGGCGATAAACAGACATGCCGACATCAAAATCCAAAAAAGCTCCTGCAGCCAAGGCCAAAGCGCCAGCTGCAAAAGCCAAGGTTACTCCAAAGGTAAAATTGAAAACCAAGCCAGCTGCAAAAGTGGCCGCGAAGCCAGCCCCCAAGGCTGCCGCAAAGCCTGTTGCCAAAGCAGCAGTCAAGCCAGCGGCAAAACCAGTTGTTAAAGCTGCCATTTCTAAAGCCGCATTCGCCAAGGCCCTTGGTGCCAAAGCCGCTGCCGCTAAAGCTGCTGCTGCTCCAGTTGCGGCCGCCAAACCAGTCGCAGCCGCAAAGCCAGTCGTTGCTGCTGCCCCTGCTGCAAAAAAGATTAACTTCAAAACTGGTGAACTGGTGGTGTACCCTGCCCATGGCGTGGGCCGCATTACCAACATTGAAGAGCAGGAAATTGCTGGTGTGAAGCTTGAGCTTTACATCGTCGATTTCGAAAAGGAAAAACTGCGCCTCAAAGTGCCAACCAATCGTGCTGAACAAAAAGGCATGCGTCATTTGGCTGATCGTTCGTTGATTGAACAAGCCATGAAAGTGATCCGTGGCCGCGCCCGCATTAAGCGCACCATGTGGTCGCGTCGTGCGCAAGAATATGATGCGAAGATCAATTCAGGTGACGTGATTGCCGTGGCCGAAGTGATCCGCGATTTGTATCGTTCCGATCGTCAACCAGAGCAGTCATACTCTGAGCGCCAATTGTTTGAACAAGCTCTGGCAAGGTTCGCCCGTGAATTGGCTGCGGTTCGCAAAGTTGATGAAGATCAATGCATCCGTGAACTCGAAGACTTCCTCGCCAGAAACGCCAAACGTGGTGCTGCTGCTGGCGAAAAAGTGGAAGAAGATTCAGCCGAAGAAGCAGCGTAAGACAATATCAACCCTCTCCCCTTGCGGGAGAGGGGTTTACCCCTCCAAATAATCCATGCTCCGCGCCAACTCACGCGCAATCATTTTGCTCTTATGCACTTCAGCCGCAAATGGCTCGAACGATACATAGCCTTTGTAACCATCCGCCATCAGCTTCCGCACTTGGCCACGATTATCAATCATATCATGTGCGTCAACCAACACCCGCTGCGCATCGCGCATGGTGGCAGCCGTATGTTTTTTATCGGTGACACCGGACACATGAATAAGCCCAGTGCGTGTCGCAAACACATCTTTTTCACCTGCAACGAAATGATGGAATGTATCATGCGTTACCTTAAAGCGCTTGGCACCATTCACGGCATCAATCGCTGCAATTGCTTCCGCCTTCAGACGCAGTGAACACTCAATAAAACCAAGAGGCTCCACGCAGCCAATCAAACCATGATCTTTCAAAATTGAATTGAGACCATCCAAAGCCACGCGAATGCCTTCAAGCCGCGCTACATGAGCAGGCGTGAACTTTGTATCATTGGTGGGAACCAAGATTAAATTTTTCGCACCTGTAAGAGCCGTATATTCCGCCAACTTTTTAGCCTCATCCGCTTTGGCTTTGTTCCACTGGTTCCAGCGCTGCAACGCATTCACATTGATAATGGTGATGCCCTTGTCCTTGGCCAATTTGCCAATCAACTTCGCATTCTTATTGCCCATCAAAGCCGATGGAATATCATTGCGAATTTCCACCGCGTTGACGCCAAGCGATAAAGCCAAGTCAAAAAACGCATTGTAGCCAAGCTTAGGGGCAACCATATGGTTCAATGAAAATTGCATAAGAGTCTCTCCTGATTTGGAGAGGCCTATAGCAGGAGAGAGCGAGGCATTCGCGATCTGCTGAAATTATGTTGCAGAAACTGTCATATATTGATTTGTATATCCCATTGGTATATACCAATCAATATGACCCAATCAACCGTCTTCAAAACCAACAAAACTCAAGCAGTGCGCGTGCCAAAAGCGCTCGCCTTTCCTGATTCTGTGAAGAAAGTGAACATCACGCAACAGGGTGAGAGTCTTGTGATAACGCCGATCAAAAAAACTTGGGAAGAGTTTATGAACGGCCCAAGGCTGGACGATGATTTTGAAAGGCTTACCCAACCTCCACCTCAAGAGCGCGAAGACTGGTAAATTGCTAACCCATCTTCTCGACACGGATATTTGCATATTCACGATGAAAGGGCGCAACCGCGCCCTCGCCCAAAGGTTGGATGAACTGAGCGGAAAAAGCGCCATCAGTGATCTAACGATTTTCGAGCTTTATTCCGGCGCAGACCGTTATCAATCGCCGATCAGCCGCACGAACATTATTAATGAATTTGCATCACGCGTGACAGTCCTCCCCTTTAACAGCAAAGCCGCTCGCATAGCAGGCCCACTGCGATTCAAGTTGCGCGCTTCTGGTCAAGTGATCGGCGCTTACGATCTTTTGATCGCAGCAACTGCATTAAGTCATAATCTCATTTTAATGACGAATAATTTGCGAGAATATCAGCGCGTTGAAGGTCTTAAACTTGAAAATTGGGTAAACGGTTAATCTCACAACCTCAAAAGAGGCCTCATAGTGATCTAATTTTCGGAATTGAAAATTGAAGAACAAGCCGAATGCGTCGCCCTTTGGGACGCCTGCAATTTGACGCGGACTTGGAATGATCCGTACAAGGATATTTCGTTCGCAATGGCAAGTGGGTGCGCCACAATACTTGTGGGCAAAGTTGAGACTGAAATCATCGCATCGGCTATGATTAGTCATGATGGTCATCGCGGTGCAATATATTATTTTGCCGTCGATCCAAACCATCAGCAACAGCGCTTCGGTGCAACCCTGATGGAAGCGGCAGAGACTTGGTTGAAGTCAAAAGGTGTCTGGAAAATCAACTTGCTCGTACGCGAAGATAATCTCGATGCCGTGGGATTTTACCAAGCAATTGGCTTTGAACAAAACGCCGTTGTGTCACTCGGCAAAAAGATCGCGTAGCCCCCTCACTGCACCTTCATATCCGCCTTATCAATCCCCGCAACTTCCACCGGCTTCTTCATCGCATCTCGTCTAAACGGCTCGCCCAGCTCTTGATTGAGCATGGCTTCGATTAGTGTTGTCTTGCCGTGGTTCATTTGATTGTCGATGGCTTTGTGTAAAGCGGCTGTCAGTTCATCCATGGTGCGGGCCACGATGCCTTCTAGGCCACAGGCCTTCGCAATGCCTGAATAAGACACTTGCTCATCCAATTCAGTGCCCACGAAATTATCATCATACCACAAAGTGCTGTTGCGCTTTTCGGCACCCCATTGATAATTTCGGAATACAATTTGCGTTACCGCTGGCCATTCTTTACGGCCTATCGCTGTGAGTTCGGTGACAGCAATGCCGAAGGCACCATCGCCAGAGAAGCCAACCACCGGCACTGTGGGGCAGGCAATTTTTGCGCCAACAATTGAAGGCAAACCATAACCGCACGGGCCGAACAGGCCCGGCGCCAGATATTTGCGGCCTTCATCAAAGCTTGGATATGCATTGCCGATGGCGCAATTATTGCCGATGTCTGATGAAATAATTGCTTCACGCGGGAGTGCCGCTTGAATGGCGCGCCATGCCATGCGGGGGCTCATCCATTTTGGTTTAGCAGCGCGTGCGCGCTCATTCCATGTGGTGCCGACATCATCATTCTCATGGTCCATAGAAGAAAGCTGCTGTGCCCAACGTGATTTTGTGGTGGCGATTAAATCGCGGCGCTCTTTACGTTGATGATCCCCCGCTGAAGGCGCGAGCATGGCCAAAATCGAAGCGGCCACTTTCTTGGCATCCCCCACAATGCCAACCGCCACACGCTTAGTGAGGCCGATGCGGGCGGGGTTGATATCAACTTGAATGATCTTGGCGGTCTTGGGCCAATAATCGAGGCCATAGCCGGGCAATGTGGAAAACGGATTAAGCCTTGTACCCAAAGCCAAAACCACATCGGCCTGTTGAATAAGTTCCATGGCGGCTTTGGAACCATTATAGCCCAGTGGCCCCGCAAACAATGGATGCGTTCCGGGGAAGGCATCATTGTGTTGGTAGCCCACACACACTGGGCAATCGAGCTTTTCGGCCAGCGCCTTAGAGGCCGGAATAGCTCCGCCAATCACCACACCTGCGCCATTCAAGATGACCGGAAATTTCGCCGCTGACAACAACGCCGCCGCAGCCGCAATCGCATCATCACCTCCCGCAGGGCGTTCAAATTCCACAATTGCTGGTAAATCAATATCGATCACTTGCGTAAAATAATCGCGCGGCATGTTGATCTGCGCGGGCGCTGATTGGCGCTTGGCATTCATAATCACACGGTTCAAAACTTCAGCCACGCGTGAAGCATCGCGCACCTCTTCTTGGTAACACACCATGTCTTTGAACAGCGCCATCTGTTCCACTTCCTGAAACCCGCCTTGGCCGATGGTCTTGTTCGCTGCTTGCGGCGTCACCAACAACAGTGGCGTGTGATTCCAATAAGCGGTTTTAACGGGTGTTACAAAATTGGTGATGCCAGGCCCATTCTGCGCAATCATCATGCTCATCTTGCCAGATGCGCGTGTAAAACCATCGGCCATCATGCCGCCCGAACCTTCATGCGCGCAGTCCCAAAAATGAATGCCAGCCTTGGGGAAAATATCCGAAATTGGCATGAAGGCCGAACCAATAATGCCAAAGGCATGTTCAATGCCGTGCATTTGCAGAACTTTTACAAAAGCTTCTTCAGTGGTCATTTTCATAGGGGCTACTCCGTTTGCATAGGTTCTATCGCAGCGCGCAAAAGCGGCCTAGTGCCAGATTGCGACCTATGCTAGTCAACCGTTCACGTCTTGGTAGCTCAGCAGGATAGAGCACCGGTTTCCTAAACCGGGGGTCAGGGGTTCGAATCCCTTCCAGGACGCCACTTTCCGCGAGGGAACATGAAGGAAGTTTGTGATGGATTTTGAGGGGTTGTTTGCCGCCAAGCTAGAACGCCTGAAAGCTGAAGGCCGTTACCGCGTGTTTATGGATATGGAACGCCACGCGGGCCAGTTTCCAAAAGCAACGCGCCATAAGTCAGATGGCACCACTCAAGATGTAACCATCTGGTGCTCCAATGATTATCTTGGCATGGGCCAGCACCCGGCTGTGATTGCCGCGATGCATGAGGCCATTGATAAATGTGGCGCTGGGGCTGGTGGCACGCGCAACATTTCTGGCACCAATCATTATCATGTGGAATTGGAACGTGAACTGGCTGATTTGCATGGCAAGGAATCCGCACTGCTATTTAATTCCGGCTACATGTCAAACTGGGCCACACTTTCCACCTTGGCTGCTGGATTAGAAAACTGCGTGGTGCTGTCTGATGCGGGCAACCATGCTTCAATGATTGAGGGCATACGCCACAGCCGCGCTGAACGCCATATTTTCAAACATAATGATATGGCTGATTTGGAATTGAAACTTCAGGCCGCTGCTGATCGACCAGTGATCATTGCTTTTGAATCGGTCTATTCCATGGATGGTGATTTTGGCAGCATTGCTGAGATTTGCGACCTTGCCGATAAATACGGCGCACTCACTTATTTGGATGAAGTGCATGGCGTTGGCCTTTATGGCAAACGCGGCGGCGGCTTAGCTGAACAACTTGGCTTAATGAATCGCATTTCAGTGATTGAAGGCACGCTAGCAAAATCCTTCGGTGTGGTGGGTGGTTACATCACTGGCAGCGCCGTGCTCTGTGATTATGTGCGCAGCCATGCTTCGGGATTTATTTTCTCCTCAGCGCTTCCGCCTGTTGTGGCGGCAGGTGCAATGGCTGCAATTCGCCATTTAAAAAACTCCGAACTGGAACGCGCCCGTTTGCGCAACCGTGTGGCCAAAGTGAACGCGGCTTTAGATAAGGCTGGCATTCCACACATGGGCAATGACAGCCACATTATTCCAGTGCTGGTGGGCGATGCTCATAAGTGCAAATGGATCAGCGATTATTTGCTTGATCGCCATGGCATTTATATTCAACCGATCAATTACCCCACCGTGGCGCGGGGCTCTGAACGCTTGCGCATCACACCTACACCTAATCATTCTGACGCTGATATAGAACTGTTGGTCAACGCGCTTGATGGCCTGTGGCAACAATGCGCTTTGGCCAGAGCTGTGGCATGACGCAAACATCTAATTTGCGCGGCATTGGATTTATGTTGGCCGGTGCCGGAACCTTCGTTCTCAACGATAGCTTTATGAAATTGGCGCTTGCCGATTTGCCGCCTTATGAAGTTCTAAGCCTGCGCGGCGTGTTTGGCACTCTCTGGGCCTTCATCATGCTGGCCGCCATGGGCGATCTTAAAAAACTGCCACTTGCCTTTAACCGCTGGGTGATGCTGCGTGGTGTTTTAGAAGTGGGGGCCATTCTCGCTTATATTTTGGCATTGGCCCATTCCAGTGTGGGCGATGTGACAGCAATTTTTCAAACCACACCCCTGCTGGTGATCTTGGGCATGATCTTGATCCACCACGAGCGCACCAGCATCAAGCAAATGCTGCTTGTGGTGCTTGGCTTTATAGGGGCACTTTTAGTGGCCCAACCAGGCTCTGCGGCCACATCTCCATTTTTGCTCTTTGCATTTTTAACTGCACTTTTTGCAGCCTTGCGTGATTTGGCGGGCCGTCGCATAACCAATGCTGTGCCCGCCCTTGCTGCCACACTCGTTACAATTGTTTTAGTGTTAATCGGCGCAGCGTGTGTGGGTTTTGTTGCAGAAAAATGGCACATGCCTTCAGCTTATCATTCTATGCTTTTGGCCAGTTCAGGCATCGCGATGATGCTTGGACATATGTTTATATTTTTGGCTTATCGCCATGCCTCCGCACAAGCTGTGGCCCCCTTTTACTATGCCTTTCTCATTTGGGCCGTGGTTTTGAGTTTTATCATATTTGGCGATATTCCTAACCTGCTTTCAGTTCTCGGCATGGTGCTGATTTTGGCAAGCGGATTGGGCATTGTTTATTTGGACCGACGAAGCGGAAAAATCCATCCACAGCCCATAGCTGAGGCTTGAAATTGCGGGGCTAAACCGCCAATGTCTTTGTCCTATCAAGTTTCTGGGATGAGTTTTTGACGATGCGTGTAACCATTGAACGATCAGGTTTTCTGAAGGCCCTAAACCATGTGCAAAGCGTGGTGGAGCGCCGCAACACCATTCCAATTCTCTCCAACGTTTTGGTGCAAGCTTCAGGCGGCATGGTGAAACTCACTGCCACAGATTTGGATATTGAAATCGTTGAATCTGTAGCTGCAGATGTGAGCCGTGAAGGTGCCGCTACTGTGCCCGCCCATATGCTCTATGATATCGTGCGTAAATTGCCGGATGGCGCGCAATTGGAACTGGAACAAGGCCCAGACTCAGGCCGCATTTCCATTCATGCTGGTCGCTCACGTTTTGCCCTGCAAGCCCTGCCACCTGAAGATTTTCCTGATCTGTCCAGTGGCGAATTTGGCAACACATTTTCGTTGGCAACATCAGAATTGAAATTCCTGATTGAGCGCACCCGCTTTGCTATTTCCACCGAAGAAACCCGCTATTATCTTAACGGCATTTATCTGCATGAAGTGGCCGCTGGCGGCTTGCTGCGTGCTGTGGCAACTGACGGCCACCGTTTAGCCCAAGCGCAAATGTCTCTGCCTGCGGGTGCCACAGGAATGCCCGGCATTATTGTGCCGCGCAAAACTGTTTTAGAAATTGTAAAGCTGATGGAAGGTGAAGACGGCGAAGTTGAAGTTTCGGTATCCTCCGCCAAAATTCGCTTCAGTGTTGGCAAATTGGTGCTCACGTCCAAATTGATCGATGGCACCTTCCCTGATTATGACCGCGTGATCCCGCGCAACAATGATAAAATCTTGGAAGCCGACACCAAGAGCTTCGCCGAAGCTGTGGACCGGGTTTCAACCATCAGCTTTGAAAAAAGCCGTGCTGTGAAATTGAATATCTCATCTGGCAAATTGACTTTGACAGTGAACAATCCTGATTCTGGTTCGGCTGAAGAAGAACTGGCTGTATCTTATGACCGTGATGAAATCGAGATCGGCTTTAACTCGCGTTATCTGCTCGATGTGGCAGGCCAGATCAAAGCCTCCAACATGCGCTTTGAGTTGGCTGACTCAGGCTCACCCACCGTAATCCGCGATCCCGATGATGCCCATTCGCTTTATGTGTTGATGCCGATGCGGGTGTGATATTCTTTCTTTGTGATTCACTTATCCACCTTCGCCATAACCCGCCTCACGCTTTCTGATTTCCGCAATTATCACTCTTTGCGCATTACCCCCTCTTGCCCGCTCATCGCGCTCACCGGACAAAATGGCGCAGGCAAAACCAATGTGTTGGAAGCGATTTCACTTTTGGTGCCCGGGCGCGGGCTTCGCGGGTCAGCCTTCAATGTGATCGCCAGACTAGGTGGCTCTGCCTCATGGGCCGTGGCTGCTGAGATCACAACACCTGATGATGACTTAAAAATTGGCACCAGCTATGTGGGTGATCCACTCTCAGAAGATGGTGGCACCTCTGGCCGCAACGCCATGATCAATGGTGAAGTGCAGCGCAGCCCGGGCGCACTTTCAAATTATCTGAAAATGCTTTGGCTCACCCCCGCTATGGATCGTTTGTTTGCTGGCCCCGCTTCCGATCGCAGACGGTTCTTTGATCGGCTAGTAGCAAGTTTTGACTCGCATCATGGGTCGCGCGTTTCAGCCTTTGAAAAACTCATGCGCGAACGCAATTTTTTGTTGGCTGACCCGCGTTGCGATTATGCTTGGCTCAGCGCAATTGAAGCCCAAATGGCCGAGCAGGCCATTGCCATAGCAGCAGCTCGCAATGAGGCCGCAACCGTTCTGGCCAAACACTTTGCCGGACACGCTGAAACCAGCCCATTTCCTTGGGGAATCTTGCAGCTAATTGGCGAAACTGAAGCCTTGGTTTCAGCAAAACCAGCCGTGCAAGCTGAGGCAGAATATGCTATGATTCTCAAAGAACAGCGGGCAATTGACCGCGCCCAGTCTCGCACTTTGAAAGGCCCGCACCGCACTGATTTTTCAGTGTTGCATGGGCCAAAATCTCAAAGCGCTGAACTGTGTTCCACGGGGGAGCAAAAGGCTTTGTTGATAGGCCTTATTCTGGCGCAAGCCCGTGCTGTTAAAGAGTTAGTGGGGGCGGCACCAGTGTTGCTTCTGGATGAAGTGGCGGCACACCTCGATGTGCATCGCAGGCGAGGGTTGTTTGAAGCGCTCACAGCGCTTGGAGTTCAAGCTTGGATGACAGGCACAGACGCAAATCTATTTTCCGAGGCAGGCAAAGCTTCGGTTTTATACAATGTTGAACACGGCACGATTTTGGAAGTGAAGACTTAATGACCGACGACGAACAAGCGATTGAACAAATTGCCAGCGACAAACGCGCCGAAGCCATTGCCAATTATGGTGCGGACTCAATCAAAGTTCTCAAAGGTCTTGATGCCGTGCGCAAGCGCCCCGGCATGTATATTGGTGACACCGACGATGGTTCGGGCCTGCACCACATGGTTTATGAAGTGGTCGATAATGCCATCGACGAAGCACTTGCTGGTCATGCCACCCATGTGACGGTTTCGCTTAATGCCGATGGTTCCGTCACCGTCACTGACAATGGTCGCGGCATTCCAACCGATATTCACAAAGGCGAAGGGGTTTCCGCTGCTGAAGTGATTATGACCCAGCTTCATGCCGGCGGCAAGTTTGATCAGAACTCTTATAAAGTTTCGGGCGGCCTACACGGTGTTGGCGTTTCAGTTGTGAACGCACTTTCAGTTTCATTAAAGCTCACCATTCACCGCAACGGCAAAACCCATTTTATGAGTTTCACCCATGGCGATGCTGATGGGCCGCTCAAAGAAATTGGCGATGCAGATGGCAAGCGCGGCACCGAAGTCACCTTCCTGCCATCAACTGAAACTTTCACCAAAACTGAATTTGATTTTGCAACGCTTGAGCATCGTTTGCGTGAACTTGCATTCTTGAATTCTGGTGTGCGTATTGTCCTCACCGATAAGCGCGGTGTGGAACCGCATGTGCTTGAGCTTTATTACGAAGGCGGCATTGTTGCCTTCGTGCGTTATTTAGATCGCAGCAAGCAAGGCTTGATCAAAGCCCCCATCATGATTTCCGGCGAGAAAGACGGCATCTCGATGGAATGCGCCTTGTGGTGGAATGACAGCTATAATGAAAGCGTGTTCCCATTCACCAATAACATTCCACAGCGCGATGGCGGCACGCACATGGCGGGCTTTCGTGGTGGCCTCACCCGCATCATCAACGCTTACGCTGTTGAAAGTGGTGTGGCGAAAAAAGAAAAAGTGGCAATCACTGGCGATGACGCGCGTGAAGGATTGACCTGCGTTTTATCAGTTAAAGTTCCTGATCCAAAATTCTCATCACAAACCAAAGACAAGTTAGTATCTTCCGAAGTGCGGCCCGTTGTTGAAAGTTTGATCAACGAACAATTGGGCGCATGGTTTGAAGAACACCCAGCCGATGCCAAAACCATTGTGGGCAAAGTGGTAGAAGCCGCAGCAGCCCGCGAAGCAGCGCGCAAGGCCCGTGAATTGACACGCCGCAAAGGCGCACTTGATATATCATCACTCCCCGGAAAATTGGCCGATTGCCAAGAGCGTGACCCTGCACTGTGTGAACTTTTCATCGTTGAAGGCGACTCGGCTGGTGGCTCGGCCAAGCAAGCCCGCAACCGCGAGAACCAAGCGGTGCTGCCCTTGCGCGGCAAAATTCTCAATGTTGAACGCGCCCGCTTTGACAAGATGTTAGGCTCTGAACAAATTGGAACTTTGATCACCTGTTTAGGTGCCGGCATTGGCCGCGACGAAAATGGCGATGGCTTTAATGTTGAAAAACTGCGCTATCACAAAATTATCATTATGACCGACGCCGACGTCGACGGTGCGCATATCCGTACTTTGCTTCTCACCTTCTTCTATCGTCAAATGCGCGAAATTGTGGAGCGTGGACATTTATATATTGCCCAACCACCGCTTTATAAGATTAAGCGCGGCAACTCTGAGCAATATATCAAGGACAATAAAGGCCTTGACTCAAATCTAGTTGAAGTTGGTCTTGAAGGCGCCACGCTTATTCTGGCCGATGGCAGCGAACGCGCTGGTCCAGATTTGCGGCTGATTGTCGATGAGGCTTTAACGGTTCGCACCATGATTGAAGGTTTGCATTCGCGTTATCCAACCCATATCATTGAGCAAGTTGCTATTGCAGGTTCGCTCAATCCTGAAGTGATTGGCACGGCTGAAAATGCTCAAGGAGCGGCCACCTATATTGCCAAACGCCTTGATACAATTTCCGAAGAAACTGAGCGCAATTGGCGTGGACTTGCCGCTGCTGATGGCGGCTTGCAGTTTAACCGCGAACTGCGCGGCGTGAAAGAAAGCTGGCACATTGATGGCAAGCTGATCGCTTCGCAAGATGCGCTGCGCTTGGATAAAAAAACACCACACTTGCAAGAAATTTATGCCCGCACTGCCAAGCTGCGCCGCAAAGATTCCGAAGTGCAAATTCATGGTCCACTTTCACTGCTAGAAAACATTTTTGCTGCAGGCCGCAAAGGCGTTTCCATGCAGCGCTATAAAGGTCTTGGTGAAATGAACGTTGATCAATTATGGGAAACCACGCTTGATCCCAACGCCCGCACCTTGCTGCGTGTGAGAGTGGCCGAGATGGATGATGCAGATGATCTGTTCACCAAACTGATGGGCGATGTGGTAGAGCCCCGCCGCGATTTCATCCGCGAGAATGCGCTGAATGTTGTGAACTTAGATGTGTAAACTTAAAACCCTCATGCTGAGGAGCGAGCACAGCGAGCCTCGAAGCATTGCTCAACTTCGTGCTGCCCTTCGAGGCCCTGCTGCGCAGGGCACCTCACGGTGAGGGACTTATAAGTTCTCTTATTGCACCAACAGCCTTATCCATATCTAGTTGAGGGTCAAAAACAAGCCCTAGTTTATGATCCTCGCCAAACCAGTTCACATGTTTTTTGGCAACCAACCGATCAATTAAAAGCCAACGATCTGTGGCTGGTTCAATAATGCCTGAGCGAAAAATAAAACTTGTCGGCCAACGCTTGAAAATCCATTCCACCACTCTTTGCAAAACTGTAAATCTGCGCGGCAAGCGGTAAACCTGCACTGGCTTCTCCGCGGCTAAACCATCAGCCAACATCGAAACACTATCACTCGTGACGATGATTTCAGCAGCATCTGCCAGACATTTTTGATAGGAATTTTCGCTGTCCTTCGACCAGATAAAAACCTTATGAGGCTGTGTTATCGTATCGACAAAAACTTGGATCACCGCACTTGAAGTTCGTGGGCTTGTGACCGCGTTTAAAATCAATTTCTGATCTGCGGCATAAGCCAATACATTCGCCGCCATTTTACGCGCAACATCCGTATCTAAACTTTCCGGTGGGCTGCTCGCTCCAATCAGAACGGTGAGCGTATTAGATTTTATTTTAGAACTTGGCGGTGGTGCCGCCGTGAGTGGCAACATCAACTCCACCACATGAGGCAGTTTAGACAGGCGATACTGCGCCGTTGTCAAAACCAAATCAAAATTCCGCACGTCACCCGAAGGCCGCGCCAGACTCACAATTTTGACTTTGCCCCCAGATTGTTTTTTCAATCTTCGTGCCACAACACTTGCAAGAGCTTCCGCACATAAAATCATATCAGGCCATGGTCCATCTAAGTGATCAGAAAGATCAGTCAAGCGTGCCAAAGGCGCATAATGCGGTTTGCGAAATTGCAATTTCTTCATCACATAGGGCATATTCAATGCCTTAGCCAAATCTTGCATCTGGTTAAGATCGCCAATGCGCTTATGCCACAAAATCCAAATCATGATCGATCAGAAATAACCCGAAAGCTGGCTACCAGCTTCGCCAAAATTGTATCCCAATTAAACATCAAGGCCCGCTTCCGCGCCGCAGCGGCCGTAGATTTCCGCAAATTTGCATCTTCAATCAATTGCCGCAACGCGCGATCAAAACCACTCTCATCACGCGCATTTTGCACAAAACCACTTTTGCCATCTTCAACAATTGAGCGACTGCCTGTTGCATCCGCAACAATCGCCGGAAGGCCACAGGCCATGGCCTCCAATGTCACATTGCCAAAGGTTTCGCTTTCTGAAGCAAAGAAGAAAATATCTGAAGAGGCATAGGCAACTGCCAAATCCTCACCCTGCATGAATCCAGTAAAAACTGCATCTGGAATAGCCAGACGAAGGTTTTTTTCTTCAGGACCACGGCCAACAATAAGTGGCCTAAATCTCACGCCACTCTCACGCAACCTTTTGAAGCAGCGGGCCATCAAATCAGTATTTTTTTCTTTCACCAATCGACTGACAAAACAAACCACAATTTCATCATCTGAAATCTTATACTTGCGCCGCCATTCGAGAGAGCGTTTCGTTGGCGCAAATAGCTCACTATCAACACCACGACCAAAAACTTCCAAATTCTCTGCTATGCCATTAGCACGCAAAGCATCGGCCATAGATTGTGATGGTGGATAGACCATTTTGCAACGCGTATAAAATTTCCGGAAATACGACACCGCATGTTTCTCTAAAAAGCCAAGGCCATAAAATTTTAAATATGTGTCATAGCGCGTGTGAAACGTGGCCACCACTGGCAGTGACCAAGCCTCAGCCTGCTTCAATGCTTGATAACCCAAGATATCAGGCACTGCGATGTGAATGAGCGTAGGGTTGAATTCTTTAAGTCTGGCCCGCGCCGCTTTTGGCAGCCCCAAGGCGATACGATATTCTGATCGAAACGGAATTGCCATAGATGGCACTGACACGACCTCTCCCACTGATTGAAACGCTGGCGTTTTTGCTGTTGGTGCAAAAATCAAAACGGGAATGTTGTTCTTCTCAAGATAAGCAACCAAGCGGTTAAGCGTGAGTGCCACGCCATCTTTGATATAATTATAGTTGCCGGTGAACAGCGCAATCCGCAGAGGTTTTGCATCCGCCTCAGGCAAGTTCAACGGCTTTCAATTTTGGCACACGCGCCATTACTTCAAAGGCATCATGCCTCACATAATTATTCTTCATGGCGTCGTGCAATTTTGCTTCAGTCACTTTGCCCTGCTCCACGCATTCACGCAGCAACCCAAAAAATAAATTCTCTTGGTTTTGATCGGGGTGGCGATGATATTTACCGAGGAACGCATGTTCACCAAACAAGATGCGGCGCAACTTCATAATCTGGCCAATCACTGGCACAAATTCGGTTGGCGTGTAATCAACTTTCAAACCGGTTTTCCACGGTTGCGTGCGGCGGTGGGTGTTATGCACCATGCGCGTTTCAGGCGAGAGCCTATCAAAATCATTCCACTCATTTTCAAATGTGCCAATGGTCTCACGATCCTCCATCAACAGCGACATCCAATTGTGATAATCGCGCTTGCCTTCAAACAATTCAGTAAAGCCTTTTTCCACATCCCAATGCTTAAGCTTGGCGCATTCAAGCAACATCACCGATGTGGCAAAGACGCCATTCTTGAATTTAGAACCCCGGCACATAATAGCTTTGCCTTGCACGTCGCGGTTCAAAAGTTCCCACACATCGGCAACAGCAAACACATCTGGGTCCACCACAAGTGCGCGGCCTTCATAACCCATCAACTGCGGTGGTAAAAACCGCGTGATGGTGAAGGATTGCAAATCTTCATTCAGCCATAAGCGCTTGCCGCCGTGGCGCATATAATGCTGACCTTCGCGTTGCTGAAAATATGGGAAATCTTCTTTGAGCATGATGCTCACATCAAACTTATCGGCATGCGCAGAATTGCGCTTCATGGAATGCGCTGAAACAATCGCTCCAATTTCTTGCTTGGCATTGGTTTGAATGAAAATGTGCGGTCTTTTAGCGTCAGTTTTCTGCTTGGCAGCCATAATTTGTCCATGTCTTGTTAAGCCGTTTCAATACCACGAGAGAAACCGAAAACCAAACAGCGAATTTGTATTTTTGTCTCAAGTGCTGTTAGAAGGCACTTGGAAACATGGATAAAAAACCTCCCAAAATATGGCTCCTCGCCAGCCCGCACACCGGCGACAATACGCAGCTTATAGCACTAGCTGACAATTTGGGCTGGTCCTATGACATCAAAAAATTATCTTATCGTGCCTCACATGCCTTCAGCCGATTTTTGCCAAATTCTTTGCGCGGCCTGACTGATGAGGCCCGTGCCCAGTTAACGCCGCCCTATCCTGATCTTATTTTAGGTGCAGGCCAACCTACCGAACCCATTGCCTTGTGGATCAAACAAAACGCGCGCCATAAAATCCGCCTTGTCTATGTGGGAACGCCTTGGGTCAAACTTGATAATTTTGATTTGGTGATCACCACGCCGCAATATCAATTGCCCAAGCGTGAAAATGTTCTGCACATAAATTTACCGCTGCATAAAGTTGTGCCAGAGAAACTGCGCACTGCTAGAGCCTATTGGGAACCAAAACTGAAACAACTGCCACGGCCTTGGACGGCTGTTCTTGTGGGCGGAGCCAGTGGGCCTTATACGTTTGATGAAGCCGCCGCCGAGCGCCTTGCCCAACAGGCACAGTCTGGCAACGGGTCATTGTTGATCACCACTAGTGCGCGAACGCCGGAATTAACAGCGACTGCACTGAAAAATTCACTGACGGTGCCTCACTATTTTCATGCGTGGAATGGCACCAGTTCTGAAAATCCTTTCTTCGGAATTTTAGCGCTTGCTGATCAGTTCATTGTAACTGCCGATAGCATTTCCATGCTCTCCGAAGCTTGCGCCACGGGGAAACCAGTTACCATGTTTGACACTGAGCAGGGCCACTTTGTCATGCGCGACGACAATGTAAAAATCGGTTGGCTGGGTCGCACTCTCAGCACCACAGTTTTCCGCATCGCCATGCGCATTGCCCCAAAGCGCTGGTCGCGTGATTTGCGTATCGTCCATAAGCAATTGCTTGCATCAGGCCAAGCCTATTGGTTAGGCGATGCCCCGCCAACACAAACTTCTAAGTCTGCAACAAGTGCTCTCGAACTTGCGACCTCTCGTGTTAAAGCTCTGCTTGAAATATGAGTGCGCAATGAGTTTAACAAAATCAATCACGCTAGTTTACGGCAAAGTAAAAAAGTGGTTTTTAGACCATGCCGAATTTTGGCTTTATGATCTTGTGGGAATGCCCATGGCGGTGCGTTGGGCTTTGCAAAAAAACACCGCGAGTGACGCTGCACAATTTCTCCATGCCTATCACAGCAAAAGTTTTTGGCGCCTTCCATTCGGTCCACTGCGCGCCGTACTCACAATTCTAACTTGGCCCTTGGCACTGCTCATCGCCATCATCATATTCACCACATGGAATGGCAGCGCCATTTCTGCGCGGTACGGCATTTCAATTCCCAAACAAATCTTCTTGCAGTTTGATATGGCCTGGCGGCATTCCATTGCGCCATTTTGGTTTTATATGTTTGAGCTTTATGACTCCGAACGCGCCAAAGTTGCGCCTTTATATCTGCTCGCTCACGAAACCATTGGCCCCGCCTTCAGTCTGTTGCAACCGCCTGAAGGGGCTGATCATATGGCTGATAAAGTATGGTTCGCAGCCCACATGCTAAAGCACGAAGTGAAAGCCGTTCCGGTGTTTCTTTATCTCTCCGCCGGAGAAATTAAACCAGCGCTCAGCTCCACAACCGATCTTCCTGATTGCGACCTCTTCGTGAAGCCACGCCAAGGCAATGGCGGGCACAATGCTGAGCGTTATGATTTTATAGGTGAAGGAAATTATCGTAACAGTGCTGGCGCAACATTCTCGCGCAGTGAATTGCTGACCAAACTTCTGCAGCAATCGTTGAAAGATGATTTCATCATTCAACCGCGCTTGGTCAATCATCCAGCTTTGGCTGATATCAGCAATGATGCCTTATCAACAGTGCGCGTTTTCACCATTCGTAATGAACAGGATGAGCCTGAAGTGACCAATGTGGCTTTCCGCATGGCAGTTGGCAGCAACAGCGTGGTTGATAATTTTCATCAAGGGGGATTGGCAGCGCGCGTTGACATGGCCACCGGAAAAATTTCTGAGGCTTCAGACATTGGCATTAACCCCGGCATGGGTTGGCGTGAAGTTCACCCAGTGAGCGGTGCGCGCTTTAAAGACCGTGTGTTGCCAGATTGGCCCCAAGTGCTTGAGCTTGCGAGAAAGGCACACCGTGCATTTCCGAACCGCATAATGGTGGGCTGGGATGTGGCCATGCTCAAAGATGGCCCGATGATTATTGAAGGCAATGGCAGGCCTGATCTTGATATCCACCAGCGTGTGGAGCGCGGACCTCTAGGCCATCACCGCATTGCTGAGCTTGTGGTGTTTAACGTGCAGCAACATGCTCAACGCAAATCAATTTGAGGTCGCTTGATTTCAAATCGACAGTAAATTTGATGCACGTGTCAGGATCAGAAACCCCACCGTCACGATAAAACCGGCATGATTTGCACGAACCAAAACTAGGCTCATTCTGGCGCACATATTCTGCTTCAAGAATTTCCGCCACACCTTTTGAAAAGCGTTTGCGCGTTTTATCACTCAGCGAAGCGATTGATTTTTCTAAATCACGCAACGGATCATCGCTCAACAACTTTTCACCTTGCTCTGTTAGCTGCAAGGAAATGGAACGCGAATCGCCTATGCGCTCATTCTTGGTCATCAGACCTTTTTTAACCAAAGACAAAACCGTTTGCGAAACCGTGCCCTTGGTGGCCCCCATATATCTGGCCAGTGCGCCGGGTGAATTTGAAAATTGATTGGCCCGCGCCAGATAACGTAAAGCCTCCCATTGCACAGGGTGCAAGCCACCAGCATGGCCAGCCTGCCTGATAAGCCGCGCCAAACGCGCTAATTGTTCGGCGGTTGTTTCGGCTGAGATTAACGCAGCATTTTTAGCTTTCTTGGCCATTTGGTTAACTTGCCACGGGCGAGCAGAACTTTGCAATAATTATGCACAAGCGCTTGAAAATAGAGGCGCAACCGTATAGTCCAGCCGCAACTGCCCCCACACTTAGAGTTCCAGCGGGGAAGTAACCTTCAAATGCGGAAGGATGGCCGAGTGGTTTAAGGCACACGCCTGGAACGCGTGCGTAGGTTAATAGCCTACCGAGGGTTCGAATCCCTCTTCTTCCGCCATTTTTT
>JANLPA010000025.1:0-1946 GCA_031366855.1 Hyphomicrobiales bacterium | reverse complement strand
ATTTCTTCGGTTTTTGATTGTTCCAAAACCAGCATAAAATTAAAGCGATGCGGAATTTTGGTGAGATCAATTTGCGCGAGGACTTTTTCGTTGCGGCGGATGACAACATGCTTGACGCGGTTACCCGCCGCTAACATCATTTCAGTGACACCTGAAGGTTCCATAAGTTCCAGAGTTCGGGTGTTGACGGCTAAAGCGCGCGATTCAGGTGAAACACTCATGTCTGGGTCGATGATGCGCAGAGCAAAACCACGGCGCTTTAATTCCACAGCGGCTGTTAGCCCAATTGGGCCAGCGCCAGCAATAAAAATACGTTTATTTTGAATCGTTTGGGCCATTGTCTTCATCCTTTGGGTGATCTGGGTTTGACAAATTTATCAGGCGACAATCTAAAGCTATGCTAGAGCTTTTTTATGATCTCTCCTACTCGCATTTTGCCCCTTGTGATCGCTTCAGCCTTGTTCATGGAAAACATGGATGGCACGGTGATTGCCACTTCGCTGCCAGCCATTGCTACCGATTTAGGCACCAATCCGGTTTCGCTGAAACTGGCCTTCACCACTTATCTTCTTAGCCTCACTGTGTTCCTGCCAATTAGTGGATGGATGGCGGATCGATTTGGGGCGAAACTGGTGTTTCGGCTGGCCATTGTGGTGTTCACGCTGGCTTCATTTGGTTGCGGCTTCACACCGAATTTGGCATGGCTGGTTGCCCTTCGCGCCCTGCAAGGGATTGGCGGAGCGATGATGGTTCCGGTGGGGCGCATTATCATGATCCGGGCTATTCCTAAATCTGAACTGGTGAATGCGATGGCCTGGCTCACGGTGCCTGCTTTGATTGGCCCGTTATTGGGGCCGCCGATTGGAGGCTTCATTACCACCTATTTTCATTGGCGTTGGATATTCTGGATGAATGTGCCGATTGGAATTTTGGGGCTAGTTTTGGCCACGCGCTTTATGCCAGACACGCGCGAAGAAAATGTGCCGCCGCTTGATAGCAAAGGTTTTGTGCTCTCAGGTTTTGGCTTGGCGCTCACGGTGTTTGGCTTCACGGTTTTGGGTCACGGATTTTTTCCAGAGAAATTTGTGCTGGTGATGATTGCGGTGGGTATATTTTTGATCGCCCTTTATCTGCGCCATGCGCGCAGTGTGGCCAACCCCATTCTCGATCTTTCATTGCTGCGCATTGATACATTGCGCATTAGCATTACGGGTGGATTGTTTTACCGCATTGCAGCTGGGGCTATTCCGTTTCTGTTGCCACTGATGTTGCAACTTGGTTTTGGCCTTACGGCATTTCAAACGGGACTTATCACCTGTTCGGCAGCGCTTGGCGCACTCACCATGAAATTTGGGGCGGGGCAGTTGTTGCGGCGTTTTGGTTATCGCCGTTTGCTCATTGCCAATGGCATTTTAAGCTGTGCGTTTATGGCGGCCACGGGCCTGTTCACACCCACACTGCCTTATATCGTGATGATGATTATTTTGTTGGCAGGCGGGGTTTCGCGCTCCATGCAATTTACGGCGCTCAATTCAATTGCCTATGCTGATGTGTCCACCGCACAGGTAAGCAAAGCCAATGGGCTTTATACGGTGGTGCAGCAGCTTTCATTGGCGTTGGGTGTGGCGGTTGCTGCAACGGTTTTAGATGTTTCGCAAGCCTTGCGCGGTGCCACTGAATTGGCCACCGCCGATTTTGCGGCGGCGTTTTTTCTTGTGTCGGCAGGTGGATTGATTTCGATTATACTGTTTTTGCGGCTGTCAGAGAATGCGGGTGCTAGCTTATCTGGGCATAGAGTTGAAGCTTAGTTTGCCACATTCACAGCGCCACACTCTGAACATATTAAACGCAGAGACCCGACAGCGTTAGATTCAGGAGAACAACAAAATGAAGAAACTTATGATTGCCGCCGCCGCTTCGCTTTTCGCATTTGCGCCTGCCGCGCA
>JANLPA010000023.1:0-10676 GCA_031366855.1 Hyphomicrobiales bacterium | reverse complement strand
ATTTCTTCTCAATCTACACCATCACTCAAGCTGATGTAGATTTGGGCCATGTTGATAACACGGCACATGTTGTGGGAACGGCACCCGGCGGTATTGAAGTAGATGACGACTCTGATCCTGGCGTGCTCACCCAAGATGGCCCAACCATTGCAACCATCACGCCTGCACCTGCCATTTCATTGATCAAGACCAGCACCATCACCGATACAAACTTTAACAACATCAATGATGCTAATGACGTTATTCACTATGTCTTCAAGGTTGAAAATCAAGGCAATGTAACGCTTCATGCCATCTCCATTACTGATCCGTTACCAAATATTATTGGCCCCGTGGCCACCCTTGCACAACTGGATCCACTCACCTACGACGACACAACTTTCACCGCGACCTATATCATCACGCCAGCGGATGTGGCTGCTGGGCGGGTGACCAACCGTGCACAGGTTAAAGCTTCGTCGCCAACTGGCGTTGAAGTGAAAGACTTCTCTGACAATGCCTCGCCCAATGCTGATAACCCAACAGTCACGGCACTTAAGCCATTGCCAGAAATTTCAGTGATTAAGACCATCACGGCAATCCTTGACTCGAACAGCAGCAACGTGACCGATGTTGGGGACACCATCACCTATGCCTTCAAAGTGAAGAACACCGGCAACCTGTTGCTGAATAATGTTTATGTAACCGATCCAATTGTTGCAGTTGCAGGCCTGCACCTCACAACGCTGCCAGCCGGCAATGAAGATACAACTACGTTCACCGCAAGCTATGTCATTCAGCCAGCTGATATTTCGGCGGGCTTTGTATCAAACCAAGCCACCGGCCAAGGCACCCCAACGTCATTGCCAACGGTGAAGGATTTATCAGACGACAATAGCTATGCTGAAAATGAGTCCACAGTGGCCTATCTGGCCAATGCGGCTGGCATCGCGGTTATCAAGCAAGTTGACTTTGTTCAAGACGTAAATTTCAGCGGCACTGCTGATGAACTGGATATTATTCACTATAAGTTCAGCGTAACCAATACAGGCAATATCACGCTCAATTCCATCACGTTGGCTGATACGAATGCAACACTTGTATGCGGCCCATTGGCACTTGTATGCGTCCCATTGGCCACGCTTGCTCCAAGCGTGGTGGATCAAACCACTTTCACAGCCACCCACGAAATTACGCACGCAGATTTCTTGGCGGGCTTTGTCGATAACGAAGCCATCATTACGGGCTATTATCCATCGGCGACTGCAAGGTCGCTCTCCGGCCAAGCCAGTGTTTCCGACACGTCCGATGCCATAAGCTTTACAGCCGATGGTCCAACGCGCACGCCGCTATCGTCAGTGCCAAAGATTGCTTTGGTCAAGACCGTTAAAAATATCGACGACAAGAATCGCAACGGCTTCACTGATGTGGGCGACGTTATTGTTTATGCCTTTGCTGTCACCAACACCGGCAACACCAATCTCACTGCGGTTACGTTGACTGACGGCACTGCCACCGTAGCGCCAGCCTTAACCCCATTGGCAAGCCTGCCAATTGGTACCAGCAACACTGCTTACTTCACGGCTGAACACAAAATTACTTTAGCGGATGCTCTGGCTGGCTTTGTAAGCAACACCGCGGATGTGAGCGCCACCACACCAACGTCAACTGTGGTCACTGACACATCAGACAATGCAAGTATTTCTGGCAACGCGCCAACCGTAACACCAGTAACTTTGCCAACACCAGTTCTCACCAAGACAGCCGATAAGAACGAAGTAAAGCGCGGCGAAACTGTGACCTATACCATCACAGCATCAAACTTGGCAGGCGCAAGCTATGCGATCACCGACATTATGCCGCCAGAATTTGGCTTCGTGGCGGGCTCAGCAACTTTGAATGGCGTAGCCGCAACGCCAATTTTGAATGGCCGCAATATTGATTTTGCAAGCACAGCACCAGTCGCCGGAAAAATCACCATCAAGTTGAAGCTGCTCGCGTCCACCACATTGGCGGGCGGCAAATTTGTGAACAACGCAACCCTCACAGATTCGCTAACGGGTCTCGTGGTGGGCAAGGCGCAAGCCACCGTCACCATCGCCATCGAAGCCGTGTTTGATTGCAGCGATATTATAGGCCATGTCTTCGATGATCAAAATGGCAACGGCTATATGGGTGATGGCGAGCCCGGCTTGCCCGGTGTTCGTGTGGTCAGTCTCAATGGCGTGTTGATCACCACCGATGCCGAGGGCCGCTATCATGTGCCATGTGCGGCAGTACCCGATGCAAAAATTGGTTCCAACTATCTGTTGAAGCTCGACACCCGAACATTGCCTGAAGGCTATGCTCTCACCACTGAAAATCCGCGTGATGTTCGGGTGACCAAAGGCAAAGTTGTGAAGCTGAATTTCGGTGCGTCAAACGGCAAAGCCGTGGCACCGCGCACCGTGAAGCTTGATCTCAGCGGCAAAGCATTTGATGCAGGCAGTGCTGACCTTACAACAAAATGGGCCACTAGCCTCGATAAGCTCATTGATGTCTTGGCCAAAAAGCCTGCAAATTTACGAATTGTTTACCATGCCAAGGGAGAGTCTGCCGAACTTGCAAAGGCCCGACTCAACGCTGTGGAAGAAACAATTACCTTTGCGTGGAACAGCGTGAAACCGCCATACGCCTTGTCCATCACCTCCACACTGGAGGCTGGCAAATAATGCGTGGCCACCTCAACAAACTTCTCCGCACCGTATGCGCAGTCACAGCTCTCTCATTAACTGTGAGCTTGGCCCACGCTGAAGTAGATGTGCCCTTTGCCATCAGCATTGATGGTGAACAGGTTGATAGCAGCGCTGCCACTGCTGATGCCGCAAGCGTGGGCGAAGCCGACATTCAAGCGAAGTTTGATGGTCTCGGCGTTCACCCAGTTTTGAATGTCTCCACGTTCCCCATGCGGGTGAATTTTAAGGCAGGCGAAACCATTCGCTTCCTCGCCAGCATGAATTATGGCGCTTGGGTTACCCGTGGTGAAATTCGCATCATTGATAGCGAAACCAAAAAACAAATTGCAACTGTACCCATCGACAAGCTGGGTGCTGCTGAATGGCAAATGCCAGCAGAAGCCCCTATCGAAATGACTTATGTGCTTCGCGTTTATGATGCTGATGGCCGCTATGATGAAACCAAGCCATTGCCACTGGCAAAATCTTCGAGCGACTTGCCATTGAGCACAGCGGCTAAAAATGCCGTGGCTCCCGGCTATGGCGAAGACCGCACCGCCTTCCGCAACATCTCAGTGTTTGGTGGTGCCGTAACGGTTTATGGCAAAAACATCCCTGAAGGCTATGAAGTGATGGTGGCGGGTGAGCCTGTTCCAGTCGATGCTGATAACAGCTTTGTGGTTCAGCGCATTTTGCCAACTGGCAAACATTCAATTGATATCAGCGTGCAGCGAGATGGCGAAGGCCTGGCCTTCACGCGCGATATCGATATTCCCGAAACGGAATGGTTCTATGTAGGCCTTGCTGATTTCACGGCGGGCCACAACTTCACAAAAAACACCGTTCAATCTACCGACAGCGATGAGTTTGACGGAGTGTGGACCAGAGGCCGTTTGGCATTTTATCTCAAGGGCAAAATCAAGGGCAAATATATTCTCACTGCGGCAGCCGATACTGGCGAAGGCAGTTTAAAAAATATGTTCAAGGGCCTTGATGGCAAAGACCCGCAAGCGGCTTTAAAGCGCATCGACCCCAACGCTTATTATCCAATCTATGGAGATGACTCGACTGCGATCAATGACGCACCAACCAACGGTAAATTCTATGTGCGTTTAGAAAAAGGTCCAAGCTCGGTGATGTGGGGCAATTTCCGCACCACTATCAACGGCACGCATTTCATGCAAAGTGCCAGAGCTCTTTATGGTGCCAGTGCGGTTTATCGTTCCAACGCAGTGACCGGCGATGGTGAAGCCAAGCGTAGCCTTGATGCTTATGCAGCCCAGCCCAACACCGTACCTGGCCATGATATTTTCCGCGGCACGGGCGGCTCAGCTTATTTCTTGAAACACCAAGACATCACAGCGGGCACCGAAACGCTGATCGTTGAAACCCGCAACAGCACAACAGGCTGGGTGATCGAGCGCCGCACGCTCACCTATCGCACCGACTACGATATCAATTATGTCTTGGGCGTTGTCACCTTGCGCAACCCATTGTCCTCTTCAACATTATCAGGCAGCGAAAACTATCTCGTTGCTCACTATGAATATACGCCTGTGTTGATGGACACTGATGGTTACATCACAGGTGGCCGCGCGCAAATGTGGATTGGCGATCATGTGCGCCTTGGCGTTTCTGGAATGACCGAGAACACCCAAAACGCCGACCAAAGAATCTTTGGTGCGGATATTCGCGTTCAAAAAACCAAAGACACATTTTTTGAAGCCGAAATCGCCCGCTCTGATGGCCCGGGCTTTGCCTCAAATTATTCAGCCGATGGTGGCCTTAGTCTGCAAACCAATGCCTCGGTTGGTGTTGTTGGCAAAATTGCTAATGCGTACCGTATTGAAGCGGGTGCTGCCCTTGAAGACATCAGCAACGGCACTATGAGCGGCCACATTGGCGCACTCTATGAGCGTTATAACGCAGGCTACGCCTCGCTTGATAAGCAAGCCGCAAAAACCACACAGAGTTGGGGTGCCAATGCTGACTTTAAAATTGGCGAAGAAACCACCGTCAAAGGCAATTACAGTGAATCTCTCGTCGATGATGGTGAGCACAACCGCCAGATTGATGCCAAAATAAATCAAACTATTGATGCGCATTGGTCAATTGAGCCTTATGTTCGCTACACCGAGAAGTCAGGTTCAACTTCGACCACAGCAGAGCAAGGCCGTCGCGGTGATCTTGGAGCCAAGTTCATCTACACATGGAATGATGATAAACAGGCCTATATATTTGGCCAAGGCACCGTTGCGCGTTCAGGCACCATGCTCAATGATAACCGCGTGGGCGTGGGTGGCAAAACCAAACTCACCGATAAGGTTTCAGCCTCTGGCGAAGTGTCTGAAGGCAATCAAGGCCTCGATGCCACAGCCACGCTGAGCTATGAGCCAACAGTCGATGATCGCTATTATGTGGGCTACCGCTTGGATGCCTTCCGCGACATATCCTCAAGCTTCCCCTACACCTTGCAAGGTGAAGACCTTGGAACCATCATCATTGGCGCAAAGAAGAGCTTCGGCGAAGAATGGGCAACCCATGGCGAAAATAATTTCGATCTCTTCGGTCTGCGCCATGCCATCACCCAAACTTATGGTGTCACCTACACCCCAACCCCAGAATGGGTGATCGACGGTGCCACAGAAATAGGACACGTCTATGACAACACCATCGACCCAACAACGCTGCTGAAAAATAATGACCTAGATCGCAAAGCGGCATCACTCTCAGTTGCTTACAAAAGTGAATCTGGCTTTGATGCTAAAATAAAAGGAGAAGCCCGCTTTGATGGCAGTGATGACGGCACTAGCGAAATTATGGCCTATCTATTGCAAGCAGGCTTTGGCGCAAAAATGTCTAAAGATTGGCGCGCCCTTGGCAAGCTTGATATAGTTTTGAATAATGCCACTGAAGATGCGAGAGACGGTGAATATGTTGATGGCACATTTGGCTTTGCTTATCGCCCTGCCGATAGTGATCGCTTCAACGCACTGCTCAAATATAATTATGTCTTTGATAATCCGGGGGCAAGCCAAGTGGGTGTTGATGGCACCACATCTAGCCCCTCGCAATCCTCCAGCATTTTCTCAGTTGATGCCAGCTATGATCTTACCCACAGCTTAAACATCGGCGGCAAATATGGTTTCCGCATTGGCCAAACGAAGGATCGTGGTGCCGCCGACTGGGAAAACTCGTCAGCCCACCTCGCCATTGCCAGAGCTGACTTGCACATTGTGAATGAATGGGATGCCGTGCTGGAAGGCCGTGTGCTGTGGTCGCCAACCGCCGAAACAACCGACTTTGGTGTGCTCGTTGCACTTTATCGCCAATTCGGCGATAATTTCAAAGTTGGCATCGGCTATAATTTCGGCACCTTCTCCGATGATCTGCGCGATTTGAGTCACAATGATCAAGGCGTATTCCTGAATGTGATTGGCAAGTTCTGAAACTCGCGCTATTCATTTTTCTTTGAGAAATGAGTGCGCGCTATGAATCTGTCCAAAGTCCCCAGCATTGAAGATTTGCGTCAAATTTATGAGCGACGCACGCCGCGCATGTTTTATGATTATTGTGATACGGGGTCTTATACAACGAGCACTTATCTCGATAACACTGCTGCTTTCGCCAAATATAAGTTGCGTCAGCGCGTGGCCGTAAACATTGATGGCCGCAAGCTAAACACCACCATGGTGGGTCAGCCGGTTTCTATGCCGGTGGCCTTTGCGCCCATCGGCTCTGGTGGCATGCAACACGCTGACGGTGAAATTCATGCCTGTCGGGCCGCGCAAAAAGCGGGTCTGCCCTATACGCTCTCCACCATGAGCATTTGCTCCATCGAAGAAGTGGCCAAGAATGTTGATAAGCCATTTTGGTTCCAACTCTATGTGATGCGTGACCGAGAATTTTCAAAGCGTCTGGTGGCCAGAGCTAAAGCTGCAAAATGTTCAGCGCTGGTACTCACCCTTGATCTGCAGATTCTGGCCCAACGGCATAAGGATGTAAAAAACGGCTTGTCCTCGCCACCAAAACTTACACTGCCAAACATCTTAAACATGATGACCAAGCCCGCTTGGTGCTGGGGTATGCTCGCCACCAAGAACCGCCAATTTGGAAATATAGTCGGCCATGCCAAAGACGTGAGCGATATTGCCTCGCTGAATGAATGGGCCAACCACCAGTTTGATCAAACGCTTGATTGGTCTTCAGTTGAATTTATCCGAAAGCTTTGGGATGGCAAACTCATTCTCAAAGGCATCAATGATGTGGAGGATGCGAAGATTGCAGCCAAACTCGGCGCTGATGCCATCATCGTCTCAAACCATGGTGGCCGCCAACTGGATGGCGCTTCGGCAACCATTGATATGCTAGGCCCGATCATTGATGCGGTGGGCGACAAGGTGGAAGTGCATTTTGATTCAGGCATCAGAACTGGCATGGATGTTTTGAAGGCCATCGCGCTGGGTGCAAAGGGCACCTATATCGGCCGCGCCTATATCTACGGCTTGGGTGCCGCAGGCGAAGCTGGCGTTACCCGCGCCATTGACATCATCCGCAGTGAACTGGATACAACCATGGCGCTCTGTGGCGAAACTGATATAATGAAAGTGGGGCGACAAAATTTGATTATGCCCGTGCCTAGCCATTATTTGCCGGATGATCGTCGCGCGGAGCCAACGCTTGCCGCGCCGCACAACTTCCGTTTGCCACCGCCTGATAATACCATGGTTCTTGATTTGAAGCCCGCCCGTGTCCCTGCAAAATCGCGTAAAGCCAAACGGTGAACTAGTCGCCACCATGGAGCGCGGCACCATGATGGGCAATCGTGGTGGCAAGTTTCACCGTGAGGATAAAACGCTAGGTAAACGCCGCTGGGCCAGCACCCATTGGATTTGTTGTGAGCTTCATTGGAAGGATCAATATCATGAGCCCATGGGGCAGGACTATACGTCGCTGTTTTTCTTGGATGAAGTCACAGCCTTAGCGGCTGGCCACCGTCCGTGTTTCTTTTGTAGGAGACAAGAGGCGAAGAAGTTTTTGTGTGAGAGAAAAGTTGGGGAGTTTGATCGACAACTTCACACCGAACGCGTAGCAAGCAAAAACCCTCATCCTAAGCATTTTTTAAAAAAAAATGCCTAGCATTCGCGCCACCTTCCCCCTGAGGGAGAAGGATGAGAATTCTACCCCTCCCCCATTGGGGGAAGGTGCCCGAAAGGCGGATGAGGGTCTTCCCGATGGCACGATGTTTGAAAGTGCTGGAAACTTCTACGCCCTCAAAAATCAGAAGCTTTTACGCTGGTCTTTTAGTGGATATACACCCACTCACACGCTCAACGATTTGAAACTTTTGACTCCGCCCTCAATCATTGCCATTTTACAAAAAGGCTATGAACCGCGCTGGCATGAGTCGGCGCAACAATGGGACTGAACGATGAAACTTTTACGCTACGGCAAAGTCGGCAAAGAAAAACCAGGTATCTTGGATAGCGAAGGCCGCATTCGCGATCTCTCTGCTCATGTGAGCGATATTTCTGGCGCAACAATTTCGCCAAAGTCTCTCGCCAAACTGCGCAAAATTAAACTTGAAACTCTGCCCATCGTAAAAGGCAAACCCCGCATTGGTGCGTGCGTTTTCAACCCGCAAAAATTCATCGCCATTGGTTTAAACTATTCTGACCACGCTGCCGAATCCGGCCTCAAAGTGCCCGATGAGCCCGTGGTTTTCACCAAGCAAGTCTCTTGCGTCTCTGGCCCTGATGACACAGTCACCCTTCCACCTAAATCCCAAAAAGGCGATTGGGAAGTGGAGCTTGGCGTGATCATCGGCACCAAGGCCAAGAACATCAAAAAGGCCGACGCACTGAAATATGTAGCGGGCTATTGCACCATCAATGATCTCTCCGAGCGTGAATTCCAAGTGGAACGATCAGGCCAATGGACCAAGGGCAAATCTTACGACACATTCGGCCCCATTGGCCCATGGTTGGTGACCTCAGACGAAGTGAAAGACCCGCAGAACTTGCACCTGTGGTTAGAACTCAATGGCAAGCGCGTGCAAGATGGCAACACCTCCACTATGGTGTTTGGCGTGGCGCATATTGTGGCTTATCTCAGCCAGTTCTTCACACTTATGCCCGGCGATGTGATCACCACTGGCACACCGCCAGGTGTGGGCATGGGCATGAAGCCACCAAAATATCTAAAGCCCGGCGATAAAATGCGCATCGGCATTGATGGCCTTGGCGTGCAGGAACAGGTCGTGGTGCGCGATAAGGGCTAATTCGACGTTACGCGAGATCGCTGTTGTGCAATATATTGCACAACAGCGTCTTCAGCACTACGCAACGCTCCTTCGAAGTAACCTTGTAACTCAGCACCGCTGGCCTCACCAATGGTGGACCAGCGCAAGCCACCCTTGTTGATCAAAAGATCTGCGTCTTCGCCCGGCCGCAAGGCCCCGGAATAACTCATCGGCGCTTCGCTGCGTTCAACCCCAACAAAAAGCGCCCACACACCTAGTGCCACATTATCCATAACGCGGAGCACCTGTTCCACCCGTTCGGCCGTCGTAAAAATAAGTCATGGCATCGGCCCCCAGCGTTAGTCGCCGCACATAGGCAATGCCAAATTTATTCATCAAGCCTATTGCCAAATGATCAGTGGAATTAATCAGGTTGGTCCCTTCATCCAGAACCAAACCTAACATTGTGTTCATTTCGAGCCGTGACTGAACGCGGCCGCCCGCTTGCGCCTCAGCCTCTAAAACCACATATCGAATGCTCGCTTGGCGCAAGCGATAGGCTGCATAAAGGCCAGCTGCTCCAGCCCCAATGATAAGCGCGTCAGTGTCCATCGGCCGCGGCAATGTGAATTTCCCCTTTGCTGCCACAAACAATTTGCAAGTTTTGCTCAATCACAGTCAAGCCGCTTTCAGGTGATAGGGTAAGCTCATATCGTCACCAAAATTCACAGTTTCGTGTGGGGGCTTGGAACAGATGCTATGAAACCCCATTAATGGTAAGTCAGAAAAATGGGAGCCAACATGAAAACCTATCAGAAAACCAAAGAAGCGGTGGCCGCCTTAACGCCATAGCAATTCCATGTGACGCAAAACAGCGGCACTGAGCGCCCGGGCACCGGCGAATATCTTGATAATCATGATGTGGGAATCTACGTCGATATCGTATCTGGCGAGCCGCTGTTTGCCTCATCTGATAAATTTGAATCAGGCTGCGGCTGGCCCAGCTTCACCAAACCTATCGACCACGAACATGTGAATGAATTGCGCGACACGACCCATGGCATGATGCGCATTGAAGTGCGCTCCAGCGCTGGTGACAGTCACCTCGGCCATGTGTTTAATGATGGCCCACGCGATAAAGGTGGCCTGCGCTATTGCATCAATTCAGCGAGTTTGCGCTTTGTGCCAAAAGACGAAATGGAAACCCAAGGCTACGGCACCTATATAAATCAAGTGGAGGATTTAACATGACAACACAAAAAGCAATTTTGGCGGGCGGTTGCTTCTGGGGAATGCAGGATTTAATCCGCAAAATGCCCGGCATCATTTCAACGCGTGTGGGTTACACTGGTGGCGATGTGAAAAACGCCACCTACAGAAATCACGGCACCCACGCTGAAGGCATTGAGGTGATTTATGATCCAAGCGTTATGAGCTATCGCAAGCTGTTAGAATTCTTCTTCCAAATCCATGACCCAAGCACCAAGAACCGCCAAGGCAATGACCAAGGCACTGCTTATCGCTCTGGCATTTATTATGTTGATGAAGCGCAACGCTTGGAGGCAATCAACACCATTGCCGATGTGGATGCCAGTGGCATTTGGCCGAGCAAAGTGGTGACCGAGGTTGCACCTGCTGGAGACTTCTGGCTGGCTGAGCCTGAGCATCAGGATTATTTGGAAAAATTCCCAAGCGGCTACACCTGCCATTTTGCAAGGCCAAACTGGGTGCTGCCGAAACGC
>JANLPA010000009.1:0-15299 GCA_031366855.1 Hyphomicrobiales bacterium | reverse complement strand
AAACTGTAAGCCAGGATCATTAGAGGCCGAACGCCCGGCCCGCTTGGTCATGCCGAAGGCGGTGAAGGTGGCCTTGGATTTACGCTCCTCGCCGAACAGCGCGTTATCAGTGGGGTTGCCGCCGGGGTAACCGCCCTCAATATAATCCACACCCAGTTTGTTAAGCATATTCATAATGACGAGCTTATCATCAAGCGAAAACGTAACGCCGGGCGTCTGCTGGCCATCACGCAGCGTGGTGTCGAAAAGGGAAATGGGTTCAAGAATCATAAATTCCTTTCTTCCTTCTCTTCTCCCCTTGTGGGAGAAAGTGGCGCAAAGCGCTGGATGAGGGGTCGGTTCAACAAATCCAATATAGCCAGTAACGTGCCATCGAGCGCCTGATTAATATCAATGTTCCAGAAGCGCAGAACTTTATAACCAACTGAAGCAAGCCAAGCATCGCGCATTTGATCATAAGTCGATCCTTCATGCTGGCTACCATCTAACTCCACTATAATTTTGCGATCTTGGCACACGAAATCGACAATATATTTTCCAATTGGCACTTGTCTGCAGAACTTGAAATTTTCAAAGCGGCGATCACGCAAAGCGTTCCACAGTTTCACTTCAACATCTGTCATATTGCGACGGAGCTGTTTTGCGAAGTGAGTCTTGCTGCGAACAGCCCCCTCATCCGTCAGCCTGCGGCTGCCACCTTCTCCCTCAAGGGGAGAAGGGGAGTTTACTTTTTCTTCCTTCTTTACTTCTTTTCCTTCTCCCCTCGAGGGAGAAGGTGCCCCACTTGGGGCGGATGAGGGGGCTGGTTGGTTGACACTCATCGCTTAACTTCCCAACTCGTCGTGCCATCCTTATTGTCCTTAATCGAAATGCCCATGGCATCAAGTTCATCCCGAATGCGATCAGATTCTTTCCAATTTTTGGTATGGCGGGCAAGCAGGCGATCTTCGATCAACCGCACAATCATTTCTCTTTTTTCTGCTGCATTTCCTGCTGACCTTCGAGTGCCAGATTTATAACTTGCTCGATCAAAGCCTAAGAAATCCATACTCGCAGCAAGCACGTCGAATTCTTTCTGTCTGTAAAGTCGATAGAGCTCGGTCATTGCAAGATGGGTGTTTAGATCCTCCGAAAGTGAGTCTATTATCGTCTGAGATGGGTTGGATGGGTTAGAATCCATTGTTTCGTACATCCAACTATCAAGAGCAATTTGTGCATCTGTGAGCGACTGGACAGTCCAATCTATAGGTTGTCGATAGTGAGTTCGTAGCATTGCCAAACGTAGCACTTGTCCATCCCAACTCTTGTCACCAAATTTCTTCGACTCCAACAACTCCGCAATCGTCACAAAATTCCCCAAGCTCTTAGACATTTTCTGCCCTTCAACCTGCAAGAACCCGTTATGCATCCACACATTTGCCATAACATCGGTGCCATGCACGCAACGTGACTGTGCAATTTCGTTTTCGTGATGGGGGAAGATTAGATCTAATCCGCCGCCGTGGATGTCGAAGACCTCGCCTAAATATCTTTTGCTCATGGCGGAGCATTCGATGTGCCAGCCGGGGCGGCCTCTTCCCCATGGGCTTTCCCAACCGGGTTCTTCAGCGGAGGATAATTTCCACAGCACAAAGTCTGCTGGGTTTTTCTTGTGGGCTTCGACCGCCACTCTCGCACCAGCTTGCTGGTCTTCCAGTTTGCGGTTCGACAATTGGCCGTAGTCTTTCATCGAGTCCACACCGAACAGCACTTCGCCCGCTGCGACATAAGCATGGCCTTTAGTGATCAGTGTACTGATCATTTCAATCATGCCTGCGATGTTATCAGTGGCGCGTGGTTGCACGGTTGGCTCTAGGCAGCCTAGGGCTTTGGCATCGCTAAAAAACTGGTTAGCAGTTTTCTCAGTCACCTTGGCTATCGCTTCATTTAGCGGCAGGTTTGGAAAATCGCGCAAAGCTCTGGCGTTAATCTTGTCATCCACGTCCGTGATGTTGCGAACATAGGTCACCGCCTTCTCGCCATAGAGATGGCGCAGCAAGCGATACAGCACATCAAACACAATCACCGGTCTGGCATTGCCAATATGTGCGAAATCATAAACCGTGGGGCCGCAGACATAGAGGCGCACATTAGAAGCATCGATGGGAACGAAGTCTTCTTTTTGGCGGGTCAGCGTATTGTGTAGGCGCAAGCTCATGGTCTTCCTCAGGGCTAACTGGCCTTGGGAAACGCTATTCTGATTTTAAGTCAAGCGGCGCCCAGCCAGCGATTCGTTTCGCTAGATAATAATAATGCTGCAAATGCTGCAGGCATATGGGCGCATAGTCGTCATGTCGGCAAAATGCGCGATTGTGGCGCTGCCGTCAAGGTGTCAAAAGCAAACGAAGTTTAGAGTGTGTGAATGTTCCAGAATCAGCATCGTTTAGGATTGGTCCTCGTGGCTTGTGCGGCTTTGTGTTGGTCATCATCCGGCTTGTTCACGCGCGCGATATCGGCTGAATTGTTTAATATGCTGTTCTGGCGCGGGATGTTTTCTGGCACGCTTGTGCTGGCCGCATTTTTTGTAATGGAGGGCAAGGCCGCCCTGCCCGCTTTGAAAAAATTGCGCTGGCCTTCACTCGCCGTGGCGGTGCTCTCTGCCTCCGGCATGATCACGGGCATTGGTTCATTGCGTTATGGTTCGATTGCCGATTCCATGGTGATCTATGCCACGGTGCCATTCATCACGGCGGGAATTGCTTATTTTGCCATTGGCGAAAAGCCCTCGCGCTCCACCTTGATCGCCAGTGCCGTGGCCTTGGTGGGCGTGATTGTGATGATTGCCGGGGCTGGATTTGGCGGATCAATGCTTGGCAAAGGCTTGGCCGTTCTTATGACGCTGTGCATGGCCAGTTTTTCAGTTTTGCTGCGGCAAAATCGCAATGTGCCCATGCTGCCTGCGATGGCGGGATCAGCATTCTTGTGTTCGATGTTCAGTTTTTTCGTAATGAAAAGCGCAAATGTGAGCGGGCATGATTTGTTGTTGATCAGCGGCTTTGGCATTTTTCAAAATGGCGCGGGTCTGATTTTTTACACATTAGGCTCGCGCAAAATTCCCGCGGCTGAGGCGACATTGCTGGCCGCCCTTGAGGTGCCGTTTACGCCATTTTGGGTGTGGTTGTTGATGAGAGAAATGCCGGGCTTCTACACATTGATCGGCGGGGCCATTGTTCTTGCGGCCTTATCCAGTCATATCATGAACGAGCTGCGTGGCAAGACACCCGCACTGCCCGAAGGGTTTGAAATTAGCGCCTAGTTAACGTGCCGTTTGACCGAACAGAACTTTCTTTTCATCATCGGTCATCGGCTTTGCATAAGACGGTCCAGCCGCCGCATAGGCTTTCACCACAGCTGGGCGGGCCTTGATGGCGGTGAACCAGCGGTGCAGATGCGGAAAATCTTCAAGCTTTTGCTTGTGGTTTTCGTAAGGAACAATCCACGGATAGATCGCCATGTCAGCGATTGAATACTCGCCTGCCACGAACTCACGATCAGCCAAACGCTTGTTCAAAACGCCATAAAGGCGGTTGGTTTCTTTGGTGTAACGGTCAATGGCATAAGGAATTTTTTCTGGCGCATAGACGTTGAAGTGACCATTTTGGCCAGCCATGGGGCCAAGCCCGCCCATTTGCCAGAACAGCCATTGCATTACTTCAGTTTTTACGCGCAAATCGGTGGAGAGAAATTTTCCGGTCTTCTCGGCCAAATATTGCAAAATGGCACCTGATTCAAAAACGCTGATCGGCGCACCGCCACCTTTCGGGTCACGGTCCACAATTGCTGGCATTCGGTTATTGGGAGCAATCGCAAGGAAGTCTGGCTTAAACTGGTCGCCAGCGCCAATGTTCACTTTGTGAATTTTATAGTCGAGGCCTGCTTCTTCGAGAAAAACAGTAATCTTGTGGCCGTTCGGTGTTGGCCAATAATGTAGATCGATCATAGAAACTCCTGCATAAAATGAAACTGGCACAATTACATATCGTAACCGTGCCAGAATTTTTCAAGCAAGCAAAAATACTATTCCGCAGCTTCAACCGATTCCTCATCTTCCCAAGTTTTGGGGCGGGAGGCCATTTCTTTTTTCAGCTCTTCGGCCACGAGGAATGACAATTCCAAAGCTTGAGCAGCATTCAAACGCGGATCGCAGAAGGTGTGATAACGGTCATTCAGGTCTTCATCACGTAGAGCGCGAAGACCGCCGGTGCATTCGGTCACGTCCTTGCCGGTCATTTCCACATGAACGCCGCCAGCATGCGTGCCCTCAGCTTGATGCACGCCCATAAAGCGGCGCACTTCAGTCATGATGGCATCGAAGGGGCGGGTTTTATACCCAGATGTAGCTTTGATGGTGTTGCCGTGCATAGGGTCGCAAGACCACACAACCACGCGGCCCTCACGCTTCACAGCCTTGATCAAATCTGGCAGATGTTTTTCAACCTTGTCGGCACCGAAACGAGCGATTAAAGTTAAGCGGCCAGGTTCGTTTTCTGGGTTCAGAATGTCGATCAGTTTGATCAGCTCATCTGGCTTCAATGAAGGGCCACATTTCAAACCGATTGGATTCTTGATGCCACGCGCAAATTCCACATGGGCATGATCCAGCTGCCTTGTGCGATCACCGATCCACAACATGTGGCCGGATGTTGCATAATAATCGCCGCTGGTTGAATCCGTGCGGGTCATCGCTTGCTCGTAACCCAAAAGCAAAGCTTCATGGCTGGTGAAGAAATCAGTTGAGCGCAATTGCGGTGCGGTTTCGGCGGTAATGCCGCAAGCTCGCATGAAACCCATCGATTCCGTTATGCGATCAGCCAGTTCTTGATATTGCTCTTGGGCTGGTGAATCTTTCAAATAACCAAGCGTCCATTTATGCACATGCTCAAGATTGGCATAGCCACCTTGGGCAAAGGCACGGAGCAAATTGAGCGTGGCAGCCGATTGACGGTACGCCATGATCTGACGCTCAGGGTCCGGCACGCGGCCAGCCTGAGTTGCTTCAGCATCATTGACAATGTCGCCACGATAAATCGGGTATTCCACACCATCAATTGTTTCAGTTGGTGAGGAACGTGGCTTGGCGAATTGGCCCGCAATGCGGCCTACTTTAACGATTGGCAAGCCGCCAGCATAAGTCATCACCACGGCCATTTGCAGGAACACACGGAAGAAATCGCGGATATTGTCAGCCGAATGCTCGGCGAAGCTTTCAGCACAATCGCCGCCTTGAAGAAGAAAACCTTTGCCCTCGGCCACACGCGCCAGTTTGCGCTTTAATTTGCGGGCCTCACCTGCAAAAACCAAAGGCGGAAAGCCAGCAAGACGGGTCTCAACCACTTTGAGTTTTTCAGCATCCTGATAATCTGGCATCTGCATCACAGGGAATTTGCGCCAGCTATCAGGGGTCCAATTCGAATTCATCACTAACTCTCCACACTCTATGACGCTTATATATAGATTGATTGTGCAGCGCACCAGCCCTGCTATTTGCGAATTGGCGCAGATAAATCAACTCAAACTTAACTAAACCACCATAGATTGCGAAGCTTGTTTCGCACCGTCGAGGTTTACGATGATCAATTTATTTGAAAAAACCAATTGGGAGGGGGCATATATATTTTTTACCTCGGGCCATCCACCGTTGATTCTTGAGCTGTTGGCCATCAACACCATTTTTCTCATTCTTTTTGTTTTGCGCCGCATCACAGGAATTTATACCCGAAAAGCCTACACATCTTATGTGGTTCAGGCGCTTCTGATTTTGGGCAATGCCGCTGTGCTGATGCAAGCCGACATTACGCCTTATGCAGAAAAGGTGATTAACAATCTCAAGCTTTTATAGATCAGCATAGGATTCTGCTGCAGATTTATAAGCTATTTGCTTATCAACATTCCAATAGCGCAAATTATCCAAGCTGATGGGATCACCAGTCACGCCACAGCGCACAAAATCACCTTCGCGCAAGATTTGATAATCTGCGTCCAGATATTTCAATTTTGCTTCGCGTTGGGCTGGCACAATGGAGTCAATGAAGTTCATCAATTTAAGATAGCTAATTCCTGTGCCGATTAAAAGAGCGAGCCTTGCGATTTTTTGGGCGTGGGTGAGACAGCCAAGCGGCCATCGGCCATTTCAATTTCCAACGCCGCGTTGGCCGCAATGCCATTCACCCCACGCAGCGGCTTGTTCTGCGCGTCCCGCACCACAGCAAAGCCACGCGCCAAAACTGAACGATAATTGAGGGAGCCGAAAAGCTTGGCTTCCGCTTGCAAGCGATCTTTCTTACGCGACACAAATTGAACGAGGGCGCGTGATATTCTCCCTTGTTGTTCGCCCAAGCGGCGGCGTTGTTCGGTAAGTCGCTGCGACAGTGGCTTTACCGAAAGGCGGCCAGCATTTTTGGCAAGGCGCACAGCGTGGTCCTGCAAGTTTGCCTTCAAGGCCTTTGGCAATTTTGCAGTGGAGGAATCGAGGCGCTGGCGGGCCAATGCCAAAATGTCATCAGGCTTTGGTAATGCGCGGGCGGCGGAGCGCAAGCGAATTTGGGCATCCCCCACTATGCGGCTGAGGGTTCGCTTCTGACGGGCATTGAGGGAGGCAAGCTCTGCCAGCAAATCTGCCCGCACTGGCACGGCGCGTTCGGCTGCTGCTGTGGGTGTGGGGGCACGCCAATCGGACGCGAAATCAATCAATGTGGTATCGGTTTCATGGCCAATGGCCGAGATCAACGGAATTTCACTCTCCGCTGCGGCCCGCACCACGATTTCTTCATTGAACGGCCAAAGGTCTTCCAGCGAACCGCCACCCCTCGCGACGATCAATAAATCCGGCCGCTTTGCCATGGCATTAAAACCACGGATGGCGGCGGCAACTTCGGCGGCTGCCGTTTCGCCCTGCACGCGCACCGGCCAAACGATGACATGGCGCGGAAAACGATCATTCAGACGGTGCAGAATATCGCGGATTACGGCCCCAGTTGGCGAGGTGATGATGCCAATAGTGGTTGGCAAATATGGCAGTTCGCGCTTGCGCTCCTGATCAAATATGCCTTCAGCGCTAAGCTTCTTCTTGCGCTCATCGAGCAGCGCCATCAAAGCGCCCACACCAGCTGGTTCTATGTTTTCGATGATGATTTGATAATTGGATTTGCCGGGATAGGAGGTGATTTTGCCGGTGGCGATTACTTCCAGCCCTTCCTGCATTTTCGCCCGCAGCTTTGAAAATTGCCCACGCCAGATCACGGCATCAAGCTTTGCGCCTTCATCTTTCAAAGCGAAATAACAATGGCCAGAACTGTGGGCACCACGAAAACCAGAAATTTCGCCACGCACCCGCACATGGCCGAAACGATCTTCCAAAGTGCGCTTTAGAGCATGGGAAAGCTCGGTGACTGATTGCTCGCCCAAATTAGCCTTTGCCGCCTCGATGATTTCGCCGGTTTCAGGATCATATTCTGGCATGGTGGACATTCTTGTAGTTTCTCTTGATTCTGGTGGGCGGCGTGTCAGAACCCCTTTATCACAGGATTGGAATCGATGAACGTTCTTTTGATTGGCTCTGGTGGCCGCGAACATGCCCTGGCTTATGCATTGGCAAAAAGCCCCCTGCTCACCAAACTTTATGCCGCACCCGGCAACCCCGGCATTGGTAAGCATGCTGAATTGGTGGCATTAAAAGTGACCGATCATTCTACAGTTATTGAATTTTGCAAATCATATCAGATTGGGTTTGTGGTAGTGGGACCAGAAGCACCGCTGGTGGCTGGCTTGGTGGATGATTTAACAGCCGCTGGCATTAAAGCCTTTGGGCCGACAAAATTCGCGGCTCAGCTTGAAGGCTCCAAAGGTTTCACCAAGGATATTTGTGCGAAATTCGGAATCCCCACCGCAGCATATGAACGATTTAAGGATGAGAAAAAGGCACTGGCTTACGCGCGCAAACATGGTGCGCCCATCGTTATCAAAGCGGATGGTTTGGCTGCGGGCAAAGGGGTTACCGTTGCTATGACTTTAGCCGAAGCGGAAAATGCGGTGCGCGAGATTTTCGCTGGCCGCTTTGGCGAGGGCGAATGTGTGATTGAAGAATTTATGGAAGGCGAGGAAGCGAGCTTCTTTGCTTTGTCCGATGGCGTTAACGTGCTGCCACTGGCCACAGCTCAAGACCATAAGCGCATGGGCGAAGGTGATACTGGTCCAAACACCGGTGGCATGGGGGCTTATTCACCTGCACCCTGCATGACAGATGCTCTGTGTACGGAGGTTTTGGAAAAAATCATAAAGCCCACGGTGAAGGCACTGGCCTCACTGGGGCACCCCTATAAAGGTGTTCTTTATGCAGGCCTCATTTTAACCTCGCAGGGACCAAAGCTGATTGAATATAATGCGCGCTTTGGTGACCCTGAAACCCAAGTTCTGATGCCGCGCCTGCGCGATGATCTTCTGACATTGCTCATGGCATCTGTGGATGGAACGCTGGATAAAATCTCGGTGCGCTGGCGGCCAGAGACGGCGCTTACTGTTGTACTCTGCGCCAAAGGCTATCCCGGTGATGTGGCTAAAGGGAGTCATATCAATGGTTTAAATCAAGACTTTGGCAAACACGTTGAAGTGTTTCATGCGGGCACAGCATTGGACGGCGAGTTTCTGGTGGCCAATGGCGGGCGAGTATTGAATGTGACGGCACTTGGCGCAACCGTTCGGGAAGCGCAGGCGGCAGCTTATGCGGCAGTTGATAAAATTGCGTGGCCAGATGGATTCAGCCGCCGCGATATTGGTTGGCGGGCTTTATAAGCTGAAACATGTTCCTATATTTAGTCCATGACACCCTCTCCTAAAATCGGCCTTGCCCTTGGTGGCGGGGCGGCGCGTGGCTTGGCGCATATTCCTATGCTCGAAGCGTTTGACGAACTGGGTCTAAAACCCTCTGTGATTGCCGGGTGCAGCATGGGTGCATTGGTTGGGGCTGCTTATGCAGGTGGCATGTCGGCGCGTGAAATTCGTGAGCATGCGGAGCGTTTGCTGTCCAATAAAGTGGAAATGGCTAAGCATGTGTTTGGATTTAAGAAAGCTAAGCTTGGCGATATATTTTCGCTGAAAGGATTGCTCTCGCTGCATTTGGATGGGCAAAACTTGGCTGATATTGCGCTCCCCGATTATTTGCCGCAGCTGATTGAGAGCCAAAAAATTCCGTTCAAAGTGATAGCCACTGATTATGAGCGCATGGAGGAAGTGGTGTTTACCTCAGGCTCGGTGTTGCAAGCGGTGGGCGCTTCGATTGCAATTCCGGGGTTGATTTCAGCGCCAATTATCGATGGCCGTATTCATGTGGATGGTGGGGTTAAAAATCCGGTGCCGTTCAATCATGTCACTGAGGGCATGGATTATGTGGTGGCCGTTGATGTGACGGGCAGACCCAGGCCAGTGCAAAACGGCCACCCTTCAAATTTAGAATTGGCCGTTGGCTCCATGTTGATTATGTTCCATGAACTTGCGCAATTGCGGCGAGAGCAAGCGCCGCCTGATTTTTACATTTCACCGAAAGTAACCCAATTTGGCTCTGGCGATTTTTTCAAAGTGAAAGAGATTTTTGCCGCGACTGAACCTGCCAAGGAAAAACTGAAACGAGCTTTGGATTTACGATTCAGTTCAGGTGCTTAGCGGCGAGATTTGAAGAAATCTCTGAGAATGGATTGGGCTTCAATTTCGCCGATGCCGCTGTAGACTTCTGGAGCGTGGTGGCAGGTGGGTTGGCTGAAAAAGTGTGATCCATTTTCCACCGCCCCCATTTTTTCATCACTCGCTGCAAAATAAACGCGGCGGATTCTGGCGAATGAAATGGCGGCGGCGCACATGGCGCAAGGTTCAAGTGTGACGTAGAGATCACAGTCGATCAGGCGCTCTGATGAGAGTGCCGCGGCCGCTGTACGAATGGCTAAGATTTCGGCATGAGCGGTTGGGTCTTTCAGTTCCAATGTGCGATTGCCGAAGCTGGCTATGATTTCTCCTTGCGCATCGACGATCACGGCACCCACGGGCACCTCGCCACGCAGGGCAGCGGCGTTGGCTTCAGCGAAGGCTTGCAACATCGGCTCTGGCAGTTTTTGTTTCATCATGGCAGAGAAGCGATTGTTGATGCGAAAGGCAAGAGTTACATGCGAATTGTAGGCGGAAAATTTAGAGGCAAGGCTTTGGCTGGGCCAACGAGCGAGACAACGCGGCCAACTTCCGACCGCGTACGCGAATCCATCTTTAACATTTTGGCGCATGGCATAGCAGATTTCACTCTTGAGGAAGCCCGCGTGATGGACCTGTTCGCAGGCACTGGTGCGCTGGGCTTGGAAGCAATTTCGCGTGGGGCGAAATTTTGCCTGTTTGTGGAGGAAGATTCCGCTGCGAGAGGCGTCATCCGCAACAATGCCGATGCGTGCGGAGTGATCGGCCAATGCAAAATCTGGCGACGTGACGCTACTGATCTTGGACCATCGGCTCCGCAATCATCTTATAATTTAGTGTTCGTCGATCCACCTTATGGCAAGGGCTTGGGCGAAAGAGGATTGCAATCGCTGCTGGCCGGAGGCTGGCTGGCGGCGGGGGCCATTGTGGTTATGGAAGAAGCTGAGAAGGCTGTTGTTGCTGACATGGCTGGCGTTGAGTTGCTCGACCAGCGGTGTTATGGCGATACGCAGGTTCGGATTTACCGCTTTACTTCCGCCCAAACAAGCGCTCCACATCCGACAATTTCAACTCAATAAAGGTTGGCCGGCCATGGTTGCATTGGCCGGAGTTTGGGGTCACTTCCATTTCTCTCAGAAGTGCATTCATTTCTTCGGGCCGCAAAGTTCGGCCTGCCCGCACTGAATAATGGCAGGCCATGGTGGCGAGCACATGGTTGATGCGGGCTTCCACCGTGTTGGCGGAATCCAGTTCCTTCACATCATCAGCCAAATCTTTGAGGATGGCTGGGATGTTGCCGGAGCTTAACGCTGATGGAACTTCGCGCACCAGCATTGCGCCCTCACCGAATGGCTCCAGCGTTAGGCCTGCGGTGCTGAGCAAGTCCTCAAAGCTCGATAGAGCTGCAACCGATGCGGGGTCCATCTCCACCACTTGCGGCACCAGCAGGGCTTGGGTGATCACACCCTGCCCTGCGCGTTCGCGCTTCAGGCGTTCATAGACGATGCGCTCATGTGCGGCATGTTGATCGACCAGCAGGAATCCATCAGCGGTTTGTGACACAATATAAGTGCCATGAATTTGAGCGCGGGCTACACCCAAGGGGTAATCGGCCTGCGGTAATTCTTGCGTGTGCGCGGCCTGCAACGGCATTTGCATTTCAAATGCCGACTGCACGGTTTCAGAAAAATGATCCGTAGACGGAGTATAATTTCCAGCACGGAATGATTGAGCGGTTGCGAAAGATGCTGATGTATCTGGCTTAGCAATGGAACCTGCAATGGTGCGGCGGAGGGCGGAGACGATGAAGCTTCGCACAAAGCCTGAATCCCTGAAGCGCAGTTCGGTTTTGGCGGGATGCACATTCACATCCACACGGTCTGGCGCGCACGATATGAACAGCGCCACAGCGGGGTAACGCCCCGGTGGCAGCACATCGGCATAAGCGCCGCGAATTGCGCCTGAAATCAATTTATCACGCACTGGCCTGCCATTTACAAACGCAAATTGATGCGTGGCTTGGCCGCGCGCGTAGGTGGGGAGACCCGCATAACCCACCACCCGAATATCTTCACCTGCATGATTCACTTGCACTGAATTCTCCATAAACTCTTTGCCCATAATGCGGGCCACGCGGGCGGATGGCGTTTCGGCAGGTGGCACATCAATCCAGTTTTTATCTTCGGTGGCAAAGGAAAAACCAATTTCATTATGGGCCATAGCGAGGCGGCGGGTGACTTCTAGGGCTTCAGAAGTTTCACTGCGATCCGTCTTTAAAAATTTCAACCGCGCAGGGGTGGCATAAAATAAATCGCGAATTTCAATTTCAGTGCCTTCATTTAAACGGGCTGGTGCAATCTCCGCTTTGCGTCCACCTTCAATCACTAATGCAAATGCATCACCCTGCCCTTTTGCGCGCGATGTTAATGTCATGCGTGAAACGCTGGCGATGGATGGTAGGGCTTCGCCGCGAAAACCCAAGGTATGAATGCGGATCAATTCATCGTCAGCGAGTTTGGATGTGGCGTGGCGTTCAATAGCCAGTTCGATTTCTTCTGGCCCCATGCCGCTGCCATTATCAGACACGCGAATGAGAGATTTGCCACCACCCCTGAACACCACATCAATTTGCGTGGCTCCGGCATCGATGGCGTTTTCCACAAGCTCTTTCACCACGCTGGCCGGGCGTTCAATCACTTCTCCCGCTGCAATGCGGTTTATGGTGCCTTCAGGAAGTTTGCGGATTCTCATAAATTGAGAATAGTCTATTGATCGCTAAAAATCGCGCCTATATTTCTGATGGTGCCATAGCCCGGATTGGTTTCGCGCTTCTTTTTCAGAATTGCGGCCTTTAGATCTTTCTTCAATTGATCAGGTGTTTTGGCGGTGCCATCAGCATTGACTTTTGAGACACCATATTTTTCATAAACATCTTGAATAGGTGCTGGCGGAGGCACTTGCGACATGGCCACTTTTTGGGTGGGAGCCAAGCCATTTTCAGAAATTCCGTCAGAGCCTGTGCCCACATTTGGCTGATAAGCATCACTGGTTTGGCCTGGCACGGCCAATTGCAAATCCGGTGGCATTGTGAGCGCATTGCCCACATTGATGTTATTTGGCTGGGGCACAGAAGATTTGCCGTTGAGCAGCGAAGCCGCAGAAGCGCAGGCCCCCAGAGAGATAGCTAACCCTAACAACACTATTGATTTATATGTAGAATTCATCACTCAACCACTTCATTTAAGCTTGTATTGCCGCCAAATCTGGCAATTCCAAGGCTTAGGGGTTCTTGCGTTCCAAGAGGGATTCATACAGCAAAAGCCCAACCCCTGCAACGATGGCCATATCGGCAGGGTTAAAGACATACCAATCCCAAGCCTGCCAATGCAGCAAAAAGAAATCGGCCACTGCTCCATGCACCAGTCGATCTAAAGCGTTGGCCAATGCGCCACCAATCACCAGGCCCAAAGCTGCGGCAGTGAGTGGGCGCGGCGTGCGGCACAGCCACATCCACAAGACTGTGGAAATTAAGATGGTGATGGTGACCAACAGACCTTGGGTGTGGGTGGTGAGCAGGCCGTAAGACACGCCATGGTTCCACGCCATGACCAGATCAAAAAACGGAGTGAGTGAAATTTGCTGGCGCTGGGGCATGTTAACGATGTTGAGAAAATACCATTTGATCGATTGGTCAAAGCCAAAAGACAGTGCTGCCATGGCAAGGCCAAGGGGGGCGAGACGGCCCCAGAGATTTAGGCTTTTCATCTTCCCTTCTCCCCTTGAGGGAGAAGGTGGATCGCGCATTCTTTATGCGCGAGGTAAGCATTTTCTTTGAAAATGCGTAGGATGAGGGGGATGCTAGTTGCGAGTGCAATTGCAGACAGCCCCCTCATCCGGTGTTTCACGCCACCCTCTCCCTCGAGGGGAGAAGGATAGAATTGGTGAGTTTGCATTAGACCGTCTTCCCAAATCTCGTTTGCCATTCGCGCACCGCCTCGGCATCACGCGGGGTGATATCGGGGAAGTCTTGGTCTTGGCCAATGTCTTTAGAAATTTTCCAAGAGCGGGCGCATTTTTGGCCTTCGGCTTTTTCGGGTACAACCGATACTGCGTTACCAAGTTCATTTAGAATTCTAAACGCTGTTGCAGGACCTTCACTCTCGACGAATGAGATTCCAGAAGTGATGCAAATCTCGGCGAAGTCCACACTTTTCAAATCGGTGAGAGCGTGCTTTTCCAAATTATGCACATAGACAATTGGAGCAGCTTCTAAGGATGAGCCGATCCGCTTTGCTGCACGCTCAATTTCAAGAGCGCCAGTCACAACTGCGCGGGCTTTTCTGATTGAAGTCCATTTTTTCGCCAGCTCTTCATTCTTCCATTCTGCCAATGGCTTGGCAAACGGCATCACATGGACTGAGGATTCGGGATGATCAAAACGGCTGATCCACACTTCTTCTGCTGTGAACACCATAATCGGTGCCCACCAGGTGACGAGGCAATGGAAGAGTTGATCGATCACTGAACGACAAGATTTGCGCTTGGTGGATGACCATGGATCGCAATACAAAACATCTTTGCGAATATCGAAATAGAAAGCCGAAAGTTCCACATTCATAAAATTGGTGAGAGCGGCGGCGGCTTTCTTATAGTCATAGATATCGTAAGCCGCTTGCACGGTTTCGCCCAGTTCATGCAACAGGTGCAGAACATAACGTTCCAGCTCTGGCATATCTTCGGCGTAAACTTTTTCCCAATCTCTCAGGCCTTCGAGTGCGCCTAACATATAGCGGAAAGTGTTGCGCAGTTTGCGATAATTTTCGACGGCGGATTTTAGAATCTCCGGCCCAATGCGCATGTCATCGGCATAGTCGCACGTTGCTACCCACAGGCGCAGAATATCAGCGCCGGAGTTTTTGATCACGTCTTGTGGCACCGTGGTGTTACCCAAGGACTTCGACATTTTGCGACCATCTTCCGCCAGCGTGAAGCCGTGGGTGATCACTTGGTCGTAAGGGGCCCTGCCCCGCGTGCCGCAGGATTCCAGCAGCGAAGAATGGAACCAGCCGCGATGCTGGTCCGAGCCTTCAAGATAAACATCGGCAGGCCATTTGAGATCGGGGCGGGTTTCGAGAACAAAGGCGTGGGTGCAACCAGAGTCAAACCACACATCCAAAATATCGCGCACTTGCTCATAGTCGTCGGGGTTATAAGCAGGTGCCAGATAGCGCGCCGCCGCACCTTCAGCATACCAAGCATCGGCACCATCAGCGATGAAGCTATCATAGATGCGGGCATTGACGGCCGCATCTTTCAGAATTTCGCCAGAGGCCTTATTCACAAAAACAGCAATGGGAACACCCCAAGCACGCTGGCGTGAGATCACCCAATCCGGCCGATCGGTGATCATGCCGCGCAAACGGTTCTGACCTGCGGGTGGGAAGAATTTAGTGTCTTCAATGGCAGCAAGCGCCTTGGTGCGAAGACCATCCGCCTTGCCATCGCCCATCGAAATAAACCATTGCGGCGTGTTGCGGAAAATGATCGGCTTCTTCGAGCGCCAAGAATGCGGATAACTGATGGTCTTTTTC
>JANLPA010000154.1:0-5448 GCA_031366855.1 Hyphomicrobiales bacterium | reverse complement strand
GCACCAAAGAATTGATAAAGGCGATGGGTGGGAAAGGCAAGATTGCACATTTTACAGGCTTTCTCGTTGACCCCAACACGCAGCTGCGAATCGACGCTGTGAAAAAAGCGGCTGATGAAACAAATGGTGCTGTGACAGTCGTACAAGTCATCGCAGACATTGATGCCCCGCAGCCTGCTGAAGAAAAGATCAACGCCTATCTTGCGGCCAACGCGGCAAATGTAGATGGGATCATTACGACGGCATGGGTGCCAGCTGTGACAGCGGCAAACTCGTTGCGCAAAATTGGCGACAAGCGCATCAAGATGGTCGGCATCGACCATGATGAAGTTGTACTGAAAGCCGTTAAAGATGGTTTTCTAAGTGGCACCATGTTACAGAATCCCTATGGACAAGGTTACATTGGCTCATACGTACTCGATAAGCTGCGGAATGGCTGCACACTCAAGGAAGACGCTCCTTGGAAGTCAAACGCATTGACCAAAAAGTTTGTCGACTCAGGTACAGTGTATGTTGATGCTACACAGGTTGACACCTATGTCGACGCCATGCGCGGTATCTCCAAGACCCTGATGGCGAGTATCGACAAAGACTTCCTAGCCTGCAAGTAAACAGATCATTTTTTCACTCCCCGTCATCGGTTTGGTTGCTGCATAGTTTCAGCAACCAAACCTTTGAATGAAATCAAAAGCGAAAAATCAGAATGCCCTCCAGCAATGTAGTACCTGCAAGTGTCGCTGCACCTGTGTTGATGAGTCGTCAACCCGCACTAAAAAGACTAATGTTCAGCAGTGAGTTCGGACTTGCGTTACTGATTGCTTTGACATTTGTGGTTTTTGCAGCCCTTCTGCCTAGCTTCACTTCCACTTTCAGCATGTTCACCATCGGCCGCCAAATCGGTATTGATACGATGATTGGTCTTGCCATGATGACGGTGATTGTCACGGGCGGGCTTGACCTTTCTGTTGGTGCCATTGGGGTGTGCTCTGCCATGGCATTCGGCTGGCTTCTCGAACGAGTAGGAATGCCGCTCGCTATGGCAGTTCCTGCTGCAATTTTATTTGGCGCAGGCCTTGGTTTTATCAATGGCACTGCAGTGGTACGCTCTGGCGTGCACAGTTTCATTATTACACTTGCAGGCATGAGTATTTTCTTTGGCGTAATGATTTTTCTCACCAAAGCTGAAGCGTTTCGTGAATTGCCGCTGCAGGTTTTGGGCTTTGGTAAGTGGCGTTTTGCAGGTGTCATTTCATCGCTCCTTGTTGTTTCGGTAGCAACTTGTGCCGCACTTTCCATTTTGTATCGCTTCACCAGCCTCGGGCGTCGTATGCTTGCAGCCGGGGCAAATCCTCGTGCTGCTGAAATCTCGGGAATTCGCACGGGGCGTGCCATCATCAGCTGTCATGTGTTGACGGGCGGATTGGCTGCACTTGCTGGCTTAATAGTAACAGCACGCACCGGTGCGGCGGTTCCTTCCATGGCGGGTCAACTTGGGCAAGATTGGCTCTTGCCAGCTTTTCTGGCTCCTGTTCTGGGTGGCACATTGCTTTCCGGCGGTCGTGTTGCAGTTTTTGGAACGCTACTTGGCGCAGCATTAGTAAACATCATCACCAGCGGACTTCTGCTGATGCGCGTCGGCGAATTTTGGATCCAGGCCTTCCTCGGCTTCATGCTCCTCACGGCGGTGCTCGCAGATCGGGGCCGGCACGTTTTTCTGCGCCGTCGAGGAATGATCTAATGGCGCAATCTGCTCTCACCCGAAGTTTTAACAATGATTGGATCGGGCCAGCTCTGGTCAGCGTCATTGCCATCGCCGTGATTTCATTTTTGCGACCCAGCTTTCTCACACCTTTCAACATCTTTGTTCTGCTCTCCGCCATCGCAGTCAATATGCTGGTGGCGCTGGGACAATTGGTAATCATTGGCATTGGTCAAATGAACCTAGCGCTGGGCTCCATTGGCGGGCTTGTTGCCATCAGCTTTGCCGCAATGATGGAACTCTGGGGCTTTCCTCCAGTGCTCGCCGTCGTTTGCGGTCTGGCAATTGGCGTGCTTGCAGGCATGGCCAGTGGTTTTGTAATTGCGCGAACTGGTGTTTCTGCATTCATTATTACTTTGGCAGGTCTGCAGATATTCAAAGGCATCAATCTTGGCATCACCAAAGCCCAACCGTTTTATGGCGTGCCACAAAGTGTTCGGGACTTCGGCAACACTGAAATGTTTGGCCCCATTCCCTGGCTTATTTTTCCAACAATCATCATATCGATAGCAGTCTGGTATCTCTTTGCTAGGCTTCGCATCGGACGGCACATTTTAGCTATTGGTGGCAATCGCAATGCCGCCGAACTTTCCGGCATAAACGTCGCCAGCACAGTGATTTGGGCGCATGGCATATCGGGATTTCTGGCGGCGGCTGCCGGCATGATGCTGGTGGCGCGGCTACAACTTGGCCACCCGACGATTGGCGAAGACTGGCTGATTTCGTCTTTCGCTGCACCCGTGATCGGCGGTGCAGTTCTGGCGGGTGGTCAAGTGAGCATCCCCGGCACGTTTTTCGGCGTTGTCATCATCGCCATCATCACACAAGCACTGGTCGTCTTCGCCATTGATCCCTTTGTCGTTCAAATTGTTTTGGGCGGACTCATTCTGTGGGCAGTGGGGCTCAACCGTTTGCGCGAAGTGCGGGTAGCAAAAGCATTGGGGACCGCAAAATGACAATCGCACCCGCCATGAACGTATCCCACGTCTCTAAAAGCTTCCCCGGTGTGCGGGCGCTGGATGATGTTTCGATGAGATTGTTTTCGGGATCTATTCATGCCTTGCTGGGTGAGAATGGTGCGGGCAAGTCCACCCTCATCAAGATCATCACTGGTTTGCACCAGCCTGATCAAGGCGAAGTTCTGGTGAATGGCTTGCCAGTGAGCTTTGCCAATCCAAGACAATCAGCAGCGGCAGGAATAGGCGTTGTGCACCAAGAGCGTAATCTCGTGCCGCGCTTCTCCGTGGGTGAGAATATCATGTTGGAACGACTAGGCAGTCACGCTTTCTCGTATATCAACTATGAAGCGGTCAATGCTGAAGCCGAGAAGTGGCTAAAAATACTTGATCTTGATGTTGATCCCCGGATGCCCGTTTCTGGGTTGAGCGTTGCGCAAATGCAGCTTGTGGAAATAGGCAAGGCCCTATCGCTTCAATCACGCGTACTTCTGCTCGATGAACCGACTGCATCTCTCACGTCAAACGAAACACGTGTGTTGTTTCGCGTGCTGCGCAAACTTGCGAGTGAAGGTGTGTCGATTAGTTTTGTCAGTCATAAATTAGAAGAAGTTTTCGAAATCTGTGACGCGGTTACCGTTTTGCGTGATGGCCACAATGCCTGCGATAGCCAACCGCTCAAAGGTCTTGGTCGTAGCGATGTCGTCCAAATGATGATTGGTCGAGCCGAGCGCATTACCAAGCGTGCACCAAGGCCAAAGCCTGAGTCGCAACCCTATCTTGAATTGAAAAATTACGCTTCAGCACTTGGCCACAGCGACATTTCTTTTAAGCTGCGCCCTGGCGAAATTCTCGGTCTCTACGGCCTTGTCGGTGCGGGTCGCAGCGAATTAGCCAAGGGCATTTTAGGTATGGTCAAAAAGACCAAAGGCGAAATCCTCGTTGCTGGAGACGCCGTCAACATCACATCGGCTGCTGATGCGTTGCACACGTACAGCATTGGTTACGTCAGTGAAGACCGCAAGCAAGAAGGGCTCATACTCCTGCATTCGGTTCTCGGCAATGTAGGCATCACGGTATGGAAAAAGTTGGCCAAAGGTTTTGGTTTCCTGCGCGATCAGACTGTAATTGATCACACTGGTCCCGTATTGCGAAAGCTCGAAGTCAAAATGCCTTCGCTGAACCAAACCATTGGCAATCTCTCGGGTGGCAATCAACAGAAAGTGTCGGTGGCCAAATGGATCGCTGCGGGCGTGAAGCTTCTGATTATCGATGAACCCTCAGTTGGCATCGACATCAAAACAAAAGCCTATCTACATGTTTTGATCCACGAACTTGCAAGTAACGGCACAGCAATCCTGCTCATCACCTCGGACATGCCAGAGATGGTGGATGTGGCCGACCGTATCATCGTGATGGCGGGCCTCAAAATCAAAGGCGAATTGGAAAATGATCGCAATTACGAACGTGTGTCGCGCACCATCATAGGATTGATCCATGATCGTGTGGCGGCCTGAACAACGGGGGATATAGCAATGGCCAAGATAACACGCGTAGAAGCCTTGATGGTCGATCTTGTGCCCAAGGTGAAACGCACGGATGCGATCCAGTCTTTTGTGAGCCAAGAGACCCCGATTGTTCGCATCTTTGATGCTGATGGCGCAGTAGGGACTGGTTATAGCTACACGATAGGTACCGGCGGGCCTTCAATTATGAAATTGATCGAACGTACATTGGCACCGGCCCTGATCGGTCGCGAAGCCGCCGAGATTGAACGAATTTGGCGCGACCTGCTATTTCTAACACATGCGACCTCGGTGGGTGCCATTACATCATTAGCTCTTGCCGCCATTGATACAGCGCTATGGGATTTAAAATGTCGGCGTCACAATGAGCCGCTGCACCGTATAGCTGGGGGTGCACAGCAACGCATTCCGCTCTACACAACTGAAGGTGGCTGGCTTCACATTGAAACGGCTGCCTTGGTAGAAGATGCACTTGAAGCAAAAGCCCGTGGCTTTGGTGGCTGCAAAATAAAAATCGGACGACCACATGTATCCGAAGATGTGGCCCGCCTTGAAGCGGTGCGCAATGCGGTTGGTCCAGCTTTCGAAATCATGACCGATGCCAACCAGCGCTTTACCATTGATGAGGCCATTCGCCGCGCCCGTTGCTTCACCCCAATCGACATTGCATGGCTGGAAGAACCGCTAACAGCCGATGATTTAATGGGGCATGTGCGCCTGTCGCGAAGTACTACGTTACCAGTAGCTGTGGGTGAGAGCTTGTATAGTCACCTCCATTTCCGCGAATATCTTCAGCAAGGCGCTTGTTCAATAGTGCAAGTTGATGTGGCCCGCGTCGGCGGCATCACGCCTTGGCTTAAAGTGGCGCATTTGGCCGAATGTTACAATGTTCCGGTGTGCCCCCATTTTCTGATGGAGCTCCACGTGTCACTCTGTGCAGCAGTACCCAATGCCCGGTGGGTCGAATATATCCCGCAGCTTGATACGCTGACTTTGGAACCAATGCAGATCGAGAACGGCCACGCCATCCCGTCGTCAGCCCCCGGTCTAGGAATCGCCTGGGATCTTGCAGCCATCAAAGCGCAAACCGTTCCGGGAAGCGACTTCACTATTAAATAATAGAGCTGAGATGAAACGTTATGGAAGCATCATCGGTCTCAATCCCGAAAGGATCGCAGAGTACAAACATCTGCATGCTGCAGTTTGG
>JANLPA010000118.1:0-4016 GCA_031366855.1 Hyphomicrobiales bacterium | reverse complement strand
CTCTACGATCCATAGTTTTCTCCCTTTGTAAATTTCATGCCCATCACGCCGATGGTGCAGTTGGTATCGAAGGGCCTTTCTGGACGGCCCCTCTTCGTCTTTGCGCATAACCTGCAATACCGATCGCGATAAGCAGAGTTGTGCCGTTAAACAGCGGTTCAACCCAGAAGGAACCGCCGAATTGCTGAATGCCGGAAATACCTACGGCAAGAATCATGACCCCAATCAAAGTGCCCCAAACATTCACGCGGCCAGGCTTGATTGTGGTGGAACCAAGGAATGCACCCACCAACGCAGGGAGCAAATATTCTAACCCAACGCTGGCCTGGCCAATGCGCAGTTTGGAGGCGAGCAACACGCCAGCCAGAGCAGCCAGTGTTCCAGATGCAACGAAGGAGCCCATCACAAATTTTCGCACAGGGATGCCGTTCAATGCAGCAGCTTTAGGGCTGGCGCCAATAGCATAAAGATAGCGACCCATCGGCGTATATTCAAAAATAATATACATAACGATGGCCAGCGCTAAAACATAATACCCAGCAATCGGAAGGCCGAAAACGAATGTGGCGTTGAGGGCATAAAAACCATCCGGCACCACGCCCACAATTTGCCGCCCACCTGAATGCCACAGCGCAATGGCATAAAGAATTGTGCCAGTGCCCAATGTTGCAATGAAGGAGTCAATTCTGGCCACTTCCACCAACAAGCCATTCAACATACCCATCGTTGCACCAAGGGCGAGAACGATGAGAACCGCTAGCGGCCACGGCACATGAAACACGGTTTGCAGGCTGAGCGCCAAAATATGCCACAGCACAATGCCGTAACCTACGGTCAAATCAATGCGGCCCGCAGCCATAGGGATCATTGCTGCAAGCGACAAGATTGCAATAATCGATTTATCAAAGATGATCGAGCGCAGATTAAGAAGTGTTGGGAACGTGTTGGGCAAAAGCACCGAAAACAGCAAAATCAAAAATAATGTGAGGATTACCAACCCATAAACCGGCAACAAGCGCCCAAGTTTTTGCGATGTCGAAAAGCCCTTCATTTCACTGCGTGTGGGTTCAAGTGCTGTTGATTGGATCGAATTCATTATGCGGCCTCTGACGCCGAAGCGGCGTGGATTAAAGATTGTGTGGTCAATTTTTCCTGCAAGATTTCTGATACGATTTGTCCGCGTGAAAAAACCAAGGCACGGTGGCAAATATGGGCCACTTCCTCAAAGTCTGTGGAAACGATGATGACGGTCAAGCCGGTTTCCAGCGCCCGCGCAATCAATCGGTAAATTTCTGATTTGGCTCCCACGTCAACACCCGCTGTGGGGTCTTCAGCGATAAGAACTTTTCGTCCCGTGGCTAACCACCGCCCAACCACAACTTTTTGCTGATTCCCGCCGGACAACGCTTCGACCGGCAAATGCGGATCATTCGGGCGTAAACCAACGTCAACTCCAATGTTATGCGCTGCTTGCGCTTCCTGTCTAGGTGTTAAAAATGAAAACAGCGAGCGACCAAGCGCGAAGGGATTTAAAAACATGTTTTCGCGCACCGAGAGCGAAAGCGCCACACTCTCTTCAGTGCGATCCCGCGCCACCAGCCCCACACCTTGGCGCAAGGCGGCCTGCGGTGAGGAGAGATCAAGCAATTTGCCTGCGAGAGTGACGGAACCCGCAGATTCCTGCGCACCAAACAAAGCGCGGCCTATTGCTTCCTGCCCTGCACCGCGCAAACCAACCAGACCCAGAACCTCACCTTCGTGGGCAGAGAATGTGACAGGTCCTGCCCCAAAAGTTTGAAGACTGGAAACCCGCAAGGTCTCAAGACCCCTCACTGGCGTAGCGCGAAAATAAAGATCCTTCACTTGACGCCCGACGATCATATTGACCAAGTCGGTCGGCGTTGTTTTCTTAACGTCCTGAACGCCCACCAGCTTGCCATCGCGCAGCACCGCCACGCGGTCTGCCAACTTGAAAATTTCATCAAGGCGGTGCGAAACATAAATCATGCCAACACCGCGTTTGCGCAAATCACGCAGCACCGCAAACATGCGCTCCACTTCATTGGCAGGAAGGCTGGCTGTCGGTTCATCTAAAACCAGCACATCAGCCTCCACAGCCAACGCACGGGCAATCGCCACCAATGATTTTTCGGTGCGGCTCAAATCCTGCACCCGCGTTGTCGGATCAAAATCACAACCAACCAATTTGAGGGCGGCAGTCGCTCGTTTCTCAGTATCATTCCAATTGATAAGACCCCTTCGCAGTGAATAACCCTGAGCGAGACCAACATTTTCAGCAACAGTCATCCATTCAACCAGACCCAAATCTTGATGAATGAAAGCCACGCGCTGCTTTTCATTGGGCTTGGGTGGCGCATGGCGATACAATTCATTTTTAAAAACTATGCGCCCTTCATCTGGCGTATGAATACCCGCCAGAGATTTGATCAGCGTGGATTTGCCAGCCCCGTTTTCGCCAAGAAGAGCTAGCACTTCACCGGCATCCAAATGCAGCGAAACATTGTTCAGGGCCACGGTGCCACCGAACCGTTTCGTCACACCTTCAAAACTGAGCAGACGCTCTCCCAACTCATTCTCTCCCGACGCACAACTCTTCGGTTGCTGGTTTATGTTATCGATAACATCGAATAGTCCGAACATTCTCTAGAGTCAACACACTTTGTATTATTTTCCATCAAGAAGTCGCATGGCTTCGGCACTGTCTTTGGAGCCGAGGCCCATGGCGATCAACACGCGGTGAATCTCCGTCACAGCGCTGGTCAGCGGCAATGGAGTTTTTGTTGCAAGTGCGAAAGATTGAACCGAGTCCAAATCTTTCAACATATTATCGAGCCTGCCAGTTGGCGAATAATCGCGCTCTGCAAACTTCACCATGAACTCCTGCATGATGCGATTATCGGCGCGCCCACCAGCAAGAGCCGCTGGAATTTTTCGCGGGTCCACGCCACCGGCTTCAGCCAGCTTCACAGCCTCGGCAACCGCTTGAAACGCCAGCGCACAAAACAATTGATTGACCAATTTTGTGGTTTGCCCGGCACCACTTTTCCCCATCAATGTGTAATTTGCACAAAGATCTTTCATCACTGATCGGGCATTTTCAAAATGCTCAAGCTTGCCACCCGCCATAACTGTAAGCTTGCCGGAAAGGGCCCCGGGAACTCCTCCAGAAAGTGGGCAGTCTATCCATGGCATCCCGGTTTGATCTTCCAATTGTTTAGCCATAGAAACTGTCTCTGCTGGATCGATTGAAGACATATCAATCAGTGTCTTTGTCGCATTGGCGGCATCCAATACTCCGTGCTTGCCAAAGACTGCGCTGCGAACAATCCTAGCGTGGTTGAGACTTAGAATTACAAAGTCGCTGCGATGGGTAGCTTGAGCAGCGGATGTTGCAGCGACCGCTCCTTTGGCCACTAGGCTTGCAACTTTTTCGGTATCGAGATCAAAGATATTAAGCGTGTGGCCGCATTCCAACAGACGAGTAGAAATGGCGGTTCCCATGATTCCCGCACCAATGACCGCGATATTTAATGACATTTCAGGACGTCCTTTCCAAAAGGAATACGAGTGCACTTTCAATTTGATCATCGAGTGGAGCAGCGACATCGATGGTAACGTGGCGCTCAGTCTCATCCGGAAGCTCAAGTGTTGCAAGTTGGCTTTCAAGAAGTGAGGCCGGCATGAAATGCCCTTGGCGGTTTGCAATGCGCTGCTCAAGAACAGCTCTATTTCCATGCAAATGCACGAATAAGACCCGCCGCTCCGCGTTCTCAGCAATAACTTGTCTATATGATTTTTTGAGCGCCGAACAAGAAACGACAACACCAGCCGTGCCGCGCAGTGCTACACCAATACGGCCAAGCCATGGCCAGCGGTCTTCATCGGTCAGTGCAACACCTTTCGACATTTTTTCCACATTTTCGGCAGAATGCAGTTGGTCACCCTCCACAAAGCTTGCACCAAGTCGCGCCGCCAATGCTGCACCAAGTGTGGTT
>JANLPA010000087.1:0-3169 GCA_031366855.1 Hyphomicrobiales bacterium | reverse complement strand
GGCATGAACTGCTGACACAAATTCTTCGCGTGTTGTTGCATGCAGCATTGCATCAATAGCTTTGTCCACCGCTGGGTCAGCAATGCCGGGGTAATTTCTAGTGCCTTCGGTGGTTTTGCCTGCCGAACCAAAATAGAGGTTTTGCTCATTGCCGGGTGAAAGGGAATTGAACCACGCTACTGGGATCATGTCATAGTCATAAGTTTTTTGCAGCGCTGTGAATTGCGCAGCATCAACCGTGCGCACGTCAACCTTCACACCGATTTGTTGGAGCGTGCGTTGATAATGCAGTGCGATTTTTTCTTGATCAGGATTTTGAATGGTGATGGTGAAGGCAAACTGCTCACCTGCATCATTCACCAGCCCTTGATCTTTTATGGTCCATCCAGCTTGAGCCAGCATATCAACTGCTTGTTTCAACACCTTGCGGTCGCGGCCTGAACCATCGCTTACGGGGAGTTTATAGGTTCCATCAGTCATGTCGGAACGTAAGCCACCGCCTGTGGTTCCGATGATGTTAAGCTCCGTTGCATCCATAGCCAGCCCGAGGGACGAAAGTTCAGAACCACTAAAATAGCCATAGGTGCGCTTATAAGCGCCGCCAAACAGATTGGCGTTGGCCCATTCAAAATCGAAGGCCATGCCCAATGCTTCACGCACGCGCACATCTTCAAAAATTTTGTGGCGGGTGTTGAATGCAAAGCCTGATGCTGGGGCAGGGGTTTTGGTTGGAATTTCTTCCAGCAACACTTTGCCTTCATTGGCGGCATCAAATTTATAGCCAGTGCTCCAGCGTGTTGGATCCCCTTCGGAGCGCACATCAGCATCGCCTTTTTTGAAAGCTTCAAAAGCGGCATTTGCATCTTTGTAATAATCAAAACGGAACGTATCGAAATTCCATAGGCCCTTATTATACGCCAAGTTCCTGCCCCAATAATCAGGGTTCTTTTTGTAAGAAATCATTTCGCCGGGTTTAATGTCGCCGAACACATAAGGGCCAGAGCCGACAATGGGTTCCACGGTGCTCTCGTCAAAAGTTTTGCCATCCCAATATTTTTTTGAGAGAATTGGCATAAGGCCCATGATCATTGGCAATTCACGGTCGCCTTTGTCTTGGTGGAAAACAATCGTGCGATCATCCGGCGTTTCGACTTTGGTGATCTTGGTGTAGTTGTTTTTATATTTTGGTTTGCCCTTGTCGCGCAGTGTTTCCATCGAGAACACAACGTCGGCTGCTGTCACTGGCGAGCCATCGGAAAATTTGGCTTCGGGGCGCAATTTGAATGTAAAGGTTTGGCGATCATCGGAAACGTCGATGGTTTCGGCCAGCAGGCCATAAAGCGCAAAGGGCTCAGCCCAATTGCGGCCCATCAGGCTTTCAAACACAAAGGTGCCGGGCGTTGCGGGGGCATTGCCTTTGACGATGAATATGTTGGTGCTGTCAAAAGTGCCGATAATGGCTTGCTTTAGAGTGCCGCCTTGCGGGGCATCAGGGTTGGCATAGGGCAGGCTTTTGAAATCCGCGGGCAAGCCCGGTTCACCCAGCATCACCATGCCATATTTGGGCTCAGCTTGAGCTGCTGTGAAGGAGAAAGCGGCCAAGGCCGCAGCGAAAGCGAGGGAGCGAATCTTTTCCATAAAGCCAGTCTAGCGCGATTGTTGACTTTCGATCAACCGCTCCGCCAAGCCGGTCATACGGGCTGCTTCCACATTGGCGAAGGCAAAGCGCAGGTAGTCTTCTTGATCTGGGCCAAACATGCTGCCAGGCAGGCAGAGCAAATCATTTTCACCTGCTAAGCGCTTGGCCACGGATTTGGAAAGCTCACCTGTAAAAGGATGCTTCACATAAGCAAAATAGGCACCACTGCTGACCAGTTGATAGTTGAGGCCGGGCGTTACGAAGGCTTGGCGCATGGCTGCCAACCTTTCGCGCATGACGGCTTTTTTCTCGGTCTTCCAGCTCTCTAATGCGGTGAGCCCGAAGATCACAGCGCGTTGAGTGATGTGGGGTGGGCAGATGGTCATGCAGTCTAAAATCTTGGCCGCTTGGTGCATTATTTCGGGGCCAGCAATCATGGCGCCCAAACGATAGCCTGCGAGGGCATAGATTTTGGAAAAACTATAAAGTTGAATCAAAGTGTTTTGCCAGTTGGGTTTATTAAAAAGGCCATGCGGCGGGGCCGGGTCGGTTCTGAAATCTTTGTATGTTTCATCCAGCACTAAAGCAATTTCCGCCACTTGTGCCACGTTAAAAAACTGCTCTAACACGGCGGCCGGATAAATTGCACCTGTCGGGTTATTCGGCGTACAAAGAATAATCGCCTTGGTGCGTTCATCCACCAATGCAGCAGCGTCCATCGAGTCTGGATGGTTGTTGCCATTGGAAAATGCCGGGATTGACCTAATTTCAATGCCCATCATGGTGAGCCACATTTGATGGTTGAAATAATAGGGGGCCGGAATGATCACATTGTCGCCAGCTTTGGCAATGGCCATAATGGCAGCGGAAAAGGCTTGGTTGCAGCCTGTGGTGATGGCAACTTCGCTGGCTGCGATGTGCGCTGCATAATCAATGCTCATGTGTTTGGCATAGGCTTCACGCAAGGGGGCCACGCCAAAAATATCAGTATAGCCACCCATATCTGGCAAGCCCGCTAACCGGGCAATTTCGGCTTGCAGAGTTGGGGCCGGGGGATAGCTGGGCACCGCTTGGCACATGTTTAAAAGCTCGCGATTGCCTGGGATTTTTTTTACCCAGCTCATTGCTTCAGCAATGGGTGGAAATTCTACGCGCTCAACTAATGGTGAAATTTCGATGCTCATCAATTCAAATCCCTTGGAATGCAGAAATGTTTAGGGCAAGAATGCGTGGATGCAAAGCACCTCAATTGAATCACTTTTAAAACGTCGCAATTCTTGGTTGAAAACCAAACATGGGGACCAGCAAATTGCCTTTGCGCAAGCGCCCTTATCGCGGTTGATTGCAGCACGCTATACTGATTTTGAAGCGGTGCGCGATCATTACTTCAAGGCGACGGATGCCTATATTCGTCGCGATAATGCTGATGCGGAGGCTGAGCCAGACAACAGCCAAGATATGATCGGCTTGATGCGAGAGCTTGGCATGATCCACCAAACTGAGCATGGCCAATGGATTTGTGATGTGAAG
>JANLPA010000084.1:0-6066 GCA_031366855.1 Hyphomicrobiales bacterium | reverse complement strand
TGATGTAATGTGGGTCGGTGGTTTAACCGAAACACTGCGCATCGCAGCTCACGCTGCAGCATATGATACGCCTGTCGTTCCACATGGAAGCGGCCCATAAGAGCATAACAGCGATTGCAAACAAAATTTCCGCTGGAGTGAGCCATTCACATCAAATACTATTTTACCCAAGCAATTGCATTGAAGGTGGGTAAAGTGTGGGACTATGATTTTTACCCACAATCCATGCATCAATGATGTCGGCCCATTCTTGCATCATATGCCTACGCTGCTGTTCATATTCAGCCTTGTTGTAAACGCCTCGGGACGAACGACCCTCCTCATGCGCGAGGCACTTTTCAATCCAATCACGATTGAAACCTAATTCGTTTAGGAGTGTCGATCCGGTACGACGCAGATCGTGAACAGTGAACGGCTCAAGCGGCAGTCCCTTTTGCTTTGCGCTAACGGCTATAGCTGAAGTTATTCGGTTAAAGGTCGCACGAGACATGGGTGCGTCGGCATCGTAACGTGATGGAAGGAGGTACCGAGAATTTCCAGCACATGTTTTGAGCGCAATCAGAATGTCGAGAGCCTGCTGCGAAAGATAAACATTGTGAGCCTTCGACCGCTTCATTCGTTCTTTTGGAATGGACCAAACCGCGTTCTCGAAATCTACTTCGCTCCAAACTGCATCTTGGAGTTCGCTCTTTCTCACCATCGTGAGTAAAATAAGCTTCAGGCCAATACGAATAGTTGGCAGCGTGGCCACATGTTCGAGAAGCTGAAACATAATGCGAATTTCAGGCGCAGATAGGGCACGGTCTTTCGGCTGAAATGTTGCGATCGATGTAGGAGCAACTTCATCAGCAGGGTTAGAAACTTTTTGTCCGTGAAGGATTGCATAGGCAAATATCTGTTTGACAATATCTCGCACATGAATGGCTGTCGCAGGAGCACCTCTATCCTTCACCTTCGCGCACAGCTGCCGTAGGTCATCTGGTGTAATTTCTGTAAGTAGCCGCTGTTTCCAAAATGGCAATATATCACGATCAAAAATCGATTTCCGCATTGAACGCGTGCTGTCTGCCATCATTGCGTCCTTGAGCCATAGCTGGCCTAAGGTGCCGAAACTGTGCTCGATCAGTTGCCTCCGCCTATCACGCTGCTTTTCAAGAGCCGGGGACTCACCTTCCGCTACCATCTTCCGAGCCGCTGCGCAGCGCTCCCGCGCAATTGAGAGCGTCATCCCATCATCGCCATAACGACCGATAGTAAGCGTTTCCCGGCGACCATTCAGACGGTAGTCATAACGAAACGTGACCTGCCCTGTGCTAGTGATAAAGGCATACATACCGTCGCGATCCGCGATCTTGTAGGATTTGTCCTTTAATTTCAATTTTTTAAGCGCCAGATCAGTTAGCATCAGGAGTGCCTCATCAATCAAAGAATTCATCTTTCGAGGCTCGATTCTACCGTCAAATAGAATACCGTCAACCTGAATCTATTAAACAATAAAAACAGATAGCTATGTACATTTATTTGGCTCTGCTTGAGAAATATGCTTGACGGTACGTCGAATTCAAAGAGTTCGGAGAAGGTTCGGTACCGTCAGATTTACCGTCAAAGACTTCAGCTTGCGGACGATAGACCCCGATAGCGGCCAACACATAAATTATTTTATATCAATACTTTAATTAAGAATTCTGATAGACTGCGATAGACTGAAAATGCTATTTAATTATTCCCACTCAATCGTGCCCGGCGGCTTGCTGGTCACATCATAAACCACGCGGTTGATGCCCTTGACTTCGTTGATAATGCGGGTTGCAGCACGGCCAAGGAAGTTCATATCAAAGGGAAAGAAATCGGCTGTCATGCCGTCAACAGATGTGACTGCACGCAGCGCCAGCACGCGGTCATAGGTGCGGCCATCGCCCATCACGCCCACCGTTTGCACGGGCAGCAACACTGAAAACGCTTGCCAGATTTTATCATACAAACCAGCTTTGCGAATTTCATCAATGTAAATGGCGTCTGCCTTTTGCAAAATAAGCAGCTTCTCACGCGTCACGCCGCCGGGCAAACGGATCGCTAAACCAGGACCTGGGAATGGATGACGGCCGACAAATTTCTCAGGCAAGCCAAGCTCTTGGCCAAGCTTCCTCACCTCATCTTTGAAGAGTTCACGAAGCGGCTCCACCAGCTTCATCTTCATGCGTTCGGGCAAACCACCAACATTATGGTGCGATTTAATTGTGACTGATGGCCCGCCTGTGAATGATACGCTTTCAATCACATCAGGATATAATGTGCCCTGCGCCAGAAAATCCGCACCACCAATTTTAATGGCCTCACGCTCAAACACTTCAATGAAAAGTCGTCCGATAGTTTTGCGCTTGGTCTCTGGATCAGCTTCGCCTTCAAGGGCAGAGATGAATTCATCAGCAGCATTCACATGCACCAATTTCAAATTATAGTGTTCGCGGAACATTTGAACCACATCGGCGGCTTCGTTCATCCGCATCAACCCATGATCAACTAAAACGCAGGTGAGCTGATCACCTACAGCTTCGTGGATGAGCAATGCAGCGACAGATGAATCAACTCCACCTGAAAGTCCGCACAGCACCCTGCCCTTGCCCACCTGTTGGCGAATGCGCTCCACAGCTTCAGCGCGAAACGCCGCCATGGTCCAATCAGGTTTGCATGAAGCAATTTTCAAAACGAAATTCTGAAGCAGTTTCGCACCATCCGGCGTGTGATGAACTTCGGGGTGGAACATCGTTGTGTAAATGCGCCGTGCTTCATCAGAGGCAATGGCGAATGGCGCATTCTCCGAACTGGCCTTCACAGTGAATCCTTTAGGCAGTTGCGTCACACGGTCACCATGGCTCATCCAAACCGGATGCCGCTCGCCCACATTCCAGAGGCCGTCAAACAAAGCACTTGGCGCTTTGATCTCAATATCAGCGCGGCCAAACTCTGCCGCGTGGCCACCTTCAACCACACCACCCAATTGCACGGCGGTAGTCTGCTGACCATAACAAATCGCCATCACTGGAAGGCCTGAATCAAAAACAATTTGTGGCGCTCGGGGGCTGCCATCGCGGGTCACAGAATCTGGACCCCCTGAAAGAATAACCGCCTTGGGCTTCATCCGCATGAAAGCGGCCTCAGCCTTCTGATAAGGCACCACCTCAGAATAAACCCCCATCTCGCGCACCCGCCGCGCGATGAGTTGTGTTACCTGAGACCCGAAATCGACAATGAGAATTTGATCATGCATGGCGGGCATTTAAGGGACCCAAGCGGAGTCTGCAAGACGGCAAATTACAGCGCCAAATCCCAAATCAATTTCATATTTAAAGCAATAATCACAGCGGCAATAACCGCTGCCACAACAGTCAACCAAGTGGGTGCCACCAAGGCCCCCATTTTTGCTTTGTCTCTCGTGAACATCACCAGCGGCACAATGGCAAAGGGCAATTGGAACGCCAGAATAACTTGGCTGAGAATGAGCAATGTTCCAGTTCCACTTGCACCATAATAGATCGTCACGGCAGCAGCCGGAACTATGGCCACCATGCGCGTGGCCAACCTGCGCGCCCATGCTGGCAAGCGAATATTCAAAAACCCTTCCATCACAATTTGGCCAGCCAAAGTGGCCGTGACGGTTGAATTTAACCCGCAGGCCAAAAGCGAAATGGCAAAAAGTTTTGGTGCTAACAATGAGCCAAGCAAGGGTGCCAGCATCGCATGAGCATCACCCAATTCAGCCACATCGGTGCGGCCGGTTTTATAAAATGTAGCTGCCGCCAAAATCAAAATCGAAGCATTCACCAGCAATGCAAACATCAGCGCAATGGTTGAATCCCATGTGGCAAAACGCAAGGCTTCGCGCTTTTCAGGCAGGCTCTCGCCATAATCCCGCGTTTGCACAATGCCAGAATGCAAATAAAGATTATGCGGCATTACAGTTGCCCCAATAATGCCAAGTGCTAAATAAAGCATTTGTGGATAGCGCACGATATCGACTGTCGGCGCGAAACCTTTAATCACGCCCGCCCATTCCGGATTTGCCATGGCGATTTGGAAATAGAAGCACACAAAAATAACGCCCAGCAGCGTCATAATAAAGGCTTCAACCCATCGGAAACCTAGCTTTTGGAGCCAGAGAATGATGAACACATCTAAGGCCGTAATTAAAACGCCAATTTCCAGCGGAATGCCAAACAGCAAATTTAGGCCAATGGCGGTGCCCACAACTTCGGCAATGTCTGTCGCAATAATCGCAATTTCGGCAAAGGCCCACAGAATGAAGGCCACTGTTTTTGGGAACGCGTCACGGCAAGCTTGCGCCAAATCACGGCCAGAACCAATAGCAAGCCGCGCGCAGAGGGATTGCAGAATAATAGCCATGATATTGGAGAGCAGAGCAACAAACAAAAGCGCGTAACCAAACTGCGCGCCGCCAGCAATCGATGTGGCCCAATTGCCGGGATCCATGTAGCCCACCGAAACCAAATAGCCGGGGCCAACAAAAGCCAAAGCTCGCCGAAAAAAGCTGGCATCGGGATTGATCTTTATGGTGCGGAACACATCAATCAGCGAGGCCTCTCCGCGATCGCGCTTCCAACCCTTAGGTTGATTTGTAAGTTCCATAACAACAATCTCCGAACCAAAACTTAGCCTGTGCTAAATAATGTTTAGCATAGGCTAACTTATATGCAATAGTCTAAGAGAATTAAAAATCTGAACGGAATTCCATGTCTCCCATTTCCAAAAAAGGCGCATCCGCCAAACTTCGCTCCCAAGCCTTCAAACGGGTTCGTGCTGATCATTCGGCTGAACTGGCGGGCGACTATGTGGAAATGATTGCCGACCTTATTGATGATCGCGGTGAAGCCCGCTGCACCGATTTGGCCATGCGTTTAGGTGTGGCCAATGCCACTGTGGTGAAAACTTTAAAGCGCTTGACTGATCAAGGCCTCGTCACACAAGAGCCTTATCGTGCCATATTTTTGACAGGCGATGGGTGGAAGATGGCCGAAGATGGCAAAAGGAGACATCAGATTGTTGAAAATTTCCTTCTGGCCCTTGGTGTTCCCGCAGACACAGCACGCATCGATTCCGAAGGCATTGAACATCATGTCAGTGCTGATACATTAAAAGCCATGGCGCGTTTTTTATCGCGCAACCCAACTAACTAAGAGATTTTGAAAATGCGTTTAGCTTTGATTGCCCTTCTGATTACAACCACTGCAGCTTTTGCTGAGGATGCTGTGTTGAATTTTGACACTGCAAAACTTTGCCAATGGCAGAGCGAAAATAATTCAATGGACGTAGGCGAATGCACCAAGCTGGAAGATGAAGCCAAAGCCAGTGCGGCGGATTTAGAAGCGCAAGTTGATGCCAAGCGCAAGCAAGACTGCACCACTGAAGCCAAAAACTTTTCGGTTGATTCAGGCTTTGCCAGTTACACACTTTATGCTGGCTGCTTGAAGGATGGCCCCGGCAGCCTTTAAAACGGCGGCGAAACCGCGACTGACATTTGGTTGTTCTGCCGCTTAGCCAAATGCTGTGCTGTTTTACTATCAGGATTAGCTAGATCATAAGCCGTACGCGATGCTTCAATCGTCTCACGGTGAGTGACCGCCCAAGCGCCAACTTCACGTAACGGCGCAATTAACGTGCGTCCGGTTTCGGTCAACTCATACTCAACACGCGGCGGAATGGTGGGATAAACAGTGCGCTTCACCAAGCCATCACGCTCCAGCCCGCGCAAAGTGAGCGAAAGCATCCGCTGTGAAATAGCACTAACCTGATGGCGAATTTCATTAAAGCGCATGGTGCGCTGAGCGAGCAGGCCAACCACATAAACCGTCCACTTATCACCAATGCGCGCCAGCACATCCGCCACTGCGCGGCATTGGCCACTTTCATTGATGATACTCGGTTCCATAAATGTGCCTTCTTGCGTTACAGATAGTGGTTACATATATTGATCTGGTAACAATACGTTACCAGATATAATTTTGCAACTTGAAACGTATTTTCATATTTAAAACCAACAAGAACAAGGAT
>JANLPA010000080.1:0-7402 GCA_031366855.1 Hyphomicrobiales bacterium | reverse complement strand
CCCGCGCTCTGCACGCGGGCCAAATCGCAATCGGGGATCAGCCCCAGCACCATAGCATATTTCATATCGATGTGAGACCCAAACGCACCAGCTAATCTGATCTTGCCGACCGTTTGAATTTCCAACTTGTCCATCAACAAGCGCACGCCTGCATATAAAGCAGCATTGGCAATTTGAATGGCTCGCACATCGTTCTGAGTCACGCGGATGGTTTGGTTGCCGTCACGGATCACATAATTAAAGGTGCGCTTGTGAGACTCGATGCGCGGAGACTGTGCGGCCATAGCACCATCCACCAAGCCATCTTGGCTGATGATGCCTGATAAATACATTTCAGCCACAGCCTCGATAATGCCGCTGCCGCAAATGCCTGTCACCCCTGTTGCGGCAATGGCGTCTTCAAAGCCTGCTTCATCACTCCACAACTCACAGCCAATAACTCTGTAGCGCGGCTCCAGTGTAACAGGATCAATGCGCAAGCGTTCGATGGCACCGGGGGCGGCGCGTTGGCCGGATGATATTTGTGCGCCTTCGAAGGCGGGGCCAGTGGGCGATGAGCAAGCGAGTAACCGCGCCTTGGAACCCAGCACGATTTCCGCATTGGTGCCCACATCCACGCACAGCATAATCTCATCGGATTCATGCGGCGCTTCGCTCAGCACCATGCCCGCCGCATCGGCCCCCACATGGCCAGCAATGCAAGGCAGCACATAAGCATATGCACCTTGGTTCAGTTTGAAATCCATTTCGCGGGCGGGGAACGTGAGCGGAAGGCCCGTTGCCAATGCAAAGGGTGCGCCACCAAGTTCTGTTGGGTCAATGCCGAGGAACAGATGGTGCATAACGGGGTTGCCCACCAGCACCACTTCCATAATGTCGTTGAGATCAACACCCGCCTGCTGGCCCACTTCTTCAGCAAGCTGCTGTAAGGCCACGCGGATGGCCGTGGTCATTTCTTTTTCACCGCCTGGGTTCATCATCACATATGAAACGCGGCTCATCAGATCTTCGCCGAAGCGAATTTGCGGGTTCATCAAGCCAGCACTGGCCACAACTTCACCAGTCGATAAATTTGTGAGATGCGCTGCAACTGTGGTGGAGCCCACGTCGATGGCAATGCCGAAGGCTTTGTCATGGAAGCCCGGCCAGATGGAAACCAAGCGATTGCCGCCGCCGGGCGCGCGAGAATAAACCGCGCAGGTGATTTTCCATTCGCCCTTGCGCAAGGTCTTTTGCAACTCGGCAATCAGCAACAATTCAGCGGTGATATTCTCAACACCCCATTGCTGCTTCAGTGCAATAAAAACCCGCTCCAAATCGGAGGAGGGCTTGTGCATGTCGGGTTCTTCAACTTCGATGTAATAAAGCGTGGTTGCGGGGTCGAGTTCAATCGCGCGCGTATCAGCTTCCTTGCGCACCACTTGCTTATGAACTTGAGATTCCGGCGGCACGTCAATCACCAGATCGCCTTCGATTTTCGTTTGGCACGAGAGTCGACGACCAGATGCTAGACCACGCAGACGATCATAGCGTTCTTCAACTTGGCTGAATGATGAAACGTGATCAGCAGCAGAGGTAATACCATGCTTGGCGAATTCACCTTCACCAATGTTGATCTGGCAGCGCCCACATATGGCGCGGCCACCGCAGACGGAGTCAATATCGACGCCTAGAGAGCGTGCTGCCTGCAACACAGGTGTGCCCAGCGGAAACCGCCCACGTTTGCCCGAAGGCGTGAAGACGATGAGCGGGTTTGCTTCAGCCATTAGCGACGACGCCTTTCCTCACGCGCCTTGCGACGGGCTTCAATATCTTCATTGCTGGAAATCTCGCCAGCGGCCTGCGCGGCCTTTGATGGGCCAGCTGTCATCTCGCGGAATCTATTGGTCCAGAATTTGCAGTTCAAATCAGTGCCGTTCAAAACATTGGCACCAAATATGGCGTGCATATCTTCGGGATGTAGCGGGTTCATGATGGCTGATGTCATGCCGTGGCTTGCGGCCATCGCCAAAAAATATCCAGTCAGCGCACGGCGGTTGGGCATGCCGAAGGAAATGTTGGAAGCACCACACGTGGTGTTCACTTTCAATTCTTCACGCAAACGGCGCACCAAACGAAACACCTGCTGGCCTGCCGTGCCCATGGCACCGATCGGCATGACTAAGGGGTCCACCACAATGTCCCATGGCTTAATGCCAAAATCAGCAGCACGGTTCACAATCTTGCGCGCCACTTCAAAGCGCACATCAGGGTCTTCGCTAATGCCGGTTTCATCGTTGGAGATGGCGACCACAGGAACATTGTATTTTGCAATGAGAGGTAAAATCGCTTCCAGCTTTTCTTCTTCACCTGTAACAGAGTTCACCAGCGGGCGGCCTTTGGCAGTTTCAAGTCCTGCCTTCAAAGCAGATGTCACTGAACTATCAATGCACAGCGGAATATCGGTCATTGATTGCACGATTTCCAGAACTTGGCGCATCAGCGGCGGCTCAGTTTCGTTGGGGTTCACCGCTGTCACACCAGCATTTACATCGAGGATATGCGCACCAGCAGCAACCTGCGCCAACACATCGGCAATCACCGTTTCAAAATTACCAGCCTGCATTTCAGCGGCAAGCTTTTTGCGGCCCGTTGGGTTAATGCGCTCGCCAATAACGGTGAAGGGCTTATCAAATCCAATAATGTGTTGGCGGGTGGCGGAGGCAACGAGTGTGTGAGTCATGATGAGGCTTTCCCGCCAGTGGCGATAAGGGCTTTGATTTTATCGTGTGTATAAAGCGATTCGAGATGGGCTTTAGCTATTTCAACTTCGGCTGTCATATCATCGGAAACCACCACAGGCTCACTGCGCCGCCAGTCATTCAAATAATCGTCTGATTGAGTGGCACCGGAGCGCATGGCGGCCATATCAATGGCCTCCATAAAACGATTGTCCAACATGCGCTTTTCTTCTTTGCGGCCAATTTTAACCGAAACCGCTGAAGGAATATCGCGCCAATAAGTGATGATAAGATTTGCCATGTGAATGCTATGCCCTGTTATGAAAGCGGCATGTAGCGCAAAAACGACAATTAGCCAAGGACACCCGAACTGCGTAATTTTGTAACTTGATCAGGGGTGAGTTCCAAGAGTTGATTTAAGACCTGCTCGGTGTCACCACCTAAGCGCGGCGCGGCGCGCCCATAATCAATCGGCGTTTCTGACAACACAATGGGATTGGCAATGCCGGGCACTTGAACGCCATCGTCGCGGGTTTGGCCAATTTGCAGCCCGCGCGCCAGCACTTGCGGATCCACAAAAACTTGATCAATGGTGTTGATCGGTCCGCAAGGCACCGAAGCGGATTCGAAAGCTGCTACCCAATGGGCAGTGGTTTGTTTTTTCATGGCGGGTGTGAGCAGGGGGATGAGTTCTGCGCGCCCTTCCACGCGGCCACGGTTGGTGGCGAACTTCACATCAACACTCACACCAACAATCCGGCAATATTCCGTGAACTGGCGATCATTGCCCACCGCAACGATGATATAACCATCTGCCGTTTCAAAAGTTTGATAAGGCACAATGTTCGGATGCGCATTGCCGAGGCGCTGCGGAACCTTGCCACCAACGAGATAATTCAAACCCTGATTGGCCAGCACAGCAACCTGAGAATCGAGCAGGGCCATGTCGATGAACTGACCCTGGCCAGTCTTATCGCGGTGATGCAGCGCGCCCAAAATTCCGATCACTGAATAAAGACCCGTGAACACATCAGCAAAGGCAACACCCACTTTCATGGGCTGGCCGTCAGGTTCGCCTGTAATTGACATTAGGCCGGACATGCCTTGGATCATGAAATCATATCCAGCACGATTGGCATAGGGACCATTCTGGCCAAAGCCCGTGATGGAGCAATAGATCAGTTTCGGAAACTCAGCGCGCAGGCTCTCATAATCCAAGCCATATTTAGCAAGACCACCCACTTTGAAGTTCTCAATCAAAATATCAGATTTCGTGGCCAAAGCCTTGATAAGACTCTGCCCTTCAGGTTTGGCCATATCTATGCAAACCGAATGCTTGCCGCGATTGGCCGATGCAAAATAAGCTGCATCGCCAGTGCTTCCATCAGCATTTTTTAGAAATGGCGGCCCCCAGCCGCGCGTATCGTCGCCTTCACCCGGCTTTTCGATTTTAATAACTTCAGCACCCAAATCCGCCAGCGTCTGCGTGGCCCACGGGCCAGCAAGCACGCGGGTGAGGTCAAGAACGCGAATTCCGGCTAACGGCCCTGCCACTTAAATCTCCACCAGTGTTTGCCAAATCCCATCATCCACCTGAAGTCCATCACGCTGGGCCACTTCAAGTTTTTCGCGGTAAGGGTTCTTGCCGCGCTGGCCCCCCAGCGCAAATGCTGGGTCAATCGGGCAGCCAATGCCAAAATTATGCTGCACACTGCCCGCCAACAGAAATAGCCCATGGCGAACATTGCGCAAATAAACCCGACCATTTTTGAGAACATCGGCCACCACCTGATCACCAATCAGCGCGCAGGATATATTGTGCAAATCAAGACCAAGCACAGTTCGAACAAGTTTAAATTCTTGTGGGGCATCAGCCAGCGCTTGGGAAAGTTCTTGCAAGCCAGCATAACCGCATGCCTCCAGCCAAATTGCAGTTTCCGCCATGAACGCTGCATTGCTATGGTTTTTTTGAACAAGCCGATCAGAAAGCTTTTCCACAGCATCATTATAAGAAATCAGTGTCATTGCTTCTTCTCGCTGCGCAGCCTCGAACTTCGCAAAAGACCAGCTTCATCCACAATCGGATAGCCCGCCGACACAATATGCGAATTGATGCGGTGCAAATCTCGAATAATATCAATAAACAATGCGCTGCGCCGCAAGGCTGAATTCTTATTATCTTTGCCACGTTTAAAATGCGTATCAATCACTTTGTGTTCGAGCGCTCGAAATGCATCTTTTTGCGCAATCAAGTCTTTAGCCCCTTCAATATCGCGGGCACTTAAAACCGCTGTAGCACGGCGAATATTTTCATGAATGATCAAACACAAATTATCGAGCGAGGCCTGCTCTTCCAAACTAAAGGCCAATCCTTCTTTTACCTTTGCTTTGATGCGGTCCGCCAGATTGAGCACAACAACATCGCCTGCATGTTCAAGGTTGCTCACATAAAGTGTAATCTCTAATGCGCGGCGGCCTTGCTCTGGTGAAAGCTGTTCTGGGGCAATGTCACCCACATATCTTTGCACAGCTGTGTGATAGGCGTTCAGTTTTTCATCAAGCGGCTTGAGCAATTTCAGCGTTTCTGTGCTCCCGCTCTGCATGGCTTTAAGCGCAGTTTTAAACATACGGTCCAGAACTTCACTCATGCGGACTGTTTCAAGTGTTGCATTGGTCAATGCCAAGCTTGGTGAGATGAGAGCCGTTGCTTCAAGATAGCGCGGCGCTGCGAGTGAATCTTCTTCTTGCGCATCATCAGGCACCAAACGCTTTATCAAAACCTGCACAAGTCCGGTGATCGGCAAAAACACCAATGCTGCTAAAACATTAAACATAAAATGCAAACTCAAGGCCAAGCTCAACGGATCAAAATTATACGGCGTAAGCCGAGCTATGATGGGATTGGCCAAAAGCAAAATAATGATGGCCAACACAGCACGACACAAAAAATTGGAAATAGGCAAGCGCCGCGCCACAGCAGGAAGCCCAAGCGCCGCTGTGAGTGCCGGTAAACCACCGCCGCAGTTTATGCCCAGAATAAATCCAAAAGCGGCCGCCAAATTCAAACTGCCATTAGAGAGCAATGATGCAACTATGAGAATGGCGGCAAGCGTGGAATGAAAGCCCCAGGCCATCAGTGCACCGATGAGGAAAGCCAAAAGTGGTTCGCGCCCCACAGCAGCCAACACATCATGAAATAATGTCGCCTGATTTAGCGGGGCGGTGGCTTGCGAAACCAAGCGCATGGCCAAAAGCATCAACCCAAGGCCAATCAAGATCCGCCCCACATTATGCGGCTTGAATTCGCGGCTCCAATTGAACAACACATAGCCACCAAACAGAAACAATGGTGACGTCCACAGGGCCAGTGATGTGCCGGAAGCCACCAGCGATGATAAAGCTGCCGAGCCCACATCAGCACCCAGCAAAACCGCAAGCCCCAGCGCCACACTCAATGCACCCGTTACGGCGATATTGGTGACGATCAATGTAGTTGCAGTTCCGCTACCCACCACAAGTGTTGCAGCAATGCCGCCCACAAAGGCCGAAATGCGCGAGCTCAAACGATGCTCAATAAAGTATCGAAGCTTTTCACCCCACGCCCGCATAACCCCCGTGCGCACCATGCGCACACCCCAAAGCAACAAGGCAACTCCACCAAGCAAATTGACGATAACAGCAGTACCTGGGTTCATGTCATTCGGGCCAGGGCAGGGACCATGTTTTTACGTTGGTGTAAAATTTCATCGCCTCGGCCACACCTTCTTTAATGCCATTACCAGAGTCTTTGATTCCACCAAAGGGCGACATTTCAATGCGGTAACCCGGCACTTCCCAGATATTCACAGTGCCCACATTCAGCCCCTCAATATAACGGGTGATGCGGTTGAGGTTATTGGTGCAGACGCCCGAAGACAATCCGAAAGGTGTTGAGTTGGAAATGCGGATCACTTCTGCATCATCAGCCGGAACCCTGATGATGGGGATGACAGGACCGAAAGTTTCTTCATAAACCAGCTCAGATTTCGGATCGACATAATCAATCACAATGGGTGGCAACACCGCTCCGTTGCGTGTCGGGTGATATAGAATTTTAGCACCTTGCTCAGCCGCCATCAGCACGCGCTTTTCAAACAGAGCAGCCGAAGTTTCATTCACCACGCAGCCTAAATCCGTTTCAGGATTCATTGGGTCGCCAAATTTCAATTTCTTGGCTTTCGCAAGAACCTTCTCAACAAAAGCATCCGCCACTTTCGGCTGCACCAAAATGCGCTTGACCGCTGTGCAGCGCTGGCCTGAATTTTTGGTGGCTCCAGCCACTGCAAGCTCGGCCGCTTTATCCAATTCATCATCGTTTAGATCATCGAGAACAATCAGCGGATCATTGCCGCCAAGCTCTAAGGCAGCGCGTGTATAGCCAGCCTTAGAAGCAATAATTTTTCCAACCCGTACGCCACCTGTGAAGGTGATGAGATTTATGTTTGAATTTACAATCATCTCATCGCCAATATCGGCAGGAAGGCCCGTTACGATTTGGAACATTTCCGGCGGCAAGCCTGCTTCATAAAGAATATCGGCCAATGCAATTGCAGTGAGCGGCGTAAGTTCCGTAGGCTTGCACACCACACAATTATTGGTGGCGATGGCAGGCGCAATTTTATGCGACACCATATTGAGCGGGT
>JANLPA010000067.1:0-63327 GCA_031366855.1 Hyphomicrobiales bacterium | reverse complement strand
CTGAAAAGCCCGAAATCATGGGCCAGATTGTGTTTGCCCTCAAAGGCATTGATGCCGCCTGCCGCGCGTTGGATTACCCTGTCGTGTCCGGTAACGTGTCGCTCTATAACGAAACCAACGGCCAAGCCATTCTGCCCACACCTGCCATCGGCGGCGTAGGTTTGCTCAGTGATCTCAGCAAAATGACCACGCTGCGTTTCAAAACAGCGGATGATGCTATTTTGCTGGTCGGCGGGCATGGCACCCATTTGGGCCAATCTATCTATCTCAGAGAAATCCACCGCCGCGAAGAAGGCGCTCCACCGCCCGTCGATTTGGCAGTTGAAAAGAAGAACGGCGACTTCGTGCGGAATCTCATCAATAACGCCCAAGTCACTGCAGTACATGACATTTCCGATGGCGGCCTTGTCACCGCAGTGATAGAAATGGCCTTGCCCACCACTTTGGGTGCCAGCATCGATGCCATGAGCCACGAGCACCTCTTCAGCGAAGACCAATCGCGTTATATGTTAACATGCAAGGGCGATGAAGCCGCCAAAATCATCGCTCAGGCGCAGGCAGCAGACGTGACCGTGATTCGCATCGGCATAGTAACAGCCGAGCCCACATTCAAAACCGGCATTACCCAAATCAAAATCGCCGATCTAAAATCGGCCCATGAAAGTTGGTTTCCAAAATATATGGCGGGGTGAGTTGCGGTTCATTCGGCGAGCGCACGCTGCCATTGCTCAACCGATCGATAGTTGATTGCATCTTTGAATACGGAGAAATCTAAAACCAGATCAGAACTACTGCAAAACCTCTTTGCGAGAAGATTGACCGAGTCCACAAAACATTGTCGTTCAAATTGCAAAATTGAAATAATGCTGTTTCTAATTAAGTCCGGACTGATTGCAAGTTGCTTCAATTCCTGCACAGCCAGTGCAACGCTTTTTGCATTCGCAGGCACAAGACGCGAGTTTGAATCGTCTAAGTATCGCATCCTCCCACCGACTGCTGGAACCGAAACAACTGGGATGCCGCAGAGAAGATATTCAACGCACGCCCGCATCGTGCCTTCTATATGAGAAAGACATAAGCCCACTTGGGATTGATTTATCCCTTCGCAAACTTCATTTAATGACAGATATTTAAAAACACCCTTCTGCCTTTCGTTCAAGAATTCGGCATGGGCCAATAGTTTTCTCACGCGAATTTCATTTTCCTTAACTTCAGCACTATCATAACTTTGACGATAAAAGATCAAGGCCAAAGAGGAAATTTCGCTGCAAAGGTCGTGGTTTTTAAATTTTTTGAACAGTGCATTGTACAAAGCGTCATACTTTTTTGGGCAGTCGGCGATCGGCTTAAAAATGTGCTCATCAATAAATATTGACGCATTGCCTGCTATGCTAAGCAATCCGCTCAATTGTAAATTGACCAGTTCAAATTCTTCGTTTGCTAAAATGACAAATTCAGCGTCAGGAAACCCTTGCCTCTCAGCCTGCACGCGCTGAAACAAAACATCAAACTGATCGTGTAGCGACCAACTTGGGCTGAGCAAATGTAACGATCTCTTGCCCCTGAAATAATCAGGCAGCTGTGAAATAATGCCAAGCGGAGCGTCGTGGTTGATTGAGGATAATACCACCAAAGGCTCTTTGCTAATCACACAACCACGCGGCATCGTTCATTTTTTCCTTCCACGCTTGCCTTAAATAAAGCCCATTTCGCCCCAGCCCTAGCATTTAGCAATTATAAATATAAGCTGGTAGTTTTTCATCACCTTATTTGGCGGCACCTTGGACCAGTTTTCTAAAGTCACCTCGCCTTGGTAGGATTTGACATCCCTCCCAACTTCCCCTAACACGCCCATATCAACAGGGCACTCGCCCTGTTTTTGCTTACCTGTGGCACATTTTTTGTGTCTGTCGGCTGGGAAACTGGTGGCTAGGAAGGTGGGTTAACACGCCGCTGAATGCGGAAAAGTTGTTCGACTTTTCAGTTTAATTCTGCGGCAACCGTAAAAATGGATTGAGCAAATGACAAAGCGTTTAGACGCCAAGTATAAAATTGACCGCCGCATGGGTGAGAATATTTGGGGCCGCCCCAAGTCTCCTGTAAACAAGCGTGAATATGGCCCAGGCCAGCATGGTCAACGCCGCAAGGGCAAGATTTCTGATTTCGGTACGCAGCTGCGCGCCAAACAAAAGCTGAAGGCCTATTATGGCAATATCAGCGAAAAGCAATTCCGCGCTGCTTATGCTGAAGCTTTGCGCATGAAGGGCGATAGCTCTGAAAACCTGATCGGCCTGCTCGAACGCCGCGTGGATGCGCTGGTGTATCGTGGCAAATTCGCCATCACGGTGTTCGCTGCACGCCAGCTTGTTTCGCACGGCCATCTGCGGGTGAACGGCAAGCGTTGCACCATTCCATCCATGCGCCTCAAAGTTGGCGATGTGGTTGAACTGACCACTAAGGGCAAGGAAATGGTTGCCGTGCAAGAAGCGCAAGCTACAGCCGAACGCGACATTCCGGATTACGTTGAATTCGATGTGAAGGCCGGCAGCGTGAAATTGACCCGCGTGCCAACTCTCACCGACGTTCCATACCCTGTGCAAATGCAACCAGCTTTGGTTGTGGAATTCTATTCGCGTTAATTTTACGCGACATGTTACAATGAAAGGGCTTGCAGCAATGTGAGCCCTTTTTCTTTGGAGAGTGCCATGAGTGATGTTGCCAAACGAATCGACGATTTAGAAACACGCGTGGCTCACCAAGACAAAACCATTGGCGAACTTAATGAAGTGATCACCGCACAATGGCGCAAGATGGAAGCGATAGAATTTCAGTTGCGAAGGTTGGGCGAAGAGATGCAGACTATCGACGGCGGGACAGCAGTTGATAGACCTCCGCCACATTATTGAAACGCTTCAGCCACCTTTGCATCAGCATAAGCAAAGCATCCGGCAATTGTTGGGCTCAGCGGCAGGTTTCGATAATTGCCGATAGACCCTTGCGCATGAAGGCGGCCTGATAGTCCCTTCTCATCGCCTGCCACCACCCAGATAAATCCAAAACTGGTTTCGCGGATGGGCTTGGCTCCGGCATTCACCAGTGACGCGAATATTTGATCTTTTGGCGTGCCGGGGTTGAACACGGCCAACATCATGCCGCTGGCTTCAGATGGCAAACGGCCTTCACGCATAATAGCGGCCATGGCGATGAGCCACACAACGATTACACTTGTAAATAAAGCCAATGCAAATTTATGGCCGGGGAAACTCATGCGGCGGCAAAAGAGGCGGCTCGTTTTTCCACAATTGGCAAATTCACCAGCGCCGCGAACACGCCAAGGGCAACACTCATCCACCACACAATGTCATACGAGCCATAAATGTCATAAAGCTTGCCACCCAGCCACACGCCAAGGAACGATCCAATCTGATGGCTGAGAAACACAAAGCCATAAAGCGTTGCCATATAACGCGTGCCAAACATCACGGTAATTAAACCCATGGTGAGCGGCACAGTGGAGAGCCAGAGAAAACCGATGGTGGCGGTGAAAATCAAAGTGGTGGTTTGGGTGATGGGCAACAGCACAAAGCCCGCAATGGCGATGGCGCGGAGCAAATAGATGGCGCTGAGCGGCCTACGCTTTTCGCCGCGCCCACCAATGATGCCCGATGTATATGAACCCAACACATTGAACAGGCCAATCAGCGCCATGGCAATGCCCGCGAATTCTTTGGTTAGACCATGCTCTGCCAAGTATGGCGGCAAATGCACGGTGATGAAAGCCAGTTGAAAACCGCAGACGAAGAAGCCAGACACAAGCAAAATATAAGACCCGTGACCGAAAGCTTTGGTCACAGCTTGGCCCATGGAAAGATTGGTTTCATCGGCACCACCTTTGGTTCTTTGCGTGTTTTGCACCAGCAAAGGTGCGGCAAATGGGATGATGAGCAGCGTTGATGCGGCCAACACCAGCAAGGCCGTGTGCCAGTCATAGGCCGCGATGAGCGCACCCACCAATGGCGAAAAAATAAACTGGCCGAGCGAGCCTGATGCCGTGGCGAGTCCGAAGGCCCAAGATCGTTTTTCGGGAGGCACGATGCGGCCAAGGGCTGCCATAACAATTCCAAAGGACGACATAGCAATGCCGATACCCACAATAATGCCGCCACCCAGATGAAATATAAATGGCGTGCCAGCCACATTCATCACCAAAATGCCAATGGCATAAAGCACAGCACCCACCATTAAAACGCGGGCGGAGCCATAACGATCTGCCAATGCACCAGCCATGGGTGTGCCAATACCCCAGAGCAGATTTTGCAAGGCAATGGCCAGCGAATAAGTTTCGCGCGGCCAGCCATGCGCTTCAGAGATTGGCAGCGTGAATTGCCCGAATGTGGAGCGCACACCGAAATTTATGATGGCAACGATGCAGCCTGCAATCAGGATGATGACTGGGGTAAAATACCAAGGGATTTGTTTTGCGGTGTTTTCCATATTCATATCCTATGCTGCTTTTTTTGAACTGCCAAATTCAGCTACCGCAACACCAGCAAGGATGATTGCCCCGGCAATGAGCGTTGATGGTGTAATTTTTTCATGGAGCACGGCCCAGCCCGATAATACCGCAAGCACTGGAATGAGATAAAGCGATGCGCCCATAGTGGTGGAACTTAAATGCGGCACTGCAAAATTCCAAGTGACCACGCAAATGACCGTGCCGACTACAGATAGGAAAAATAGCGAGAAAAAGGCTTGGCCATCAAGCGCCAAGGCCGTTTGCAATGTGCCAGCTGAGAGGAAGACAAGCGACGGCGGCGCGCAAAGCAACAAGGTCCAAGCGGTTATTTTGAAGGTGCCATATTTGCGGATCAGCGGCTTACTGAAAATAACATAAATCGCCCATGCAATATCGCAACAAAGCAGCAAAATGCCGCCTGACATCATATCACCAAAATTCATATCGGAACCCATATTGCCCCCAAATAGAAACAACGTTCCGGCAAATGAAATCATGAGACCAATGATGCTGGCTGGCCTTAGTCTATCGGTACCATTTGCCGCCGCAATCAGCGCAATCAATAATGGTTGCACGGCGATGATCATGCTGCCGAAGGCGGTTGGCACATAGGTGTAACCAAACACCGACCCTAGAAAATATCCAAACATGCCAATCACGGCAACAACAAAGAGACTTGCGAAATCAGACCGATCAATGTGGAAACCAGACAATAGGAAAAGCGGCAACGCGGCCAGCGCTGTGAAACACATGCGAATGACCATAGCATCGGAAGGGCCGGTGGTGAGCGAGAACGAGCGCACAAAGGCAGGCGCAACACCCCAGACTAAAATGGTGAAGACGAGAGCAATAATGGCACGGGAGGTGTTGGTCATGCGGCCTTATTAGCATGACCCGCTAACTGCACAATTGCGGGAACGACTTAGCTGTTATGCGCGGCGACGGCGCGGGCCACAGCGGGCCTTGCCATCATGGCTTTGCGGTGGGCCATGGTTTTTGGAATTTTAGTCACGTCCACGCCATCGCTTTCGAGCCAATTTGAAATGGTGAGCAAATAGGCATCCGCCACCGTGTAGTGATCACCCATTACCCACGGACCCTTGAGATATTCAGTTTCAATAATCGCAAAACAATCTTGCATGTTTTGCGGCACTTTGATTTTGAGAGCCTCCTGCACAGCAGGATCATCAGACCAGCGATAGCCCCGGCCGCGGTGCGAATGGTTGGGATGAACAGTGGATGAGAGATAGGCGTTGAAGGCTTGCATGTGCGCAAGCTGGAAAATATCAGTTGGCGCTAAATTGGCTGCCGGAAATGTTTGAGCGATGTAGGTGAGGATGGCCACGTTTTCAGTGAGCACACCATGATCGGTAGCCAAGGCTGGAACACGGCCCTTGGGGTTTAGTTTTTTATAGGCCACTCCATTTTGCTCACCCGCAGCAAAGTTCATGCGGTAAGGCTCGAATTTTGCGCCTGCTTCTTCGAGTGCGATGTAAGGAGCGAGGGAGCAGGAATTTGGCGAGTAGTAGAGTGTTAGCATTGTCATCCCTCAAATAAAATCCTCACCCTTAGGTGCGCACTCTTGTGCGCCTCGAAGGGCCTGTCACCAAGTCCACCAATGCTTCAAGGCTCGTTTAGCCGAAAACTCTGCGGGTTTTGGGGCATAGCTCGCACCTCAGCATGAGAGAAACTTAAGCCACCACACCCTTTTCTTCCATCAGCTGTTTCAATTCACCTGATTGGAACATTTCCATCATAATATCGGCCCCACCTACAAATTCGCCTTTTACATAAAGCTGCGGCACGGTGGGCCAGTTGGTGTAATCTTTAATGCCTTGGCGAATGGCATCATCCGCCAGCACGTTCACATCTTTGAACGGCACACCAAGGTGCTGGAGAATTTGCACCGAGCGGCCAGAGAAGCCACATTGCGGCATATCCACATTGCCCTTCATAAAAAGAACAACGTCATTGGATTTTACGGTGGTGTCGATTTGGGTGTGAATGTCAGTCATTTTAATTCTCCAGAACAGTTGTGGTGAGCGCCAGCGCATGCAGCACGCCGCCCATGTTTCCTTTGAGCGCAGCATAGACCATTTGGTGCTGCTGCACACGGCTTTTACCTTTGAAGGCGACAGAGGCCACGGTGGCGGAATAATGGTTACCATCGCCAGCCAAATCTTTAATTTCGACCACCGCATCGGGCAGGGCATCGGTTATAAATTTTTCAATTTCAGGGGCAGTCATGGCCATGGGCTGTGGATTCCTTTGCTGCTTAAATAGGGCCACAGACATGAAATTACCAGTGGTGAGTTTTGTGAAGTGGTTGTAAAACTCGCTCACAATTCGAGGAATATCATGTCGCTCAACCGCCGCAGCTTTGTTTCGTCGCTCATTGCATCGCCAGCACTTTTGACGCCCAACGCGATGGCCGAGCAATTTCCGATCAATATGAAAGAAGGCGCTGCCCTAGAATATAAGTTCCAGCGCCGCGAGATGGACTATAAAACGGCGGAATCTGCAGGCACCATTGTGGTCGAGCCACATAAGTGTTTTCTCTATCATGTGTTGGGCGGAGGCTTGGCGCGGCGTTATGGGGTTTCCTTGGGCAAATCGGCCCATGCGTGGTCGGGCGAAGTGGTTATTCAAAAAATGAAGGAATGGCCGGTGTGGATTCCCGCCCCCTATCATTTGCAGCATAAGCCGGAGCTTGCAAAATGGCTTCCAGATGGAATGCCGGGTGGACCTGATAATCCGCTGGGGGCACGGGCCTTGTATCTTTATAAAGGCGAGGTGGACACCATAAACCGCATTCATGGCGGAGCCAAGTTGGACTGGATCGGCAAAAAAGCCACAGCAGGCTGCATTGGCATGTTGAACGTAGATGTGGCGCATTTATATTCACAAGTGCAAGTGGGCACGCGCGTGGTGATGTTGGGGTGATCGGAGAAGGTGGTGGGATGTCAAACCCTATAAGGCGCGGGTAGTGTCTCAGTTTGAATAAGGCGAAAGTTTCATTATTAACCTCTCATTAACACACTAACTATTGACACATCTAAAAACACAAATTTGTCAAGAGTTAAGATTCTATGAGGCAAGAAATTGGGATTGGAACATCAATATTGGCCGCAAGATGTGGTATGGAACGGGAGTGTTGAAGTTGGGAGAAATGCCCAACAAAGAGAGAGTAACACTCGGTTACTGGAGAGTAATGGCCATATCTGGCATACTGTTCGTCGTGATAGCGATCGCACTAATTAACGGTGTCGAAGTTAATTGGAAATAAAACATCTCCGTTTAAACAAGTATTTTAATTCTCCCTCCATCAACCCCCATCCTTCGGCCATTCCCCTTCTGGCCAGTTTCGACTTGTATGAATGATGCGGAGAACATGAAGAGTCTCCCCTTCCAGCAAATAAGCAACAATCAGCGATGTGCCAGCTACCGACTTTTCATAAGTTCCAGCAACACGCCCGGCCCGCCCAATTGGTCGAGCAGCCAAGAGTTCAATTGCAGCGATAATCCGCTTATCAACAAGCTCAGCATTTGTTGGGCTATTATCGGCAATATAAGTCAGTTGATCGTGGTAATCCGAAGCAGCCTTGTCGCTCCACCGAACGCGGCGTTTCATGCGGATTTGAGTTTGCGTTTTTTAGCGGAAGCAATAATGAAGCGAGATTTCTTCACAACATCTTCATGCGCCACGGTGCGCCCGGCCCGCACATCGGCAATGCCTTGCTGAATGCCTTCTACAATCTCGGCTTCACTTAGCACAAAATTGGTGATGGCCTCACGCGCCAGAAAATTTTTGGAGCGTTGCGTGGTTTTGCTCAACGCCTCCAGAAGTGCCTTAGTTTCTTCAGGGATCCGCACTGAAAATGTTACATCTGCCATGTGTGTTCTCACCAGTTTCAACACAAGTTAACACAAATGGTACTATAGAGCAACAATGCCTTTCATCGAAATGGTGCGTTCTTCGCGTGCTGCTCTGTCGCAATAGCGTTGGCTTGGGCGAAGGTGAACGCACCTCCAAAGAGTGCGCGGCTGGTGATCACACCGGTTATATTTGGCAGGAACGACAGCGTTGAAATATCGTCGAGGCTTTTCACCACGCCACTGACAATCACAGGCGTTCGGATTTTTGCTGCAAGACTTGCAGCATGAGCCATGGTGCTCTCAGGGTAATCTTCATCGCGGTCAATATCCGTAAACACGATTGCCGCCAACGCCACATCTTTGAACTGTTCGGCAAACTCAATGGGCGTGAAAGTCGTCGTTGTGGTCCAGCCATCCACCACCACAAAGCCGCCGCGCGCATCAATGCTCACCACAACGGCATCAGGATAGGCGGTTGCCGCCACTTTCACAAAATGCGGATATTTAACCGCCGCCGTTGCAATCACCACGCGGCCCGCACCTGCATCCATCCAGCTATGAACTTTTTCAATCGACCGAATTGCGCCGCCCACCTGCACTGAACAACCCACGTTTCGGATAATTTCCTTGATGAGATCGGTGTTATCGCCATCGTTAAACACCGCATCAAGATCAACCACATGCAGCCATTCAGCCCCTTGCGCCGCAAGATCATGGGCGGCCCCCACCGGATCAACATCATAAATCAACGGACTATCAATCCGGTTGCGGATCAAATTAACGAGACGGCCTTTGCGCAATTCCAGATCAGGATAAATAATCATGAGGTAACTCCTTGCCCATGCTGACGAGTGGAGCTTGCACTCAAACCTTAAAGTTGAAAAGGGGGGATTAGATCGGCAAATCCAAAACCTCATGGCGTGGGAATCCCATGGCACCATAAGCCGTCAGCGTTTCCGAAGCCTCGCCCCTCGCCGATGTTAAAATCACCGTGCCATGGGCCGGAACATCTTCATTCTCCCCATGCAAAGGAGTCTCCTCCGCTACATCAGCAACCCGCCGCGCTATGGCTGATGACGGGTCGATATAAATAACTGGCCATGGCGCCACCTTAGAAATCTCATCCGTCAGCAGCGGATAATGTGTGCAGCCCAGCACCACCACATCGGTTCTGCCGCCATCACGCTTTCTAAACACCGGGGCCACTTCGTCTTTCAATTCTTCCATATCCACTTTGTGCCCGCGTAATTTCTGCTCGGCAATTTCCGCCAAGCGCGGCGCACCATGCAGAAACACTTTGCAGTGAAACGCATAAGTATGGATGAGCGAATGGGTGTATTCGCGGTTCACGGTGCCGGGTGTGGCAAGAACCCCGATGATGCCTGATTTGGTTTGCGCAGCAGCAGGCTTGATCGCCGGAACTGTACCCACAAACGGGACCTCAAAAGTATCGCGCAAAGCGGCCATGGCGATGGTTGAGGCGGTGTTGCAAGCAATCACCACCACATCAGGCTTGGCCCGTGCGATGAGAGCGCCCAGAACTTTCACAATGCGCTCCCGCAATACATCTTCTTTCCACGCACCATAAGGAAAGCCTGCATTGTCGGCGGAGTAAATCATATGCGCATCGGGCAGTTGTTTGGCCACGGCGCTAGCAACCGTCAACCCACCCATGCCTGAGTCAAACAATAGAATGCGTGGTTTACTCACCTTGCCCCTCTTTGCGCCTGATATGCATTCTAGTCAGCGAAGAAATAATGCCGCGTAAAGACTTAACCTCTTGGATCGACAATTGCGCCTTGGCAAACATGTTGCGAATGTTGCGCATCACAGTGGGGCGCTTTTCGGGCGATTTGAAAAAACCCGCACTGGCCAGTTCTTCTTCGAGATGATCATACATACCATAGAGAATTTCTTTGGAAGCAAGTTCAGTGCCCGGCATCCGTAAGCCTGGACCATCCAACGCTTCCAACTCCGAAGTGCCCTGCCCCAGCGAAGTGGCCAAAGGCTTGAACCACTCATAGCCCACCAGCAAAACCGCTTGCGCAATGTTCAAACTTGCATAGGCCGGATTGACGGGTGCAGAAATAATCACATCGGCTTTAGAAATTTCATCGTTTGAAAGCCCCCAGCGTTCGCGCCCAAACAAAATAGCAATCTTCTCACCGCGCGCAATTCGAGAATGCATATCAGCCGCCGCTTGCTCCGGCGTCATCACCTCTTTCACCATGTCGCGCGGCCGTGCCGTGGTGGCATAGATGAAATTAAACTCGCGTGAGGCCTCTTCCAGCGAATTGTGGATGGTCATAAACTCCACTGTCTCAGCAGCACCCGATGCCGCACCCACCGCCTTCTCGCGGTCCCAGCCTTCGCGCGGGCTCACCAACCGCAAATCCCCCAGCCCAAAATTCGCCATAGCCCTTGCCGCCATGCCGATATTTTCGCCCAATTGTGGGTTTACCAACACCACCGAGGGTGATGGGCCAAATGTCATTTCTCGCGTCTTATCTGTACCAGCCATGAAGGTTCAAATAGCCGCAGTGCTTTGAAATCCAAAGCACGAATAATAGTTGACACGAAAACTCGGGTATATTATCCGAGTGTTCTAGTCGGTTAAACAAAAGTCGGAGTATCACAAATGCGCGCATTCATCTTTGCAGGTCTTTTGGCCTTATCCCCAGCGGCCCTCGCTGATGATATGGTCACCTATGAAATCACCCTAAAAGGTGCCGCTTTCGACATCCCAGAATTTAAGGTGCCAGCTGGCAAGCCCTTCATCATCAAGCTCACCAACCAAAATGCCGCCCCCGCAGAGCTTGAAGCCAAAGAAATGAAAATTGAAAAAGCCGTGGCCGGAAATTCATCCATCGTCGTGCGCGTTAAAGCTTTGGAAGCCGGAAAATATCTCTTCGTCGATGAATATCAAGAAGATGTTGCCAAAGGCTATGTGATCGTCGAATAAGAACACCATTATGATCGGCGCACTCATCATCGTTTTCCGTGAAGTCATCGAAGCAGGGCTGATCATTGGCATTGTGTTGGCGGCAACGCGCACTGTTATTGGCAGCCGCAAATGGGTGGGCATCGGCGTTTTAGGCGGCATAGCAGGCAGCTGCATTGTGGCAGCTTTCACCAGCACTATTGCCGCATTTTTTGACGGCTTTGGTCAAGAAATTTTCAATGCCACCATTTTGGCCATCGCCGTCATCATGCTGGCGTGGCACAATATCTGGATGGCCGTTCATGGCCGTGAAATGGCCGGAGAATTGAAGCACACCGGCGATGAAGTGCGCGAAGGCCGCCAAACTCTAGCGGCTTTAGCAATCGTGGTTGGTGCTGCGGTCTTGCGCGAAGGCTCCGAAGTTGTGTTGTTTCTCTATGGCGTGTTGATCAGCGATGGCGGTTCAGCAAAAAACATTGCGCTTGGCGCAGTTGCGGGCCTTGGCTTAGGTGCCATCATGTCTGCGCTCACCTATTTGGGCCTGTTAAAAATTCCAACCCGCCACATTTTCAAAGTCACAAGCTGGCTCATCACTTTGCTGGCAGCTGGCATGGCCGCACAATCCGTTTCGTTCTTAGAAAAAGCTGGCTTGGTTGAAGCGCTCAGCACCACAGTGTGGGATTCATCTGCCCTACTCTCAGAAAAAAGCATCACAGGCCGCATTCTGCACACGTTGATTGGCTATAGCGATCAACCATCTGCCCTTCAACTCGTAACCTATGTGGCAACCCTCATCGCCATTATCGCCGCGACAAAGTTTGTGACCGCTCAACCGAGGCAAGTGGCGGTATAGGGCGTTCTTTTCAAATCACTCAGATTATGCTAGTTTACAAGTATGACTGAGATCGCACCACGAATTACAAGCAACCCCGGAATGTTTGGGGGCAAACCCTGTATCCGCAACATGCGCTTCAGAGTGCAAGATGTCCTTGAATATCTAGCGGCAGGGGAAACACGCGAGACCCTACTTGCAGATTTTCCATTTCTTGAAGATGAAGACATTACTGCTGCCCTTGATTATGCCGCAAAATCATTACCCAGCCACGCAGTCGCTGCAGAATAATGCAATTCATTGTCGATGCTATGATGCCAAGACAATTGGTGATTTGGCTTAGAACACTCCGGCATGAAGCAAATCATGTCCATGGGCTTGGACTGCAAGGGACAAATGATGTTGATATATGGAAGATTGCTTGCCAGCAAGAAGCCGTGGTCTTCACAAAAGATGCAGACTATGTTGAACTTTCGAGGGCCGATGATCGCGGCAAGTTGGTTTTGTAAAAACGTGGCAATCAAGGTCGCGATTCCCTCATGAACGACATTCGAGCGGAATGGCCTGACCTCTTCAAGAGACTGCGATCCGGCGAAAAATTTATAGTTCTATCCTAACTCTTCGCGCACTTTCGCGCGTTCTAAGCCAAAAGCGATCTGACACGTTCGCGATTGGCAACTAGAACATTTGCGAGGGTGTCTTTTTTGATCGCAAGTCGAATTGGAAACGGCAACAACAGGTGGATAATTCCGGCCAACTTGACGATGCCTTCATCAGTCACCGCTTGGTCAGCATTCCCAATTCCCACTAATATCTTAGATTTGTGTGAAGCTATAAACGGCTCAACTTGCCCAAAAACATCCATGCCAAAGTCCTTTTCCTGATTATTTTTTCAAATTCCTAGATCAGAATTTTATTTTCCAAGTAAAATACCTTGAAAAAAAATGTGCAATGTAGATTAAGACTTCGGGGCAATGAAGCGCAGGGGCTGAAATGAAAGTTGACATCACACACGAAGAGAAAAAAGTGGGTTTCATTTCAAAGAAGACCCATTACATCTCAAACGTACAGGTTGGGTTTACCGATGAAGAACGAGCCATCATACAAACGTCCAATATCGATAATCACATTATAGCTGAACGCAATATTGTGCCGAACGGCCATGATATTGGCGACCCAAATGTATTTAATCTTAAGATTCGCCATCTCTTAAAAGGCAAGGATTCATATGCATTTTTTACCCAACAAGCGCAGGCTAAATACCAAGAAGATGTAATGAGAGGCTTAAAGGGGTTGAAAGCATTCATTGAAAAAGGTGGACATGATACTGGTGGTGTTTCCACCGAGCTATAAAGTGCCACTGGGCACCACACGACGGAGACCAAAATGAGCAAAGGAACGGTAGTCGAAACCATTCATGGCAAAGTTTGTAAATATGAAATCATAAGAAAGTCAGTCTTCGCTGGCTTTGAATTCTACATTTATAAAGACGGCCATTATTGGAAAGGGACATTTTCGAAGCTCTCAGACGCGGTCAAATACCTGAAGGGCCTATAAGCTAAACTTTCCCCTCCAGCTTCCTTGCCGTCCTCAGCTGCGGGAACATGCGGGCCCATAGGCCAGCCACCATCATCGTTCCCACACCACCCACAACTACGGCTGTGACGGCACCTAGTTTCCACGCCACCATGCCAGCGCGGAATTCACCCAGCTCATTCGATGCACCAATGAACACGCTGTTCACCGCATTCACCCGACCGCGCACGGCATCTGGTGTCCACAGCTGCATCAAAGTTTCACGCACATAAACGCTCACCATATCAAAGCAACCCATCGCCATTAATGCCACAATGGAAAGCGGCAGATAGCTTGAAACGCCGAACACCACCGTGAATAATCCAAACAGCGCAACAGCAGAAAACAACACAACCCCAGCCCGATCTTTAATGCCGTATCTGGCCAGCCACAAAGCCATACCAATAGCCCCAACGCCGGGTGCGCCGCGCAACAAGCCAAGACCCCATGGGCCAGTATGCAAAATATCTCGCGCATAAATCGGCATCAGCGCCACAGCACCACCTAGCAGAACCGCAAATAAATCAAGGGATATAGCACCCAGCACCACAGGCTCGTGGCGAATGAATCTAAACCCCGCGAGCAAGGTATGAAGGCCACCTTCATCCTGATGGTTCATCTCTTGGTTCACATGGCCAATCAGCACCACGCTAAACGTTGCGAGCACGGCCAATGAAAGCGCAACACCATAAGCAGTCGCAGCCCCAACACCATAAAGCAAACCTCCTAAAACTGGCCCGGTAATGCTGGCTGCTTGCCATGTCATTGAGTTCAGCGAAATGCCATTGGGCAGCGCTTCTTTTGAAAGCAGATTGGGTGAAAGCGCCGAAGCCGCAGGTCCCGCAAAAGCCCGCGCCACACCCAGCACACCAAGCACCGCTAGCATCGGCCAAACCACCGTTTGCGGCCCAAGAGAGTAAATCACCAAGGCTGAAGCACACAGCAGCTCAACCGCAAAACACAGGCCCATAATCCAACGCCGATTAAACCTGTCGGCAACCAGTCCCGTCACCAATACCAAGAGAAGCGCTGGCAAGAATTGCACCAACCCAACCAAAGCCAGATAATAAGCCGAATGGGTGATGTCATAAATCTGCCAGCTCACCGCAACAGATAAAATTTGCACAGCAAAACTATGCGCCGTTAAAGCAGCAAGATATTTCACATAAGCGGGATAGTGAAGCGCGTTCAGAGAGGGAGATTGTGTGGTCATTAAATAGCCCTGCCACGTCATCAACAAACTGTCAAAGGTGCTTTCCCTTGCCATGCACCCCTGCTATAGCCGCCCCATCAAACCCACCTATCAAGAGGCAGTTAAATGGATAAAATTAAAGTCGCTAAGCCAGTCGTTGAACTCGATGGCGATGAAATGACGCGCATTATTTGGGACCTTATCAAAACCAAATTGATCTTGCCTTATCTCGATATTGATTTGAGATATTATGATCTTGGCATGGAACACCGCGATGCCACCGACGATAAAGTGACTGTGGATGCCGCCAATGCCATCAAGCAATATGGCGTGGGCGTGAAATGCGCCACCATCACGCCCGATGAAGCGCGTGTGAAAGAATTTGGCCTGAAGCAAATGTGGAAATCGCCAAACGGCACCATCCGCAACATTTTGGGTGGCTGCATTTTCCGCGAACCCATCATCTGCCAAAACGTGCCGCGCCTTGTGCCCGGCTGGACCAAGCCCATCATCATCGGCCGCCACGCATTTGGCGATCAATACCGTGCCACTGATTTCACCTTCCCCGGCAAAGGCACGCTGACCATGAAATTTATAGGTGATGATGGTGCAGTGATTGAACGCGAAGTGTTCAAAGCTCCCAGTTCCGGCGTGGCCTTGGCCATGTATAACCTCGATGATTCAATCAAGGAATTCGCGCGCGCCTCATTGAACTATGGTTTGCAGCGCAAGTTGCCGGTTTATTTCTCATCAAAAAACACAATTCTCAAAGCCTATGACGGCCGCTTCAAAGATATTTTTCAAGCGGTGTTTGATTCTGAATTCAAAGCTGATTACGAAAAAGCGGGCATCACCTATGAGCATCGTTTAATCGACGATATGGTGGCCTCTGCCATGAAGTGGACCGGTGGTTATATCTGGGCCTGTAAGAATTATGATGGCGATGTGCAATCCGATCTTGTGGCCCAAGGCTATGGCTCACTCGGCTTGATGACATCCGTGTTGCTCACCCCCGATGGCAAAACTGTTGAAGCCGAAGCCGCCCACGGCACAGTGACGCGTCACTACCGTTTGCACCAACAAGGCAAGTCCACCTCCACCAATTCCACCGCATCAATTTATGCTTGGACGGGTGGCTTGAAGCACCGCGCGAAATTAGATGAAAACGCCAAACTGCTGAAATTTGCCAACACATTGGAGCGAGTAACAGTGGCCACGATAGAACAAGGCAAAATGACCAAGGATTTAGCCGTGCTGGTTGGCCCTGATCAACAATGGCTCACCACCGAAGGCTTCATTGATGCTGTGGAAGCAAATTTGCAGAAGGCAATGGCCTAACAAAAAAATCCGCCATTCCCGTGAAAGTGAGAATGACGGATTTGAACTTAGAATAATAAATTATGCGGCTTCGCGGTCAACCACATCAAGAAGTTTTGAGGGATCGGTGGGTTTGCCAAACACACCCAAAGCGCCATGGGCACGTGCCTTGTCAAGCAACACGTCCGAACTAAAGCCCGTCATAAAATAAATTCGCGCATCAGGATTAAGCGCACGAATTTCCAAAAAGCTTTCAACGCCATTTTTATTCGGCATCATCACATCAAAAAAACCAAGATCAACCTGATTGGTCTTGAAAGCTTCAATCGCTTCATTGCCATCATAAGCAACAATAACCTTGTGGTTTTCCGATGCAAACAATTCAGCCAAAGCATCGGCATTTTCAGTATCATCATCAACAACAAGTATGTTCAACAGTTTAGACATTATTTTTCCAATCATTAAGCTGCGAGAATTTCAAGGCGATCCAGCAAGTCCATCGGATCAAATGGTTTATTCAAAATTCCAGTCACTTCTAAATCCCGCAAAGCTTCATAACCCACATGGGATTGTTGCGAATGTGGGGTAACAATAATGGTGGGCTGGGCCACGGCTTTGCTGCGCATGCCTTTGCACACGCCAACCCCATCAATCAACGGGGTCTTCAAATCCAAAATCAAAACTTCACCAGACCCACAGGTCTCTTGTGCCTCGTACTCGGCGCTCACAATGCGGCATTCAACACCCGAGCCTGAAATAACCTGCTGCAAGGATTTGCTGTAATTTGTGCCGTATGCAGGCGCCACAATGAGGCCCGAAGTTCCAACACTATTCACCATAGTCAATATGGCTTCAGCATCCATAGGCTTGCTCAAAACTCCCAAGGCACCTTGGTCAACAGCCTGCTTCAAAAGTTCTTCAACGCTGTAACCCGTCATCATAAACACTTTGGCTTGCGGGCGCATTTTGCGAATTTGCAAAAAACTTTCAACGCCATTGAGGCCGGGCATCATCACATCCATAAATGCCAAATCAAAATGCTGCGCCATATGGGCAGCAATTGCTGCCTCGCCACTGTGCACCATCATGGCCTCATGGCCTTCAAGATCAAACAACTCAGCAAGCGACTGAGCATTATCAATATCATCATCAACCACTAAAATACGCAGAGAACGAACCATTATGCAGCCTCCTCAACGGAGGCAAATAGGGGCAGATGCAGCGTAAACACAGCCCCCGCCCCAAGCTCGGATGTAATTTCCAATCGCCCGCCATGCTGGGCCGCAATCTGCTCAATGGCCGGAAGTCCAAGGCCTGTGCCAAAGCTCTTGGTTGTGAACAAGGGTTCACGTATTTTTGCCAAAAGTTCTGCCGAAATGCCCGGCCCATTATCAGCAATGCGAATGATAACATCTTTGTCACTGAGAATTGTCGAGACACATATTTCAGGCCCCGTGAAGGCCATAGTTGGTGCCACATCGCCATTGCCAAGCATCGCCTCTGAAGCATTGGAAAGCAGATTTACAATGGCCCGTTGCAGCCGTGCGCCATCAAACGGAACCAACCTGTCACCTACGCCGAAATCGCAGGTAATTTGCAGGGCCGCCGGCAGCTTTTTCGACTCTTCCTCAATCACCGCTTCAAGCCATTGATCAAGATTGCCCATTTCGCATTTCACATTGCGTGTCCGCGAAAAATCGAGGAGTTGCGTAATAATATTGTCACAACGCACCACACCATTGTTAATGCGTTGCAATTGCTGTTCAACACCCAATCCCTTGTCTTTCAGTTTGCGCTCCATTAAAAAAACCGAAGTGCGCACAGCCCCAAGTGGGTTGCGCAATTCATGGGCAATGGTCGCCGTCAATTGCCCCATTTGCTCCATGCGGCCCTTCTTGACGAGGGCATCTTGCGCCTCTTCAAGTTTTTTCATGTTCGCAGCCAACTCCTGATTCAAGCGCAACACTTCTTCGTTGATGCGCTTCAATTCTGTGTTTTCAGAAACATCCACAATACTCACAATTGCCGAGCGCTTTTTGCCCTTGGCCAAGGTCAGCCAGCCAGAGCTAATCACCAGCACGCGGCGTTCAACACCATCAGAATGAATAAGTGTACTTTCAAAACGGCTGGCTTCACCAGGAAAAATATCTGGTCGTTTATCAACCGCATGACACAAAGTTTCATGCGTTAAGCTTTCAACATCCGTTTGCAAATAGGCAAGTAGAAGTGGGTTTGAAAAGCTAACGCGGCCATCCTCTTCCACCTGCATCACACCAACCGGAACTGTTTCTGCCAAAGCACGGTATTGTTCTTCGCGGCTTTTAATCTCGGTCAGATCACTGTTCGTACCAATTAAATAGGTTTTACCATCGGCTGTTTGCAACCTTGATTTATGCGTGAGAACAGGCTTCGACATGCCGCTTTTCGGCATTGCCGTTTCTTCAACTCGAACAGTCTCACCAGTTTCGATAACTTGCCGGTCTATGGCAAGAAATTTTTCAAAATTCGCATCCGGATAGAAATCAGCGTCACTGCGGCCATAAAGCTCAGCCGCTTCACTTCCAATAAGGTGTTGATTTTTCTTGTTGCAAAACACAAAGCGCAAATTTTCGTCTTTGACAAAAATCGACGTCGGCAAATTATCAAGAATTTGCAGCAAGATTTCTTTGCTCAGCGATGTTTCAGGTTGTTCTTTCACGCGGCAGCCTCAGTTACAGAGTTAAGGGGAAGATAGATGATAAATTCTGCACCAGCGCCAAGCTTGGATTTAATCTCCAATCTTCCGCTGTGTTGTGTTGCAATTTGCTCAACCGCAGGCAGGCCAAGGCCTGTGCCAAAACTTTTTGTGGTAAACAGTGGCTCACGAATTTTTTCTAAATTTTCCGCCGAAATGCCGGGGCCATTATCTTTAATTTTGATGACAGCAAATCCATCCAACACATCGGTTCGCACCAAAATTTTTGGAACTTTGGTTTCAAATCGCAAAGGATCATCCCCCTTGCCAACCATGGCTTCAGCTGCATTTGATAAAAGATTGATAATCGCTCTCTGCAACCGCGCGGGGTCAAACGGAACTTCTTGGCCTTGCATGTTCAACACACATTCAATGGCCACAGCCGAAGGTAATTGTCGCGCTTCTTCTTCCACTATTTTCGCCAACCAGTCATCAAGATCAGCAGGCCTCGCTGCCAATGGCCTGCTGCGCGAAAAATCGAGGAGCTGCGTAATAATATCATCACAGCGTGAAACGCCATTATTGATACGGGCCAATTGCGCTTCAAAGCCCAGATCTTTGCCTTTTATTTTGCGTTCAATTAAAAAAGCTGATGTGCGAACCGCACCAAGGGGATTGCGCAACTCATGGGCAATGGTTGCCGTCAACTGCCCCAATTGTTCCATGCGGCCCTTGTTGACTAGTGCATCTTGGGCTTCTTTCAACATTTGCATTTGGTTGGCCAAATTATGGTTCATGGCCGCCATGTCGCCATTAATAACAGTTAGTTTTTCTGCCATATCCTCGGCTTCTTCGCGCGCCAGATCAGCAATTTCTTTCGCTTTGGAAATATCGTCGAGGCGTTTGAGTGTCGATTGGAACATCGTAATCGCCGATCCAACGCCAACCAAAATAGCCAAAAAAGAAACTAGCACAGCAATCGTCATCTTGCGATTCAAAGCCTGCTCACGCTTGGCAATAACTTCGGCAAAACGAGTGTTAACTTGCTTCCACAGCAGGGCATAGTCATTCATCATGCTGTTCGACATGGTGGTTAAACTAAATTTCAGAGCCATAAAATCCGAGGCGGAAGCCCCATAGCTCGCTTCAATATCTTGCGAACGCCGGTCTATAGATTTACGAACTGAGTCCATTGAGGCCTGAAGCGGCACATAGTCATATGAGCGCCTGGCCGAAGTTTTAGCTGAGTTGACTGATGAACCAAGGACCTTGGAAATTTCAATCAACTGCCCATTGGCCGAACTGATCATAGCCAGAGACTTGGCATCATTTTGCTTGATTGTTTTACCCGCCACCTCTTGCAATTGCTTAAAGCCAGACACCAAATTGGGCAGACCTTGCGTGCTGGCTGCAGCCAAATAATAACTCTCAGGTTCAGGATCGAGAATAAGATTTGAAATTTCTCCAACCTGAAAAATAAACTTATGCGCCAGTTTCAAAACAATTTTTGGTTCAATGGGATTTTGCATCAAAGCTTTGCGCAATTGTTCAAACTCACCGCGCCCATCAATTTTTTCGGAGGCCGATGGCCCTTCCACCAGTAACCGAGAATAGTTTTCAGATTCATATTTGCCGGCCGCAGCATCCAGCAAAACCGGCGAAACCAAATCAATGAGATGAATGCCACCAGCTTCTTTGCTCGAAAAGCTAATTTCTTCCTGCATTTTTGTAACGAGAAAATAGCCTAAAAACACAATCGGGATTAGCAATATCCCAATAATCCAAATAAGTCGGATAGCTGCCGCGCGCGAAGCAACAAGTTTGCTCATGTCATACCTTTCATAAGCCCAACAAAAACTAGTGAGCCCTCCCTCCCCAGGGAAACCGAAAATCAGTTGGGTGCCACATTGGCAAACATATGGTAAACATCTTGCTAACGAATTTAGGAGAAGTTGAACCAATGACCAGCCAACTGGGGGGCTGCCAATGTGGCGCCTTGCGTTACGAAATCCAAGGCAAACTCGGCGAAGCCAGCATTTGCCACTGCCGCATGTGCCAAAAAGCCTTCGGCTCTTGGGGTGCGGCCTTGGTCAAAGTGCCCCTTCAGTATTTTACATGGACACGGGGCCTTCCTGCCACATTCAAATCATCGTCAATCGTTGAAAGAGGCTTTTGCGCAGCCTGCGGCACGCCAATGTTCATGCACGAAACCGGAGATAGCAACATAGAATTGGCGATCGGCACCTTGGATAATCCAAACGCAATCGCACCCTTAACCAGCCAAGATGGGGTGGAAAGCCGTGTTGAATGGTTTAACCAAATGCAAGGTCTGCCGATGCGCAAGACTGATCAAACAATGCCCGGTGCAGATTGGCAAAAGCTAAAATCGCTCCAACACCCAGATCACGACACTGCTGTTTGGCCGCCCCTTAAATAAGTGCGGCCTTCACTGCTGCCACAGCTTCATCTGCCTTGCCACCATCAGGGCCGCCAGCTTGCGCCATATCAGGCCTGCCGCCGCCGCCCTTGCCACCCAAAGCAAACGAGCCAAGTTTCACCAATTCAACCGAATTAAACTTCGCGGTAAGGTCAGCACTCACAGCCACAACACATGCACCCTTATCATCTTCTGAAACTGCAACCAAAGCCACAATTCCTGAACCAAGCTTTTTCAAGCTCTCTGTGGCCAAGCCCTTCAAATCTTGCGTTGCCACTCCGCGAAGCACGCGGCCCATAAATTGAACACCATTCACAGTCTCAGCTTCGGCACCACCAGAAGGCCCTGCGCCACCCATGGCAAGGGCTTTGCGCGCTTCGGTCAATTCACGTTCTAATTTCTTGCGATCATCCAGCAGAGCTTTAATGCGACCGAGCATTTCAGCCGGAGAGGATTTAAGCGCAAGCGCTGCCGCCTGCACGCGCTCATCTTGTTGGTTGAGGTAAGCCAAAGCGGCATCACCTGCATAAGCTTCCAAGCGGCGAACTCCTGCGGCAGTGCCGCTTTCAGCAATCACTTTCACCAAACCAATATCACCCGTGCGCGAAACATGCGTGCCGCCGCAAAGTTCGAGTGAATAGATAGGGCGCTTAACATCAGCGCTATTGCGGCCCATGGAAACCACACGCACTTCATCACCATATTTTTCGCCGAACAGAGCCATGGCCCCTTCGGCAATGGCAGCATCGACAGACATGAGGCGCGTAATCACGGAATCATTTTGCAGAATGATAGAGTTTGCAATCAATTCAGTTTGTGCAAGTTCATCAGCACTCAGGCTCTTGGTGTGTGAGAAGTCAAAACGCAAACGACCAGGTTCAACCAGCGAGCCCTTCTGCGCCACATGGTCCCCTAGCACGCGTCGCAAAGCTTCATGCAAAAGGTGGGTTGCCGAATGGTGCATGCGATTGCCTGAGCGGCGCGCGTGATCTACATTCATTTCAACCGCAGCGCCAATTCTAAATGTGCCAGCTTCAACATAGCCCACATGCACAAATAAATCGCCCAACCGCTTTTGCGTTTCGGTTACTTTGAATACTGCACCATCAGCACCCTTGATCACACCATGATCGCCAGTCTGCCCGCCTGATTCAGCATAGAATGGCGTTTGGTTGACGATGATGGCTCCCTTGTCGCCGTGCTTGAGGGCGCTCACATCTTTGCCATCCACAGTCATGGCCAAAACTTCGCCTTCAGCGGTTTCAGTGTCGTAGCCTAAGAACTCTGTGCCACCCACACGTTCGCGGATTTCAAACCAAACCGTTTCAGTTTTAGCTTCGCCTGAACCTTTCCATGCGGCCCGCGCATCTGCCTTCTGCTTGGCCATTGCGGTGTTGAAGGCCGTGGTATCAACCGTAATGTCTCGCGCGCGCAAAGCGTCTTGTGTCAAGTCCAGTGGAAAACCATAGGTGTCATAAAGTTTGAACGCCGTTTCGCCAGAGAATGTATCGCCTTTGGTGAGGCCAGCAGAATCTTCGTCGAGCAGTTTGAGGCCGCGTTGCAATGTATTCCGGAAACGCGTTTCTTCCAGCTTCAACGTGTCGGTGATCATTGGTTCGGCGCGCGAAAGTTCAGGGTAAGCCGCACCCATTTCACGCACCAAGGCTGGCACTAATTTAAACATCAGCGGCTCACGCATGCCCAGCAACTCAGCATGGCGCATCGCGCGGCGCATAATGCGGCGCAGAACATAGCCGCGCCCTTCATTGGACGGCAATACGCCATCGGCAATCAAGAATGATGAAGCGCGCAAGTGATCGGCAATCACACGGTTGGAAGCCTTGTTCTTACCCTCAGCCGCAACACCAGTATTTTCAATAATGTTGGCGATGAGGGCACGGAATAAATCGGTCTCATAATTATCATGAGTGCCTTGCAGAACGGCAGCAATGCGCTCCAAACCCATGCCCGTATCAATAGAAGGCTTGGGCAAGCTCACACGCACATCTTTGCTTTGCTGCTCATATTGCATGAACACCAAATTCCAGATTTCGATAAAACGATCGCCATCAGCTTCAGCAGAGCCTGGAGGGCCGCCCCAAATTTTGTCGCCATGGTCATAGAAAATTTCCGAGCATGGTCCGCACGGACCCGTATCGCCCATGGCCCAGAAATTATCGGCGGTGGGAATGCGAATGATGCGACTGTCTGGAAGGCCCGCTACTTTTTTCCAGAGGTTAAAGGCCTCATCATCATCGTGATAGACCGTAACCGTCAGTTTGTCCTTGGGCAGGCCATATTCCTTGGTGATTAAATTCCACGCCCACTCAATCGCATCGGGTTTGAAATAATCACCGAATGAGAAATTGCCGAGCATTTCAAAAAATGTGTGATGGCGTGCAGTGTAACCCACATTGTCGAGATCATTGTGCTTTCCGCCCGCACGGACACATTTTTGCGCTGTGGTGGCCCGCGTGTAGGGGCGCTTTTCCGCACCTGTAAACACGTTTTTAAATTGCACCATGCCCGAATTGGCGAACATTAATGTGGGATCATTGCGCGGCACCAAAGATGAGGACGCAACGATCTCATGACCTTGCTTCTTGAAATAATCCAAAAATGTTGACCGTATTTGAGCAAGACCCGTCATAATTTTTCCCATGAATAAAGCGTGATGGCTCTTTAGGACGGGCAGTGGGGATTTGTCCACAATTTCTGCAGAGTTGGAGCCAGAATGACAAATGCCCTCAAGATCGGCAGTGGGGGCGATCCGAGGGCATCGAAGCGTTTTGACTTTTCATCGCAAAGTCAAAATCGCCATCAGTCGAGCGAGGATGTTGTGGGGCGAACCTCGCATCTAAGCGTTTTGTTTCTTCGAAGAAGGAACAAAATCGCGTGAACGGGCAGCTCCCCCAGCTAAAAGCCAGACAAACCACCCGGGAGTTCAACCCAACTGGGGTTGAAATGGAAAATACTTAAAACCGATATCGGAGAGAATCACTCCTCGTCGCCGTCTTCATCCTTGGCTATGCCGTCGGTAATCTTAGCGGCAATCAAACCAGAATTGGCGCGAATAGCCGCTTCAATGGCATTGGCCATATCAGGGTTTCCTTTGAGAAATATCTTGGCATTGTCGCGGCCTTGGCCAATGCGCTCACCATTATAGGAATACCACGAGCCAGATTTTTCAACCACGCCAGCAGTAACCCCCAAATCAACCAATTCACCAACCTTGGAAATGCCTTCGCCATACATAATATCAAATTCAACCATCTTGAATGGAGGCGCCACCTTGTTCTTGACCACTTTCACGCGGGTTTGGTTGCCAACCACTTCTTCACGGTCCTTGATCGCACCAATGCGGCGAATATCAAGACGCACTGAAGCATAGAACTTTAAGGCATTGCCGCCTGTTGTGGTTTCAGGGCTGCCAAACATCACACCAATCTTCATGCGGATTTGGTTGATGAACACCACCATGCAATTTGATTTGGAAATCGAAGCAGTGAGTTTGCGCAAAGCTTGGCTCATCAGGCGGGCTTGCAAGCCAGGCAGGCTGTCGCCCATTTCGCCTTCAAGCTCAGCCTTTGGAGTGAGAGCCGCAACCGAATCGATCACCAGCATTTCAACCGCACCCGAACGCACCAAAGTATCGGCAATTTCCAAAGCTTGTTCGCCCGTGTCTGGCTGCGAAATCAGAAGATCACCAATATTCACGCCAAGCTTGCGCGCATAGCCAGCATCCAAAGCATGTTCCGCATCGATGAAGGCACAAATACCACCGCCTTTTTGGCATTCTGCAATGGTTTGTAGAGCCAAAGTGGTTTTGCCAGATGATTCCGGTCCATAGATTTCAATAACCCGGCCACGCGGAAGTCCACCAATGCCCAAAGCAATATCAAGGCCCAAAGAACCTGTGGAAATTGATTCAATCTCAAGCGCCTGATTGGCACCCAACTTCATAATGGAGCCTTTGCCAAAAGCCCGTTCAATCTGACTTAAAGCAGCTTCCAAAGCCTTATTCTTATCCATTGAAGTATCGACGACCTTTAATTGCGCTTGTCCCACTTTTTTCACTCCACTATATCCCATTTGAACTGCCCGGATGCAAACACCAAACAAATGTTCCATCCATGTTTCTTGTATGTTCTATTTTGGTTCCAATTGCAAGGGCTATTTATGAAAATTAACACAGCAAATAGAATCAATGGTTTAAGGAAGTATTGGTCAAAAAGTTAAGGTCGGATGCGCGCGGTAAGGGCTACTCATGGTTAAAAGAGCCACTTTTTCTGGGGAGAGAGTACGCGCATCCGAGCCTCAGCTGCCGATCGAGCTGAACGATGCCGTCCTGCTCATTCTCGGGAGAACTGATGCTTTAAAAGCTTCATGCAGGCCCGTACCCGTTGCGCACAAGAAGTGTTGTGTGAACCGCTCAATTGCCACGCCCTGAAACTCTCTTTTAAGATGTATTTATAATAAATTTCAATCTAAGAGAGCATTGTTAACAAAAGACTAATGAAAAATGGAGTTTCCAAAAAGCAACATTTAATTCATTGAATTTGCAACCGAAAATAGGTTCTTATCGGCACCATATGGAGTCATCAACATCAAGCCAGTTGGGGCGGTTCCGTGACCGTGGATTGGGATTGAAATGGCGCAAGCATCAACAAAATTGCCCACAGTTGTGTTGCGCAGGCTCAAACCATTTAAACGAAAATAATCCTCATCAGCCTCTAACTCTGAAATCAAAGGCGCAATATTGGCCACAGTGGGCAAAACGAGGCTGTCAAACCCGGCTGAAATTTTACTAAAGCGCTGTTTAATTTCCGCTCGCCTCGCCAATAATGCTAAATATTCTGCCTCAGTCGTTTCGGCCGCCATAGAAATCCGGCGCGCAACACGTGAGTCATAGTCTTTGGCCCGGGGTTGCTAAAAGCTTGGAATGCACCATGCTGGCCTCAGCCCCCAAAATGCCACCGCGCTTCAACAGGCTTGGCAGTTCCAACAGTTCTTCAAAATGAACATCTTCAAGATGAGCCCCTGCCGCCCGCAGCTTGGCCAGTGCGCGCGCATAATCTTCCGCTACTTGGGGGTGAAGATTATCCATGACATAGGTTTGTAAGACACCAAGGCGCAAAGGCCGCGACGGGCCAGCTGCAATCACACCATCCCAGTCGCCAGCCATCAGCGCATCAGCCGTTGCACAGCACTGAACTGAATTGGCCAAAGGCCCAATTGAATCAAAACTGGAGGAGAGGGGAAATGCCCCCTTGGTGCTCACCCTAGATGCACTTGGCTTAAACCCCACAATTCCATTATAGGCAGCAGGGATGCGGCACGATCCGCCAGTGTCGCTGCCAATAGCAAGTGCGCACATGCCATCAGCCACGCTGATGGCACCACCTGATGTTGACCCGCCCGGAATGCGGCCGCGTTCACGCTCAAACACATTGCGTGGCGTACCATAATGCTGGTTAAGCCCAACACCTGAGTAAGCAAACTCGGTCATATTGGTGCGACCCAAAACCACAAACCCAGCTGCCTTTAAAGCTGCGATTGCTGGTGCATCAGAACTGGCCGCAGGGGCATCTACCAAAACTTTAGAACCAGCCGTGGTTACCTGCCCTTTGAGATCAAATAAATCTTTGACTGAAAATGGAATGCCAGCAAAGCGCGAAGCCGCCCTGCCTGCTTTGCGCAAAGCATCTTGCTCATCAGCAGCAGCACGCGCACCCAGCGTATCAATTTTTATAAATGCACTAGCGCCTTCACCGGCCGGATCAGCAATGCGCTCCAAACTCTCTTCAACCAACTGCCGTGAACTTGTCTTGCCAGTGGCCAGCGCCGCCGCCAATTCGTTCAGAGTTGGATGACGCCTCACCCCATAACCTCTTTAACTTTTTCAGCAAGCTGCTTCAGCGAAAATGGTTTTTGCAAAAAGGCAAAATCCGCTGGCCCTTCAAGATTGCGCTCGAACGCTTCTTCAGCATAACCCGACATGAAAATGACTTTGGTTGTAATGCCGCGCTTGCGTAATTCTTTGAGCATGGTTGGCCCATCCATTTCCGGCATCACCACATCAGAGAGAATAAGTTCAAACCCATCCTTGTCGCCTTCGATAACTTCAAGCGCCACTTCGCCGCTATCAGCTTCCATCACTGTAAAGCCGCGAGACGTGAGAGCGCGCACTGCAAAGGCCCGCACCGAATCTTCATCTTCAACAATAAGAATGCGGCCCCGACCGGAAAAATCTTCGCGCTTCGGTGCTTCCGCAACAACAGCTGGAACTTCAGAAACCGCAGAAACATCGGGCACATGACGCGGCAGATAGATCTTAAACGTTGTGCCCTTGCCAATCACGCTATCGCAATAAATAAAGCCACCTGTCTGCTTCACCATGCCATAAACCATGGAGAGGCCAAGGCCCGTGCCCTTGCCCACTTCTTTGGTGGTAAAAAATGGTGCCCAAATTTTATCGAGAATTTCTTTTGGAATACCCGTGCCCGTGTCTTCCACTTCGCACACCACATAATCAGCAGAGGGCAACACATGCCCGGTTTCTTGAGACTTATCGCGCGCCAAATTATAAGTGCGCACATAAAGCTTACCACCCTTGGGCATGGCGTCTCGCGCATTCACTGCCAAGTTGATGATCACCTGTTCGAACTGATGAATATCAACCAGCACCAAACCAAGATCACGGCCATGCGAAATGCTAAGTTCGGTTTTGTCACCAAGCACACGGCTGAGCAAATTATCAAGATCAGACATGGCTTCAGAAAGATCATGCACTTTGGGCTGCAAGGTCTGCTTGCGCGAGAACGCTAAAAGTTGGCGAACTAAATTAGCGGCACGATTGGCATTTTGTTTAATGTTCATCACATCGGCAAAGGCAGCATCCGTGGGCCGCATTTTTGTCAGCAGCAAATCAGCAAAACCAATAATCGGCGTAAGCACGTTGTTAAAATCATGGGCAATGCCCGAAGCAAGTTCCCCCACTGCTTGCATCTTTTGGCTCTGTGCCAATTGCACTTCTAAAGCTTTGCTTTCTGTGCGGTCCAAAGCGAAAACAGAAATGCGCTGGCCTAAACTGGCAAGCTTCGTAAAGGTGAGATGCACGGAGCGTGGATTTTCGCCAGCAAACACACATTCAATTTCAGCAACCGAACCTTCAAAACTCACCACTTGTTTCAAAGCATCAGCCACGGTGCTCGCAAATTCTTTATTCACAGCGGCAGCAAGATTTCCACCCAAACGAATCTGCTGTGAAAGTTCCAAGAACCCGGCATTAGCTGCAATCAATATGCCTGCTTCATCAACTTCGGCAATTCCAATCGGCACAGCCGATAGAAATTGTGCAACACTTTCAGAACCGTGCGCACCCGCAGTTTCACGCAAGGCATCACGGCGCATCACCATTGAGCGCGATGGCAGCACTTTGCCTTCAGCATCAAAATCACTGCGACACACCACCTCAAACAATTGCACACCGCCCACAGCGCTCTTGAGCGGAAAACTAAAATGATCAATCCGGTGGCTGCCCACAACCGGAGCAACGGCCGTCAATTGTTTGGCAGCCCCCTCCCCCAGCAAATCTTGAACCGTTGTCGTTCCCGCCTGGGCTTGAGCTAAATCAATTCCAAGCCAGCCAGCAAGTGTGGCATTCACATAATCAACCTTGCCACTTGGCAGCACTGAGAAAAAACCAACTGGAGCCTGATCTAAATATGAAATAATAAACTGGAGGCGCGAGAAGGCACTTTCTTGATGGGCGCGATCATCAGAAATATCAGTGAGCCGCCACAACACGCGGCCACCCTTATCATTGGACGCAAGCTGCGAAACGGAAATGCGCAACCAACTTGCGCGCTCAGTCAAAGCACCAGGGGCAGCAGCCCCTGCCGCCAAACGCAAATCGCGATACATGGGGTTGCCATCACGTGCGGCTTGCACCAATTGATAAATCGGTTCGGCAAATTCGCTAAATCCCGAATATAAAACATCAAAACCAACGAGACGCGAAACACCAGCGCGCGAGGCCAGTTTCAAATAAGGTGCATTGGCATAAATCGCGCGGCCTTTAACATCAGTCACCACGCAAGCATCGGTTAAAGCATCAAGCATTGAATCAAAAAAATGCCGTTCCGAAGAGCCACCGACAATCTTGATTGCACCCATCGACCAGCCCAAAAGCGCCACCAACCCCAGAAACGAAAGCGCAGCACCACCAGCCAGCATCCAAGGTTTCACGGCCCCTTGCAAATACCAAGCCGCAACTCCAACCCCAGTGCCAAGCACAAGGATCATAAGTGGCACAAAAACGGGTGCCACAGATTTTCTTTGCCTGGTTTTCATAAGGTGGTCCGTGTCGCCCAGCGCCGTCATCTTCAATTCCCCGAATCAACGCCGAGTATATGCGAAACTGCTTTAAATCGGCGATTGCAAAAACAGTTTTTTGCATTCGATAATCAGCAAGTGATTCTGTTATAGTTTTTGTGTAAGGATAGAGTTGATCAATCGGAGGGCTAATCTAATGTTGCCAGACCTAACACCATATCTCGGCATGCTTGTAATGGCGCTGATCATTCTTGCGGCTCTTATTCTCGCTGTCATCATTTACAAGCTTTTCAACCAGCGGGTGCGTGGCCGCCGTGGCCAAAGATTAGGCATTAGCGAATACCATGAACTCGACAAAGTGCGCAGATTGGTCATCGTGCGCCGTGATGATGTTGAGCATTTGATTTTGATTGGCGGCAATCAAGAGTTTACAATTGAGAGCAACATTCAAACCGGCTTGATGACGCGCCAGCAGCCCCCCATGATGCAGGGCACCGAGCAAATGCCCATCCCCATGCGGCAAGCTCCAAGACCTGCCGTGTTTGGCGATCGCATTTCACCATTGCGCCCTATCGGCCAGTCGCCATATCAAAATGAAGATGAGCCTACTTAAGAAGCCCTTCGAGGCTCACTTAGCGAAGCGGTAGAGTCTCGAAGCACCTTACTTCTTCAATTTCAATGGCACAAAGCGCGTCTCGCCTGTCTTGCCACCTTTAGAGATCAACAACAACACCGAAGCCTTGCCATCTTTCGTGGCACTTTCAATCGCAGATGAAACTTCGGCCGATGTTGTAACTGGCTTGCCGCCAGCTTCCATAATCACATCACCTGCTTCAATGCCTTTGTCGGTTGCGGCCCCTTCTTTGGCCACTTCAGTCACCAATGCACCCATAATTTTTTCGTCAATTTTGAATGTGGTGCGAAGTTCGGGTGTCATCTCGCTCACCGTCATGCCCAGAACTGTAACAGTAGAAGGGGCAGGCGCTGGCTTTGGTGTGCCATCTTCCTTGGCCACCAGTTTCTCTCCATCTTCAAGACGGCCGAGCGTTACTTTGATTTCTTTTTCTTTGCCATCTCGGATAACTTTAACAGTCACCTCTTTGCCAACTTCAGTTTCACCAACCACGCGCGGCAATTCTTTTGAATCGTTAATGGCGCGACCATTGAATTCAACAATCACATCGCCTGCATCCACACCAGCTTTTTCGCTGGGGCTTCCGGCTGTCACGTCAGCAACCAAGGCACCACGCGCCTTGTCCATGCCCATGCTTTCAGCAATATCAGGTGTGACGGTTTGAATTTTCACGCCCAGCCAACCGCGGCGGGTCTCGCCAAATTTTTCAAGCTGCGCCACAACGCTTTTTGCGGTGTTGGAGGGAACCGAGAAACCAATGCCAACGGAACCACCCGTAGGTGAGAAAATTGCTGTGTTAATGCCAACTACTTCGCCAGCCAAATTAAACAACGGCCCACCCGAGTTACCCTTGTTGATGGCCGCATCAGTTTGTATGTAATCATCATAAGGCCCAGCATTAATGTCGCGGTTGCGCGCCGACACGATGCCAAGTGAAACTGAACCGCCGAGGCCAAACGGATTACCAATCGCCGTCACCCATTCACCAATGCGCAAATTATCACTGTCGCCAAAGGCAACAGTAGGCAACGGCTTTTCAGGCTTTACGCGGATAACCGCAAGATCGGTTTTAGGGTCACGGCCCACAAGTTCGGCTTTCATAATTGTGCCGTCTTGCATGTGCACTTGAATTGATTCAGCACCTTCAACCACATGGTTATTGGTCACGATCAAGCCAGATGCATCGACGATGAAACCAGATCCCATTGAATTCACAGTTTGATCTTCTGGAGCAGGTGTTGCACCTTGATCACCACCCTGACCATTTGGAGCTTGTTGCTGCTTCTTCTTCAAAAACTCATCAAAAAAATCTTTGAACGGCGAGTCGTCTGGAATTTGCGGGATAAGATTGCCACCCGGATTTGCAACCTTGGAAACAACGGAAATTTCAACAACGGCAGGAAGCAGCTTTTCAACAAGGTCTGCAATGTTCGGAAGAGCTTGCGCTTGCGCATAGGCTTGCGGCGCAAAAGCTTGGTTGAGGCCTGGCATGCCAAGCAACAATGTGGACAGCGCAACAGCGCCCAAAATTTGAGAACTTTTAATGCGCATATTCATGTGTTCCGTCTCCAATAATCTATTCAAAAAAACTTCTGGCAATCCAAACCAGCGCCACGCCAAATCCCAGAACCATGGTTCCAGCAAAACGCAATTACTCGTTAGACATGCCCAACATTCCAGCCATCATTTTTTTCAATTGGCTTGGAACCAAGGCATAAGTGAGGCCCTCAATCACACATACGAGTCCAGGGGCCGTTAGGATTGTGCTGCCCATTACTTTTCAGCAGGAACTTGCGAGCCATCCTTCTGCGTTCCAAAATATTTGAAGAACTCAGAGTTAGGATTAAGAATCAAGCTGGTGCCGCCTTGACCCAAGCTTTTCTGGTAAGCTTGCATGGATCGATAGAAACCATAGAACTCTGGATCCTTCGTGAAAGCAGCGGCAAAAATTGAAGCCCGTTCAGCCTCGCCTTCACCGCGTATCACTTCAGATTTACGCTTGCCTTCAGACACAATTTCCAAAACTTTACGGTCGGCTTCAGCGCGTCTTTGCGTGTTCAAAGCTTCGCCCTTTCCACGCAAATCTTGGGCTTCAGCAAAGCGTTCAGACTTCATGCGGTTAAAGGTAGAGTCTAAAACTTCTGGCATCAAATCTGTGCGCCTAATCCGAACATCAACAATTTGAATACCAAGCGCTTGCGCCTCGCCTGCCACTTGGGCCGTAATTTCTTGCATCATCACGTTGCGGTCTTTTGAGAGAGCCGCCTCAAATGTGCGCTTGCCGTAAGTTTGGCGAAGCGCCGCATCCAAACGGGTCTCAACACGCTGGCGTGCCAATTCAAGATCAGCACCTACAGTTTCACGGAACTTTTGGGCATCATTAACCCGCACCATGGTAACCGTATCGACCAAGTAACGCTGCTTGTCAGATACTTGAACCTCCATGCCGTTGCCGGGCGAACTCCACATAAATATGCGGTTTTCGATGGGCACAACCTCGTCAGCGATTGGCCATTTGAAATGGAGGCCCGGGTCTTTCACAATGCGGCTCACTTCACCAAAGTGAACAACCAAAGCTGTCTGTCTTTGATCAACAACGAACATCGACATTGAGCCAACGACAAGAGCAGCAACCAATGCCAGTCCACCGATAATTTTTGTATTAGCCATGGTTAATTGCTCCCAGCTGTAGGTGCATTGGTAATTGCAGGCAGAGGCAAATAGGGCACAATCCCCTGCCCAGTTTTGCCCGGGTCCATAACAATCCGATTAGAACTGCCAATCACTTTTTCCATAGTTTCCAAAAACAACCGCTCCCGCGTAACATCTTTGGCCTTGGCATATTCGGCATAAACAGAATCAAAGCGTTGAGCTTCACCTTTAGACTCAGCTACGACTTGCGCCTTATAGCCTTTGGCATCTTCAACCATCTTTGCAGCATCACCTTCAGCATTGCGCAATTTTTGATTGGCGTAAGTCTCAGCTTCATTCACTGATTTCTGTTGGTCTTGCTTGGCCTTTTGCACATCTTCAAAGGCCGGAATAACATCAACAGGCGGTTGCACGTCTTCAAGTGTCAGACCGGTAATTTGGATGCCTGCATTGTAACGATCTAAGGTTCGTTGAACAATTTCAGTCACCTGAGTTTGAATAGCAAGCTTGCCATTGGTCAAAGCATCAGTTGCCGGGGTGCGGCCAACAATTTCACGCATCGCACTTTCAGCAACAGCCTTCACCATTGCTTCCTGTTCTGAAACACTGAATAGAAATTTTTGCGGATCAGAGATTTTCCACAAAACTTTGAACTTGATGTTGACCATGTTTTCATCACCAGTCAGCATCAAGCCTTCATCACCACTATTGCCTATGGCAGTTTGATTTTCTGCTGCAACCGGTAAAAGCTCCATTGAATCAATCGGCCACGCTGCAAAATGCAGGCCTGGGCTCACGGTTCGATTATAGGCCCCAAGGCGCAACACAAGCCCGCGCTCATCAGGCTGCACTTGATAAACTGAAACATAAACCCAAGCCGCAGCCAACGCAGCAATGGGCAGCAGCCATGTGCCAATCCCACCACCTTGCGGCATAACAGACTTCAGGCCATCTTTGCCTTTCTTAAAAAGATCATCAAGCTCTGGCGGAATGTTGCCGGGGCCCCCACGATTACCACCGCCCCATGGATTCTTAGGCCCTTCGCCACCCGGTTTTTGCCCGGGAGGCTTGCCCCATGGCCCACGATCGCCAGGTGGCTTGTTCTTGCCGTCGTCATCTTTATTCCAAGCCATAATCAATCCTCATAAATAGTGTCTTGCGCATATAGGTAGCGCCACCCCAAAAGTCCAGATTTGGCCAAACTAAGGTTTACGGTCAAAAACCCGAAGCGTGAAAGCCGCACTGTCATTTGGCCCTCGCGGAAACTCTTCCGAGCGAGTTTCGAACCACTCGTCACGAGGAAGTGATGGGAAAAGCGTGTCCCCCGTAACTTCCAAATCAACGTCAGTCCGGTAAACGCGGTTCGCCAAGGGCATAAACAAGTTATAGATTTCACCACCACCGATGACGGCAATCTCCTCAACATCACCTGCCGCTGCCAGTGCCTGCTCAACGCTGTGAACCACCACAGCTCCTTCACTCACAAAGCCCGCTTTGCGCGTCACCACAATGTTAACCCGCCCCGGCAAAGGTTTGCGCGGCAGGCTCTCCCATGTCTTGCGCCCCATAATAATTGGCTTGCTCAAGGTGATTGCTTTGAACAATTTGAGATCAGATGAGAGATGCCAAGGCAAACCGCCATCGCGCCCAATCACGCCATTGCGCGAAACTGCCACCACGAGGGAAATGCGGCTCATTGCGCTAAATCCAACAGGGCTTGTTTTTCTAAACTGCAATAGCAATTACCATCTTCAATTTCTGCACCAAGCTTTGAATAGAGTGAGCGAGCACCCTCATTCCACGCCATCATCAACCAGAAAACTTTTTTATATCCGTTTGTTACTGCCGTCTTCGCCACCATTTTCATAAGAGCTTCAGCAACTCCCAAACGCCGAAAATCTGGCAACACCACTAAGTCTTCCAGATACATAACCTCTTGCCCAATCGCCGTTGAAAAGCTTCGATGCCATAAAGCCGAACCAGCTGGCACACCATCTACTAAGGCAACCAAGGCACCAATAATCGGGGCATCACAAAATAGTGCCGATTCATAATCATCAGCAGTCGCTGTCATTGTCGGTCCCCAATAATGAGTTTTGCCAAGCTCTCGCGCACTGGCAAGTATGATGCGCCCTTCACCCGACTTTATGGGGCGAACCTCAATCACGAATGGACCCCAATGCCAAAAATGGCTACTGAGTTAAATGTATTCCAAGCCGCATGGCAGGCAATAGTCACCCACAGGCTGCCAAAGCGCAGCAGCAACACACCTAGCACCAAACCCATAATAAATATCACCCCAACATAAAGCCACGGTGCGGCAGAGAGGTGGATAAGCGCCCACAAGACGCTGCTGATAACCACAGCACCCACGCGCCCCAGCCTTGAATTCACAAGGGCAGAAAACAGAGCGCCGCGAAAAATTAATTCTTCAGTCACGGGCGCGCCCAAAATAACCCCGGGCAAGGCCAGAGCAAAGAGCCATGGCTCTTTGCTCAAATCAGCAATGGTCTTTTCCACCAACCCTGATGCGCTGTGCCCATCGTTTAATCCGCCAGCTGGTGAATAGGTTTCAGGGTCAATGCCCAGAACCAAGAAGGCACCGATGAAAACCAGCCACATCAAAATGCAAAAGCCAGCAATCAATGCCACCCAGCCGAAAAACCTAAGTTGAGGCATGCGCAAAGGCAACTTGCCCATACGATTGCTCATCCCAAATTGCGCAAAATACAGCGCCAGAATAACCACCAGCACGGCGGCAGGCGTAATTCCAATAATGCTGGCTTTCATAAAAGCTGGCGAGCCTGTGCTCATGTCGTTGAGAAATTGTTGGAAACCATTTCTGAAAATCGCGAAATAAGATGCAACACCACCTGCTGTTTGCAACACGCCATCCAAAACAGCCAGAACCACAAACCACAGTAACCCCCGCCAAAGCGTTTGCTGCACCTCACGAGGATAAAGCCACTCAGTTTTCGCGCGCTTAAAATCCTCCCCGAACAACGCCATGCTTTAAACCGCTATTGGAGCAGCAATGCTCGCATCTGAAACATAATTCAGCACTTCAAAATCCTCATACAAAAATCCATCAAGCTCAGTCACATCACGCGTGAATTTAAGCTGCGGCAGCGGATGCGGCGTGCGAGCCAGTTGCACTTCCACTTGGTCCAAATGGTTGAGATATAAATGCGCATCTCCCAAAGTGTGCACAAACTCCCCAACCTGAAGACCCGTCACTTTCGCAATCATATGGGTGAGCATCGCATAGGAAGCAATATTAAATGGCACGCCTAAGAATATATCCGCCGAACGCTGATAAAGCTGGCACGAGAGTTTCCCATCGGCCACATAAAACTGAAACAGGCAATGGCATGGCGGCAGCGCCATTTTATCAACATCAGCAGGATTCCATGCCGTAACGATTAACCGCCTTGAGTCTGGGGTTTTGATAATGCGCTTCACCACATCACCCAATTGATCAATCACGCGACCATCGCGCGTGGGCCACGAACGCCACTGCGCACCATAAACCGGGCCAAGATCGCCATTGACATCAGCCCATTCATCCCAGATCGAAACTTTATTATCATTGAGATATTTAATGTTGGTGTCACCCTTCATAAACCACAGAAGTTCATGGATGATCGAGCGCAAATGCAGTTTCTTGGTGGTGACAAGCGGCAAGCCTGCACCAAGGTCAAAGCGCATTTGATAGCCAAACACCGATTTGGTGCCGGTGCCCGTGCGATCCGATTTGGTGAGACCATGGTCGCGCACGTGGCGCATGAGATCGAGATATTGTTTCATAGAATCGACTTTAAAGGTCCAAACTGATTCCGCAAAACAAAAGCGGCGGAGCCTTCAAAGCCCCGCCGCAAAATTCTTGCGCGTGGAAAACTTAAGCCAGCTTGCCCATGGTTCCGGTGGCTTCGGCTATCAAATAATAAACCGTAACGCGGTGCTTGGTTTTATCAGCTTTCATTTTTTCGCCAGCCGCCCGCACAGCAGCATCGGCACGGCCTGCAGCAAGGCCAAGTTTCTTAGCGCAGAACCCGTCCACCACACGCTTAACTTCAGCAGAATCGGTCATCGCTACAAATTGTGAGTCTTTACCACGCAGCGCAATGCCGCAATATTTGACAATAGAGTCAACTGCGGCGGCATTAACGTTCGATGTGTATCTTTTAATATCAGCAGAGTAATCCAAAGTTTGTCCCCCCTAGTTTTGGGCTATGCACACCACCATTTCGGCTGCGCGTGAAAAGCTAGCACCTAATTGGGCATTTGCATAGCCGTTTGAAGCACTTCCCAACAACCCTAACGTTCAATTCTTCGCTCTTTATTTAGCCATCAAGACCTCCTATATTGAGATTGTCATAGGCAGCAATGTCGGTGACTATGGTGATAAACGGCTAACGCAATAAGCTTATCGGACCCGGGGGCAGTACCCGGCGCCTCCACCAAAGACGGTTCTTCTTAGAACCGGCTAAGCCCGAAAGCGGATTTCCTTAAATCCGCGACAGGGCGGCTCCGGCAGAACCGCCTTTATTGGGGGCGAAACAGGATCGACGAGAGTGTAAAGGTTGGTTTTTTGCCCGTGATGGTTCCGACGTGTCGGGCTAATTTCTAGTTGCAAACGATAACTTTGCTCCGGTTGCTCTCGCTGCTTAATGTAGCGCGAAAGACCAAAACTTGAAGTCCTTCGGTTTAGCGACCTAAGGCGGGGTTCGCTGGCACCTGGCAACAGAAGCCAGCACTTTCACCCTAATTCAACTGCACCTTCAAAGTTTCTTCCACAGCGCGATCAAAAGAATCGGTTGCAGCCTCCTTTGTGCCTTTCGATTTTTGCGCCAACACAAAGGCATCGCGTTTGGCGATGAGTGCCGACATTTTGGTTTCGAAATTTTTACGTTCGTCCAACTTGCCATTAATCCACGCTTGGCGTTCAGGCTTTGGGATGGCTGCCAAATCCTTTGGCAACTCCTTATCATCGATTTTATCAAGCGCCACGCTGTTATTGCTCACATCAGCAATGAGATCGCCGCCACCCGTAATCACTTCCTTCTTCAACGCACGTTTGGAGTAGTAGGAGGAATTATCAAGCTGTACTGCCGAAGGAGCAGCAGCTTTTTCGCGCATCTTGGTGCTCACTTCAGCTTTCTTTTCCAGATTGCCATAGGGAACGACTGAGCCATCCAGCTCGCGCTGCAAATGTAAGATATCTTCATCATAAGGTGTGATCACAACAGTAATTTCACCTCCGCTTTGTGGAATGGCGATATAACGCCCATGGCCAAATTGTGCGATTTCTTTCCAAATCGGAGTTGTCTCGGCCATATCACCCGCCTGCACGGCATTCACAACAATGTTCCGCTCAACAGCGGTTTTGAGAATGGCTGGGTATTGCTTTTCCTGATTGTAATCCATGTGCGGTGGCGCATCACCGACCAAAAATACGATCCGTTTAACATCGGAGCCCGCACTCCACTGCAAACCAGAAATGGCTGTATCCAAAGCTTTGTTGACTGATTCAGGCGTGTCATCGCCCCCATCAGCTTCTAGTTTTACCAACTTGCCATACATGGCTTGAATATCTTCGGAGAGCGGCGTTGTCTTGATGACGTAATCATCACCGCGATCACGGTAGGCAACCAACGCCATAGAGACATCGGCATTCGGGTTGGTTTCAACGATGGTTGAAGCGATAGACCAAATTTTGCGTTTGGCTCCATCAATCAAGTCCCCCATAGAGCCGGTTGTATCGAGTACAAAGGCCACTTCCACTCTCTGGTGATTGTTTTGTGTTGTCGCACTCGCCACATGTGCCGCTAGAAAAGCCGTGCTCAACATTGTAAGAGTTTTAGCGATTGATTTGAATTTCATTTTTTCCTCCGTTTATTTTGTCGGAAGCTAGGCAGCGATGATGTTCGCATCGAGCCAGAATTTCGGCGGGATTGTGAAAGACTTAAATAAATCTACCAAAGCGTGACAAGCCCCCATCCCTCCGGCTATGTTGCAAGAAGAGTCGTAAATCACCATGAGTAGTTTATTAAATGCCTGAAGACCTGATGCGTTATGATCAACTGGCCCAAAACGCTCTGCGCGGTGTGGTGCGCGATGCGTTGCGCAAAGTTGAAAAATCGGGCTTGCCGGGCGATCACCATTTTTACATCGCTTTCAACACCAAATATCCCGGTGTGAATATTGGTGCGCGTCTGGCTGAACGTTACCCGCGCGAGATGACGGTCGTGTTGCAGCATCAGTTCTATAATCTCATCGTCACTGAAGAACGCTTCCAGGTGGAACTGTCATTCGATAATATTCCCGAAAAGCTCATCGTGCCATTTGCCTCAGTGAAAGGCTTCCTCGATCCCGCTGTCCAGTTTGGTTTGCAGTTTGAAGTGGTGCAAGAACCCGCGGAACAAGATGCTGAAACAAAAACTGTGAAGATTGCAGAACCAAGTGTGGAAGGCCAAGATGTGACAGAAACCCCGGAGGGACCAAAAGTTGTCTCGCTTGACGCTTTCCGTAAGAAATAATTTCTGGCGCTCTGTTGCCATGCTGTGCACATTATGGGCAGTGCCTGCTGATGCCCAAACGGCGGTTGACCAAGCCAACCTGACCAGCCTCGCCACCCCTGCCACGGCATCTGTGCCCGCCAACATAAACACCATCCCAGCAAAAAAACTTTTTGGCAATGAAGTGCGGCCGGCCAATCTTCGTCCTCATGCCATTGGCACTTATGCCTTGGGATGCATGGCGGGTGCGCAGCAATTACCGCTCAACGGTCCAGCGTGGCAAATTATGCGCCCGTCGCGCAATCGCAGCTGGGCACTTCCACAAATGATTTCTTTGCTTGAGAAATTTGCCGAAGAGACAAAAAAATATGACGGCTGGAATGGCTTGCTGGTCGGCGATATGGGCCAGCCCCGTGGCGGCCCAATGCTCACGGGTCACGCCAGCCATCAGATCGGCCTCGATGCAGACGTATGGTTCACACCCATGCCGGACCGTTTGTTGACCACGAAAGAACGTGAAAATAATGCAGCTGTTATAATGGTCAAAAGCCGCACGGAAATGAACCCGGCGGTGTGGACGGAATCACGCATGCGCATCGTGAAGCGCGCCGCATCTTACCCTGAGGTAGGACGCATTTTCGTGCACCCCCCCATTAAAGCCGCACTCTGCAAGTGGGCCACAGGTGACAGGTCATGGCTCGCCAAAGTGCGCCCGATGTTTGGCCATAACTACCATTTCCACATCCGCATGAATTGCCCGCCCGGCATGAAAAGCTGTAAAGACCAATGGAAGCCAGCGCCTAAAGATGGCACCGGTTGCGGTGAAGAACTGGCCTATTGGATGGGCCCTATCCCATGGACCCCAAAGAAACGCGACCCTAACGCACCACCTTACGTTCCGCCGCCCCCCTTGACTCTCAAGGGTCTTCCTGCTGAATGCCGCGCCGTAATCGCAGCGCCTTAAGGCGCGTGATTTTTTATAAGCCAGGGGGCTTTTTATGACTGCATCGACAGGCGCTAGCGGCACATTTGATAAAGCCAAACTGAAATTGGCCTTCGCCTCAATCGGCGTGGTCTTTGGTGATATCGGCACCAGCCCGCTCTATGCCATGCGCGAAGCCCTGCACCCGGTTGTCACCCATGGTGGCGATTTGCGCATGGCGGTTTTGGGTGTGGTGTCTCTATTGCTGTGGGCGCTCTTCATCGTCGTGACTTTTAAATATGTTTACATGCTCATGCGCGCTGACAATCGCGGGGAAGGCGGCATTCTTTCGCTTGTGGTTTTGGTCGAAGAATTGCTTCAGAAAAAAGGCGGCATCGTGCTGGGTCTCGGCATTGTTGGGGCCGCGTTTTTCTTTGGTGATGCCATGATCACGCCAGCCATGTCTGTGCTGTCAGCTGTCGAAGGCCTCACCGTCATCAATCGCGGTTTTGAACCGTTTGTGGTTCCTATCACTTTGGCGGTGTTGCTTACGCTTTTCACATTCCAATATAAGGGCACGGCAGGTGTGGCCACTTTGTTTGCGCCCATTACCATGGTTTGGTTTGTAATCTTGGGCGTTGTTGGTGCCCTGCATATTGTTGATGATTTTGAAATTTTTAATGCCTTGAATCCGATGCACGGCGTGATGATGCTCATTAACCAGCCGGGTCTCGCTCTGCTCGTCTTCGGTGGTGTATTTTTGGCTGTCACGGGTGGTGAAGCGCTTTATGCCGATATGGGGCATTTTGGCAAAGGCCCCATCCGCATGGCATGGTCCGCCGTGGTTCTTCCCGCTCTGGTTTTGAATTATCTGGGCCAAGGCGCATTTATTATTGCGCATCCAGAAGCCGTTGATAATCCCTTTTTTCTCATGCTGCCGTCATGGGGCCTGGTTCCGCTGGTGCTGTTGGCCACTATGGTCACCGTGATTGCCAGCCAAGCTGTAATCACGGGAGCATTCTCAATTGCCCAACAAGCCATGGCTTTGGGTCTCCTCCCGCGCATGAACATTGTGCACACGAGTGAAACCGAGGAAGGTCAGATTTATGTGGGTCAAATCAATTGGATGATTTTGATTGGCGTCATCATTCTGGTCCTGGTGTTCAAAACCTCATCCAATCTTGCGTCAGCTTACGGCATTGCTGTGAACACCTCAATGCTCGTGGATACGATTTTGGCAGTGGTCTTCTTCTGGCAGTCCCGCAACCTGCCGCGCTGGATCGCAATTCCGGCACTTGTTTTTATCTTCGGTGTCGAATTTACATTCTATATGGCCAACGGCCTCAAACTTCTGCACGGTGGCTATATGCCCGTGTTGATCGGAAGCACCATCATCCTCCTCATGCTCACTTGGATGAAGGGCCGAAAACTGCTTGCTGCAAAACTCAACAAAGAATCAATTGAGTTGATTGGTCTTCTCGAAAGCCTTGAGCGTCGCCAACCAGCGCGCGTTGCCGGGGCTGCCGTATTCTTGCAAACCCAACATAAATTTGCACCGAGCGCTTTGATGCACAATCTAAAACATAACCGTGTGCTGCACGACAAGCTTGTCTTCATATCGATAAAAACAGTTGAGCAGCCGCGGTGGGAAGGTGAACGCGTATCAGTCACCCAAGGCCCTTTGGGGGCTTGGATTGTGGAAGCCAAGTTTGGCTATATGGAACAACCCGACGTGCCAGCCGCTTTAAGAGCCTGTGAAGATAAAGGTCTCAGCATAGATCCACGCCAAGCGTCTTATTTCTTGGGCCGGCGCGTCATCTTAATGTCACCCCGATCATCCATGCCCTTTTGGCAACAGCGCATCTTCATCATGCTGGCCAATCAATCGGCCCGTGCCATTGAGTTCTTCCGTATTCCGGCAGACCGTGTTGTTGAGCTTGGAATGCAAATGAGTGTCTAAATGAAATCCCTTCTTCCTTTCTCTCTGCCTGGCCGGTTCTGGCGCGGCAATATCCACACTCACTCCAATCAGTCTGATGGAGCACTTGCTCCTGAGGCAGTAGTTGATGCATATAAAAATGCAGGCTATGATTTTCTCATGCTCTCAGAGCACTTCATCGCGCATTACAATTGGCCAATCAACGATACGCAAAAATTCCGTTCGAATGATTTCACCACATTAATTGGTGTTGAACTCCATGCGCCAGAAACCAGTGCAGGAGAACTCTGGCACATCGTGGCTGCTGGCCTGCCTTTGGATTTTCCACCGTGTGGCGAAAACGAAACGGGTGAACAACTCGCCCGCCGCGCCCATGCGGCCGGCGCCTTTATCGGCATCGCCCACCCGGCATGGTCACAACTCACCATCGAAGATGGCAGAGCCATTGACTGCGCCCATGCCGTTGAAATTTACAATCACGGCTGCGCCATCGAAAATGATCGTGGTGATGGCTGGTATCTGCATGATCAGTTGCTGAACGAGGGAAAGCGCCTTTCGGCTTACGCCACGGACGACGCCCACTTTAAATCACCTGATTATTTTGGCGGCTGGGTGAATGTGAAAGCCCAGAGCCTTGCTCCAGACAGCCTATTACAAGCCCTAAAAGAGGGGCACTATTATTCCAGCCAAGGTCCCGAACTGCATAATGTCACGCTCAATGGCAAAGAACTTTCGATCAGTTGCTCACCCGTAGATACCATCACTGTGGTCTGCGGCCATTCACGCACCTGTGTCAAAACCGGCAAAGCCATCACCTCCGCCATGTTCGATCTCGCAACCCTTGAAAAAGGCTGGCTGCTCAAAAAACCGAGCCCGTGGTTCCGCATCACCGTAATTGACCACGCCGGAAAACGCGCTTGGAGCAACCCCTTCTGGTGGGATGAACAAAACTGACCACAACGAAAGTAGTTAACGCTCCGTTAACCGCATGATGCGAAATGACAATAGGGTCTCCTAAGTCTAAAGGTATCATGCATTTATCCAGTAATATCAAAAGGCTCCTAAAGTTTATAGGAACCTTTGCGATTTCATCAGCAGTTTCCTTTCAGAACGCTGCGGCTACACCTAACTTGCTGACATTAGGAAATTTTGAAACCGGCGTAGGAACTTGGCCGCAAACCGTGACCGGCTGGACATCACGCTCCGGCAACACCTTGCTTGAGTGTTCAAACTCACCTGGTACTTACGGTATTCCAGCAGCACCAAATGGCGCAAATTTTTGCGAAGTTGAATATAATCCGCTGAGCCCAACCAGCACGCCCGACTGGATACAGCAAACAGTCACGACCACAGCTGCTAAAACCTACATTGTTTCAATTCAAGCAACAAACCGCGCAAACTTAAACTCGCAAGACAAAATGATTATCTACGGGGATGGAAACAATCTTGCGTCAGTAACCACAGGTAATACTTGGGTCAAATACTCCGGTAGTTTTATTGCAAGCACAACATCAGCAGTAATACGCTATATATCTAATGGCTCGGCAACGGGTTCGGTTCAACCAGGTGATGCTGTTGGTTTGATGGTTGACGATGCACAAGTGCAACAGCTCTTGGTTTCGCCTATAGCGCAGATCATCAATGAAGATGGCAATTTCTCCACGACTACATTTCAGATAGCCACAAACTCCACCTCGTCAGTGTCCCTCGCACTGTCGGTGGCCAAGGGCAAACTTACGCTCGCAAATACAACTGGCCTCACATTCAGCGCAGGTGCCAATGCGTCTGGCAGTTTCACCATCACTGGAACACCTGCAGCAATCAACACAGCATTGGCTGCCGGGCTCACCTATAATCCGGTCGCAGATTACAACGGATCAGACACTTTAACAGCCATTGCCACCAGCGGAACCGCCACACAAACTGATAATATTGGCATTACCATTAATCCCGTGGCCGATATTGTAACTGATAATCTAACGACAACAGAAAATAGCGCCCTCACTTACAATGCCATCACTGGCACAAATGGGGCAAGTGCTGATAATTTCGAAAACACGCCAACCATCGTCACAGTCAGCTCCCCTGCCCATGGCACCGCCGTGGCGTCAACCACAACCATTGGCCAAATTGTCTACACGCCAACCGCAGGCTATTTTGGAACAGACACTTATACCTACACAGTGACCTCCGGTGGCGTAACAGAAACCGCAACCGAAACCATAACAATCAATCCTCTGCAACCCAGCGTCACACTCACCAAAGTTTCAAACGGCAATATTTCAACGTTTAATTTTACGGGTACAAATGGCTGGGTCTCTCAAAACATCACAACAACGACCGCAGGTATGGGCGCAGCTGGCATCACTCAGTTTTTGACAGCGGCTGGAGCAGCAACATCCATTTCAGAAACAAACAATGCGGCATATATTTTGAATTCCGCCAGCTGCACAGATAACAACAGTGCCAATACTGGGAAAACTGGAAATTTCGGCACGCTCTCCGGCAATATTCTCACAATTCCCACAACCAACATCGTCATGGGAGCGGCCATCACCTGCACTTTCACCAATATTAAAATCCCCACCTTCAAACTACAGAAAACCACAAACGGTGGTTTTGGCGGGCCATTCACATTCACACAAACCAATTTGGCGTCCAGCCCCGCAAATATTTCAACAACCGTCACCGCAACGCCAACTCCCACAATACCAACGGCCATAAATGTATCGACAATAGGTGCTGACATTACCGTTACTGAAGGCAGCACTGTAGGATTTTTCATCTCGTCTGCCAGCTGCACCGATAGCAACAGTGCGATTACCAGTAACACGGGGAGTTTTGGCACGCTGCTCGGCTCTACGCTTACTGTGCCAGCCGCAAAAGTGGTTGCTGGAGCCGACTTTGTGTGCGTGTTCAGCAACACCAAAGGAGCGCCTCAGTTCTCCATTATAAAAACCCCAAGCACAGCTGGACCAATAAGTGTCGGGAACAACATCATCTATACTTACACTGTAAAAAATATCGGCAATGTGACGATGACAGGGGTAACCGTTAGTGATGCCCATAATGGATCAGGCACATTTACCGGACCTGGAAGTGAAGCGTTAGTGACCGATACTGCACCACTGGGTGACACAACCGACGCTGCCATCAACAATAATTGGGATCAATTGGGGGTGGGCGACACCATAAAATTTACGGCAACCTATGTGGTCACCCAAAACGATATCGACACTCTGCAATAAATTTTAAGCCTCACGCACCGCACTCAGCATCAGCAAAGCAACGACTGAAAACGCTGCGCCAATATAAAACACTGGCGCCTGCCCCATTTTATCCCATACCACACCCGCCGTAACACTGGCGATGAGCGCTGCCACACCGCTGACCAAGGCAAACACCCCGTAAGCCGTGCCGCGCAAATCAGCGGGAGAGGAATTGGCCACCAGTGTGGAAAGAATGCCTTGCGTCAGCCCCATATGCAGGCCCCAAATGGCAACCCCCACCATCACCATCGCAGGTGTCGGGGCCCAAGCCAAAACCAAATCCGCTACAATCAGGCTCACGAGACCGGCCGCGAACAAACCTTTGCGACCCCATTTGTCAGACAATACGCCAGCAGGATAAGAGGAAAGCGAATAAACCACGCTCATCACCACCATCACGAGCGGCACCAAAGCGGTGGCCATTTTTGCATCTGAGGCGCGCAGCACCAGAAACGCCTCCGAAAAGCGCGCCAACATCACAGCGGCACCCAGCACTGCGACGACCCAAAACGACCTTCCCAAATTTGTGGCGGTTGCCACATCAAACCCGGCTTTGCGTTTATTGTCATTCACCGCTTCGGGCTCTTTGATGCCGAAGGCCAAAATCAAGACAGCAATCAGCGCAGGAATACACGCCACCCACAACACCGTGCGCAAATCAACCGCCCAAAGGCCAATCAACACAACGGCAATCAGCGGCCCTACAAAAGCACCCACTGTATCAAGGGATTGGCGCAAGCCAAAGGCGGCACCGCGCGTGTCCGGTGTGGTCAAATCCGCCACCATCGCATCACGTGGCGCACCCCGAATGCCCTTGCCGATACGATCAGCAAACCGCGCAAAAAACACCGCACCCACCGAAGTGGCCAGAGGAAACAGCGGCTTGACGATGGCCGCCAGGCCATAACCAAACAGCGCCAGATTCTTGCGGTTGTTCCAACGGTCACTCAGCACACCGGAGAATAGTTTTGAAATCTGCGCCGTGCCTTCCGCAACCCCTTCGATGATGCCCAGCAAGGTGGCCGAAGCGCCCAGTGTGCCCACCACAAACAGCGGCAACACGCCGTGGATCATCTCCGACGAGATATCCATGAACATCGACACGAAACCCAAAACCCAAACGCCGTGCGGAATTTTCTTCATCTGATCAACTTTGCGAATTAATGATGCGCATGGTATGCACCGCTGAACCCGCTAACAGCAAGTAAAACAAATGATAAAAACCCGCACTGAAACCGACACCTTCGGCCCCATCGAAGTTGACGCCACACGTTACTGGGGGGCGCAGGCGCAGCGCTCATTGCAGAATTTTAAGATCGGGTGGGAAAAGCAGCCCGCGTCCATCGTGCGCGCGCTCGGCATCATCAAGCGCGCTGCTGCCGAAACCAACATGAAGCTGAGCGGCCTTGATCCTCAAATTGGCGCTGCCGTCATTAATGCCGCCCAGGAAGTGGTCGAAGGTAAACTGAACGATCATTTTCCGCTGGCCGTCTGGCAAACCGGCTCCGGCACGCAATCCAACATGAATGCCAATGAGGTGATTTCCAACCGCGCCATTGAAATGCTGGGCGGCGAGATGGGTTCGAAAAAACCTGTGCACCCCAATGATCATGTGAACATGAGCCAGTCGTCCAACGACACCTATCCCACCGCGATGCATATTGCCTGTGCTGAAGAAATTCACCACCGCCTGCTCCCCGCCCTGCAACATCTGCGCAATGCCCTGAATGATAAAGCCGGTGCCTGGGCCAAGATTATCAAGATCGGCCGCACCCACACCCAAGACGCGACACCTGTGACGCTGGGCCAAGAATTTTCCGGCTATTGCCAGCAAGTTGAAAACGGCATCGCCCGCATTGAACAAACCTTGCCCATGCTCATGCAGCTCGCCCAAGGTGGCACAGCCGTGGGCACGGGGCTGAATGCGCCCAAGGGATTTGCAGAAATGGTGGCCGAGCACATCGCCAACATCACCCGCCTGCCCTTCACCTCAGCGCCCAATAAATTTGAAGCCTTGGCGGCTCATGATGCCATGGTGATGACCCATGGCGCCATCAACACGGTGGGCGCTTCACTCTTCAAAATTGCCAATGATATTCGCTTTCTTGGTTCTGGCCCACGCTCCGGTCTTGGCGAGTTATCGTTGCCGGAAAATGAACCGGGCTCCTCCATCATGCCCGGCAAGGTGAACCCCACACAATGTGAGGCGCTCACGCAAGTGTGCGTGCAGATTTTTGGCAATCATGCCGCCCTCACGTTTGCTGGCAGCCAAGGCCATTTTGAACTGAACGTGTTCAATCCTGTGATGGCTTATAATTTCCTGCAATCCGTTCAGCTCATGGCCGATGCGGTCACCAGCTTTACCGAAAACTGTGTTGTGGGAATCAAGGCGCGCGAAGATAATATCAAAGCCGCGTTAAACCGCTCACTCATGTTGGTCACGGCACTTGCACCAAAATACGGCTACGACCGGGCGGCCAAAATTGCCAAGACCGCATATAAGAACGGCACCACCTTGCGCGAAGAAGCAATGAGGGACGGCATAGATGCAAAGGATTTCGATGCGATCGTGCGCCCCGAAAATATGCTGGGGCCATCGTGAACGCGGAGATCATAAATCTGCGCCGTGCCAAGAAAAAGATCGCGCGTATTGAGTCTGAGCGAGTGGCAGAGGCCAATCGTCAAAAATTTGGACAAACAAAAACTGAACGGCAATTGACCAAGGCCGAACGATCACGGGCACACAAAAATCTTGATGGACATAAGCGCGATACATAATGGCCAAAGACCTCAAGCGCTCTCTCACCATTGCCGGACACCGCACATCACTTTCACTGGAACCTGAATTCTGGCAGACTTTGCGTAAAATCGCGACCGATGAACGCAAAAGCCTTGCAACATTGGTCGGTGAAATTGACAATAATCGTGGCGACAGAAATCTGTCCAGTGCCATTCGCGTGTGGATTTTGAAACGGCTACTGTAGCAGCAGGCGTTTGAACTTGGTGATTTCCAGTTTATTCAAGGCCGCAGCCGCAGCTAGTTCACGATCTAGTTCTGCCTTACGGTTTGCAACATCAATCAAGCGCTGGGCTGCATGCACGCGAAGCTCGCGCTGTCGCAAGCGCAACTCGCCGCGTTGCGCTTGAAACGCCGCAAATTTTTCTGCATCAGCTTTACGCTGTGCATCTTCTTCAGCAGACAATCTGGCTTGTTCGCTTTGCACACGGTCAAGCTCACTCAAATCTTTGGTAATTATTGCATATCCTAATTTCGCTGAAAGGGCTGAGATGTCGTTGCGCTGCACAAGTTCATAAACTGGCCCGGCATAGGTCACACGCATGGCTGGCAAATTTGCTTCGGCTTTGGGTCTCATCGTCACATCAGCGACCAGATCACCCGTATTTAAGTCGTAACTCGGGGCAACGACAACCGCAGCATCCGCCATAGCCACCACCAGAGGCTCGAAATTGGTAACACCATTTACGATGTTCACAGCGCGTTGCTCAGAACTCAATGGCAAGCCCGGCCCGATGAGAAGAACTGCAAAAGCATTTTGCAAATCATTTGCGCTTTTCACAGTTTTCAAACTGCTGAAAAACTGCAGGGGTGAAATGGAAGTCAGCACAGCATCATGCAACACATAAGTTCCAGCGCCGTTCAAAGTTGAAAGCACGGCCTGCAAACTGCGTCCCTCACCGAAAACCTGACCATCAAAAATGGCCCTGCCCTTCGCAATCGTTTGACCATCCTTCAGGTGCAAAGTTTTTTCCAGGTCAACCCCTATATGGCCAGAACCTGAAGCCGCAAAACTGCTGCCCTTCGATTTCAAGGACAGCTCCAATTTAAAAGGCTCACCATCAGCACCACGCGAGGCGATTGAGATGCTGCGGCCCTGATCATCAAACGCCAAACCCAAGACTGCATCTTTCAGATCAGAACCAAATCCTGTCACCAATGCTTGCGAACGCAACCAAATTTCACCAGATGTGATCAAGCTTACATGATCCGCAAATAGGCTGTCGCTGCGCGGCTCCTGCCCATCCCACGGGAAAAAACCAGCCGCCAAAAGATGTTTTAAATTTAAAGAGACGAAAGCGAGATCAGCGTTAAGTTTTCCGTCAGAGGCGAGCCCAAATTCACCCGTCACAGTTTGCCCTGCAATCTCGGCACGCAAATTTGGAAAGACCAATCCCCCATTTTGTGGTGCCACCGAAAAACTAGTGTTGAATTTACCACCCATCCCCAATGCCCCTGAAGCGCCAAGTGCACGACCGAGAGCTGTGCCATCATTCGCTAAAGCTGAGATTTTTCCTGTAAGTTCAGGCAGTGCCGAACCCAATTTTTTTGCCGTCCCGTCATAATCAATCTGTGCGTCAAAAACATTCGCACTGATAACGGTTTTAAAGCCGGCATCATTTGACCCCGCCGCAGTTAAAACAATCTTTCCGGCGCTTCCACTGGTGGCGGGCGTGATGCCAAAAAGCCTGAATAAATCTGCGCTATCTGATGTCGTAATCTCGCTCGACAACCCCAAAGTTCCAGCCAGACCTTTGGCCACATCCTTCACATCACCCGTAACAGAAATATGCAGTGGCCCTGTTTGTCCGATGACATCAAACGTAACGAGAGGCTGCGTGGCTCCGGGTTTTATGGACACGCTGGCCTGTAAATCCGTCTGCCCTAATACAGAATTCCACGGACCCGCAGCAAAACCCAACAATCGCAAAAGCCCGTGAGGATTCGTCGCGGCTACAGCAAGTTTGATATCACCCGTCGGTCCATCCGGCCCTTGCAACACCAAGCCCTGCCCTTGCACATGAGCCCCTTCAACCGAACCCAGATCAAATTTTTTCACTTCAAAGCCGCTGGTATTGGACGCAAAATCAAACACAACATTTTCAGCTTCAACAGTATTCATGCGCAATTTTCGACTTTGAAAACTAAACCGCTTTTCCACGCCATTATCAGTTTGCAGAAGTGGCACAATAGCCGAAAGGCGAAGGGCTTCACCTGAAACATAATTATCGAGATCAAAGATCTCAGCTTGGAGATTTAAATCGACTGCGGGTAATTTTCCCATACGAACCGCAAGTTCCGCTTTGCCTGCCTGAGCGTCCAATTCATATTTCAAATTTTGCAAGCCAAACCGATTGCCCGACCACGTCACATCAGATTGCGCCTTCAAGCGCCCGCGACTGCCTGTCCATATTTTTGAGATTTGCGTTTTCGCCTCAGGCCACATCCAGCTCACAAACTTTCTTGTGTCATTGCTTTCAATCGCCAGTGAACCTCCCATCTCCGCTGCAGTATCACCAGGAAATACAATGCCGTTAAATTTCATGCGTGAGCGACCCGGCAGATCTGCCGTGAAGTTCTGAATGCGAATAACATCTTGTTGCGCGCGCGCTGTAAGCTGCACATTTTCCAGGGCTTCATCAGCCTCTGATAACGTGGCAATATTTACGATTGCCGTTAAATCAAGCCGCTCTGGCAAACCTTTAATCACGGTGTTTAAAACGCCCATGGCCCCGCCCGCACGCCAAAGGCGCAAAGATTGCGAACCTGCCAAATTATCTAAATCCAAGCGTGGCGAATTTAAATTCACTTCAGCTTTCATGCCATCTTGCAAGGTCACTGACGCTGTACCTTCGATGAGCGTTCCACTATCTTTTGCGTCTGCCGGAACAATGTGAATTTTATCGAGGGCCAGTGTTTCAAAATTCACTTTAACATCAGCCTGCATCTGTAAAGGTGCAAACGGAATATCCAAACTTTGCCGGCCATCTTCCGAAACCGCAGGCGTCAAATTCATTTTCCCGGATATCGCACCGAAAAATTCCTGCCCCTCAAATGCGAATGCAGGAAATGCAGCATCTTGGGGGTCAAGTTTCAAACCAAAGTGAAAAGGCTCATTTGCCCGCCAAATGCTGCTTGAAAAATTCAAGTCGAATGAAAAATCATTCACTGCTGCAGTGCCCTGGACCCGCCACGGACCTTCTAGGACCGATGCGGACAGAATTGCATTCAAGGCTTTCACGGTGCTGCCATAGCCATGAACTTTGTCTTGAATTCGCAACTCACCATCCAGAATTGTGATGCGCTCCAACTTCACTTGATCCAAAAGCTTTGAATCTTGCAAAACCTGATCTGGGCGAAAGTTCCAATTGCCTGCACCATCGGAATTGCGCACCACGGACATAACCGGGTGGTCGAGTGTGATGCTCTCCACCCGAATTTCACCCGCAAAAAGTCCAGCCAAAGCCAATTCCGCATTGATGCTGCGCGCATTTAAAGTGGGCGAACCTTCAAAGCCTTTGGGGTTGGCAATGCTCACATCTTCTGTCACCAACCGCGGCCACGGAAAAAGCCGCACAGATATTGGTCCGTTAATGGCCACCTCGCGGCCCGTGAGCTTGCGCCCATAGGCCTCCAGATTATCGCGATAGCCATTCCAATTGACAATGAAGGGTGCTGAAAGCGCAGAAACTAAAACCGCAAGCAGGACTATGCCAAAATAAAATATGGGAGACTTCCAAACACTCATTACGGGCCTGCATTTTTGCCGGGATTCATGATATTCAGGGGATCAAGCGCCAATTTTATGGCACGCATTACATCAAGACCATTGCCGTGTTCCAGCGCCAGATATTCGCGCTTGCCAGAGCCTATGCCATGTTCCCCAGTGCAGGTTCCCCCCATGCTGAGTGCCCGCTGAATCATCCGCCCGTAAACCGCTTGCACGCGTTTCACTTCATCGGCATTTTCCCGGTCACAAAAAAGCACCACATGAAAATTGCCATCGCCCACATGGCCGATAATGGGACCGTAAATCTTGTTCTCTTTCAAATCCTTCTGCGTTTCCACGACGCATTCGGCCAGCCGCGAGATGGGGACGCACACATCTGTGGCAATGGATTCCTCCTTGCCCGGCATGAGAGATTTCGTCGCCCAAAACGCATCATGCCGCGCCTGCCAAAGCCTCGCGCGGTCTTCTTCCTGCGTCGCCCACTCAAATGCACCCGCACCAAATTCACCGGCAATCGCTGCAAACATTTCCGCTTGTTCGGCAACCCCAGCCTCGGTGCCATGAAACTCCACAAATAAAGTTGGCACTTCGGCCAGCGTCAATTTCGAATAGGCATTGATCGCCTTGATATGCTCCACATCCACAAGTTCTATGCGGGCAATGGGAATGCCCATTTGAATGGTTTGAATGGCCGTGTTGCAACAATTCTCAATCGACTGAAATGAAACGACGCCAGCCTTGATGGCTTCCGGAATGCCATAAAGCTTCAGTCCCACTTCAGTAATAATCCCCAGCGTGCCTTCGGAGCCCACCATCAAGCGCGTGAGATCATAACCTGCCGAGGATTTTCGCGCCCGTGTTCCGGTGCGCACAATTTCGCCATTGGCCATCACCACGGTGAGGCCCATCACATTATCTTTCATGGTGCCATAACGCACCGCATTGGTGCCGGAGGCCCGCGTGGCCGCCATGCCACCCAGGCTGGCATCAGCCCCAGGATCAATCGGAAAGAACAATCCCTTGTCACGCAGCTCCACATTCAGCTGCTTGCGCGTGACACCCGCTTGAACCCGCACATCCATATCCTCAGAATTCACTTCAAGGATGTGATTCATGTGATTCAAATCAATACATATTCCACCATGGGGAGCTGTGAAATGCCCCTCCAGAGATGAACCCGCCCCAAAGGGAATAATCGGCACAGCATAACGGGCACAAATCTTGACGACACTCTGTACTTCGTCGGTAGACTGCACAAAAACCACAGCATCCGGCGGCGCGGCAAGGTTCCACGTCAGGTCCTTGCCATGTTGTTCCCGCACAATCAGTGCTGTCGAAAGCCTGTCACCCAACAGCGCGCGAATTTCCAAAATTGCCTGCACTGTGCTATTTTTTGAAACGCGTGTATCCATGACACGGAAACTAACACAACAAATAGGATTTACCATGCCCTCACCATGGATCGGCGCATTACAAACAGTTGAACCGCAATGGACCGACTATAACGGCCACATGAACATGGCTTACTACGCCGTCCTCTTCGATAAATCCGCTGAAGAAATGTTCGAAACCTTTGGGCTTGGCCCGGATTATGTGAAAAAAAACAATTGCAGCTTCTTCACACTAGAGACTCACACCACCTATACCCACGAGATTCACGCGGGTGACAAAGTGAGAATAGAAAACCAAATGATTGATGCCGACATGAAGCGCGTGCATTACGTGCAGCAAATGTATCATGCCGAGAAGAATTTTTTAAGTTGCGTGCTTGAAGTCATCATCAGCCACGTTGATTTGACCGCAAAGAAAACAGCCGCATTTCCTGCGGATATTCAAATTCAGATTGATGCGATGCTAGCGGAACACAAGGCAATAATATTACCGAAGCAAGTGGGGCACAGAATTGGAATTGTGAGAAACTTTAAAACTTGACTTCCGTCCGATCTGCATGCAAAATTCATGCATGAACAAACACATCCATATCCGCGACTTTGATGCGGCGCTGCATAAAAAGCTTGTGCAGCGCGCTCAATCCAAAGACATGTCCCTTTCTCAATATTTACGCAATGAACTCACTCAACTTGCATCCCGTCCTTCATTGGACGAAGTATTGAACCGCCTTAAAACGCGCGATCCAATGCATCTTGAACCATCTGCTGCAGAAATGGTCCGTGAGGATCGCGATAATCGGTGATTGTTGTCGATGCATCAATAATTGTCCATCTCGTAATAGACGCGGCAATTGATCCCAACATTGTCGAAATAGTGCGCCGCTCTGAGAAACTTGTAGCACCACATCTTATCGATCTCGAGGTGTTGAATATTCTCCGAAAGAAGCGCCTCCAAAATAAAACATCAACTCAACGCTTGCAACTCGCATTTGAGGACTTCAATTCAATTCCTATCGACCGATTAGGTACAAGCCATTTGAATACCCGGATTTGGGAACTATGCCACAATCTGACCCCTTACGATGCGTCATATATCGCACTTGCCGAAAGCCTGAATATTTCACTGCTTTCCAGAGACGCAAAAATGGCTGGCGCTCCACTGCATCGCGCAAAGATTATAATCGTTTAGTGCCCCCGCCCCATAACCGTCACACTCCCGTAAAATTTCCGGCGCATTAAGGCACCATTGATGGTTCCAAGAAACGAACCACAGGGAGACGAACATGGAAAACACCGGATACACGCATTTTGCCGAAGCCTTGGTTTTCGCTCATGGCCCCCGCGCTGCAACGGAAGCGGCGCGCCACGCCTTATTGTGTGAGCGTTCCGGCGATACCGAAACCGCTGATACATGGCGTAAAATTCAGGCCCAAGTCGGCAAGGTCGAATTGATTCAGCCGCGCCGTTGCGCCTAACCAAACGCGGAATCATTGCTATATAGGGGATCAGAGAATCATGATCCCCAATGACCGACCATAAACCAAATCCCACAGGCATTGCCGCCCGCGCGCTGCAAGGCGTTGAACCTGAGTACCTCAAGGGCCTGAACCCTGAGCAACGCGAGGCTGTGCTCTCCACTGACGGGCCTTTGCTGGTGCTGGCGGGGGCTGGCACGGGTAAAACCCGCGCCCTCACCACACGCCTTGCCCACATCCTCACCACGCAAAAAGCCTGGCCCAACCAGATGCTTGCCGTCACCTTCACCAACAAGGCGGCGCGCGAGATGAAGGAGCGCATCGGACATCTCATTGGCTCAGTGGTTGAAGGCATGACCTGGCTGGGCACCTTCCATTCTGTCGGCGTGAAAATTCTGCGCAATCATTATGAGTTGGCGGGCTTACGCTCCGGATTTTCGATTTTGGACGATGACGACCAAGTGCGCCTGCTCAAGCAACTTCTCAAAGCCGAAGGCATTGACGAAAAGCGCTGGCCGGCCCGCCAATTGGCCAATGCCATTGATGGCTGGAAAAACCGTGGTCTCACGCCCGACAAAGTGACGGAAGGTGAATCCTATAGCTTTGCCAATGGCTTGGGAAAGAAACTTTATGCGGATTATCAAGCGCGTTTGAAAACCGTGAATGCGGCGGATTTTGGCGACTTGCTGCTCGAAGTCTTGCGCATTTTCCAGGAACATCCGGATATTCTGAAATCTTACCAACAAAAATTCAAATATATGCTGGTCGATGAATACCAAGACACCAATGTGGCGCAATATCTCTGGCTGCGCCTGCTCGCCCAAGGTCACAGGAATATCTGCTGCGTCGGCGATGATGACCAGTCGATCTATGGCTGGCGCGGCGCGGAAGTGGATAACATTCTGCGCTTCGAGAAAGACTTCCCGGGTGCTAAAATCATCAAACTCGAGCGCAATTACCGCTCCACGCCAGATATTCTGGGGGCCGCCTCCGGGCTCATCGAAAAAAATGAATCGCGCTTGGGTAAGACGCTCCGCACCGACAAAACCGACACAACCCCCGTCACCGTGCGCGGCCATTGGGATGGTGAAGAAGAAGCCAGAGCCATTGGTGATGATATTGAAGCGCTGCAACGCCAGAAAGAAAACCTCAACGACATGGCCATTCTGGTGCGCGCCTCGGCGCAGATGCGTGCTTTTGAAGAGCGGTTCATCACGCTGGGCCTGCCCTACAGGGTGATCGGTGGCCCGCGCTTTTATGAGCGTGCCGAAATCCGTGATGCCATGAGCTATTTCAAAATCGTGGCATCGCCTGATAATGATCTGGCATTTGAGCGCATCATCAACACACCCAAGCGCGGCATTGGCGATGCCTCCGTGCAAAAAATGTACAGTGTGGCCAGAAGCTCTGGCACCTCGCTTTATGTGGCCGCAGAAAAAATGTTGGGCACGGATGAGTTGCCCGGCAAGGCCCGCACGGCGTTGCGCCTGCTGATCGAAAACTTCGCGAGATGGCGCAAGCAAGTGCATGATCTTCCGCACACAGAACTGGCTGAAATTGTTTTGGATGAAAGCGGCTACACCGAGATGTGGCAACACGACAAAAGCCCTGAAGCCGAAGGCCGCTTGGAAAATCTCAAAGAACTGGTGCGCTCGATGGGCGAGTTTGAAAACCTCAGCGGTTTCTTGGAACACGTGGCCTTGGTGATGGACCGCGACACCGGCGCCGAAACAGACGACCGTGTGAACATCATGACGCTGCATTCCGCCAAGGGCCTGGAATTCGGCACCGTGTTCCTGCCCGGCTGGGAAGAAGGGCTGTTTCCTCACCAGCGCTCATTGGACGAGAAAGGCCGCAATGGCTTGGAAGAAGAACGCCGCTTGGCCTATGTGGGCATCACCCGCGCCAAACGCCGCGCCACCATCAGCTTTGCACAAAACCGCCGCATTCACGCGCTGTGGCAATCGGCTTTGCCCTCGCGTTTCATTGATGAGCTGCCTGAAAAACACGTGGAAGTGGCCGCGATGACCAGCAATTATGGCGGGCAAAGTTTTGCAAGCAGCCGTTTTGACAGCGCCACCAGTTTCGGCAATGGAAGCTACGACACCCCCGGCTGGCAACGCGCCCAAGCCAGAAAGCAAAGCGGTAACACGCTGCGCTCCACGCCCAAATTCATCGAAGGTGAAATGGCCGCCAGCTTCGCCACCCCCCCAACCTTCGACACCGGCGAGCGCGTATTTCACCAGAAATTCGGCTACGGCCATGTGACCAGCGTGGATGGCAACAAGCTGACAGTGGATTTTGACAAAGCCGGTGAGAAGCGGGTGATTGATAGCTTTGTGGAGCGGGGGTGATGGGATTGCGCATATTGCAATTGTCATTAAAATAATGCGGTGACAGTGCACATATTGAGACTGATTTTCCCGTGCAGCTGAAGAGCCCTCATCCGCCTATCGGCACCTTCTCCCATGCGAAGACGCACGGGAGAAGGCTAATACATTTAACTTCTTCCGTTTGTTCTTAAAAATGCGGTGACAGTGCATATATTAAAACTGATTACCCGCGCAACTTAACAGCCCTCATCCGGCCTATCGGCCACCTTCTCCCATGCGAAGACGCACGGGAGAAGGCTAATACATTTGCCTTCTCCCGTTTGTTCTTACAAATGGGAGAAGGTGCCGACAGGCGGATGAGGGCTCTTACTTTCTATATCTTTCCCTTCGCGGGGAACGCGGATCGCGCTTCACTTTTGGCGAAAGACCCATGGGGTTGGGTTCCAAATCGCTTACCGTTTCACTCCCCGTCCTGTGGGCCCCTCCCGTGTGCAGGCGGAAAATGAAACAGAACATATCCTAAATCTAATGCATCTTCGTCAAAATCTTGTGGTCGGAAACGGCCTTGGCGTTCAGCCTTTTAGCTTCACCAAACGCGAGTGCCTCTTCTATTCCAGCCCAATCGATATCCATCAGCTGAGATATTTCCGCAACGACTGCTTCAACTTTCTCCAGGGAGAGGCCTAATTCAGGCGGGGCCAACTTTAATCTTTCTAAAGCTGCATTGAAATTATGCAGCTGTAAGCGCGCACCGACTGTGTCGGGCTCTGCCAACCAAGCAGTTTGAGGCAAGTGCGGATCAACCCAAAGTGCCGCCACATGATCATAGCCGCGCCGGTGTCTCTCTTTTTCAACATCGGGCAATTCATGAAGAACGATGGCCTCACCCGCCAAACGAACGGCCATGTCAGCACGTTCGAGCAGTTGAGCGTGCTTGTAGCATTCGCAGCGCATCTGGTGGTCAAGGGGAATTGGAATTGCATTAAGTGTTTCACGCCTGAAGGCCACATTATTTGACGCGTAGCAACCGAGCGAGCGTCCGGAATTGCCGAATAAATATCCAAAATCAAGGATCGACATCGCGATGCCTTTTATTGAAAAATCTTCATAGAGTGTCAGACCGCCAACTGCCGAAATCTTGGGGTCGGCAAAAGGTGCGATGATCTTATCAAGCCAGTTATCACGAAGAGGACGGCAGTCGCCATCCAGATAGACAATCAGGTCTCTCTTTGAGTTCTGGGCGATGAAATTTTTCTGCCCATCGTAACTTTGCGTAGGCAGGTGCCAAACTTCAATATGCGGATGGCTGTCCTTCAGAAGTGGCTTTGCCACACCACCAGCTGTTGGATCAACCACCGCAACAGCAACGTTTGCATGGCGCGCTGCAATTGAATCGATTTCGGTAACCGCGCGAACAAAAGCCGCTTCGCTCTGTCCTTCCGAGATATTGTAAGCTTCCGTTACCAAAAGCACGGAAGGAGGTTCCAACAGATTTGACATCTCTAATATAACCAGACGTTATTAGAATTACGTTGGCAGTGCATCTCATTCCTCCTGATCAAATCACCACCCCCGCCACCCGCTCCCACTCCTCGGCAATCGTCGCAGCACGGCCGCCACCCACTTTGCGATACCAGTAATCACGATTGCTCTCGTCGCCTTCAATCCAATGCGCTAGGGCATGCACCATGTCATACGCTCGCGTCCCCTCGGCTTGCTGGCACAGCGCATGGGCTTTTTCCCATTCTGGCCCCATGATAAGCCCACCCTTCTTCAACCACCACAGGGCTTGGTGTGGAACAGAAAGTTCCGGAGGTGGAGCTGCGCCGGATTGTGAAAGCAGATCGTGAACTGACATGCCCATCATAGTAGCACGGCACCACAAGGTTTGCACGTTGGCATAGAATGGCCAAATTCACTCATCAAATGCAGGAACCATTTCGCAGACGGCGGCGTTAGTCCCATGAAAATCCCTTAGCACTGGAGAAAACCATGAAGAACCTCTTTTTGAACCTTGCCCTCACCACGCTATTTCTCGCCACCCCTGCCCTTGCGGTCCAAAGCCCGGTGGGCACATGGTCGATGGGCAAAGTGACCGTGAAGGTGGTGAATTGCGGTGGCGGCATTTGTGCGAATATCGTGGCACTGAAGGAACCCATCAGCAAGATTGATGGCAAGCCTAAAGTTGATCGTGAGAACCCCGATGCCAGCAAGCGCAAGCGCCCTCTGATTGGCCTTGCTGTCATATCCGGCATGAAACCGGCGGGCGAAGGAAAATGGCAGGGCACCATCTATAACGCCGACGACGGCAAGACTTATAGCGCCACGCTGCGCTTGGATGGTGCCACCATGAAAGTTCAAGGCTGCGTTTTAGGCGTGCTGTGCAAAACCAATAATTTTGTGCGCGTGAACTGAGGCCTAACGCAGTTTAAAAATCCGCAGAGACCCGTCAGACCCGATATCAACACCCACCACGGTGGTGATGGTCACGCCATGCGCGGCCAGGGCGGCGCGCGTGACCGGGTTTCGCGCCAATGCCCGGCGCAGGGTGTTGATTCCTTGCGCATTTTTTTCAGCACTGATCCTGAACTCGCCCGGCGTTGAACCCGTCCCGCGTTCAATGCGGTTGCGTCCCCAAGCCAGGTTGATCACACCAACGCTTGGGACCTGACGCAGCTTTGCAATCTGTGCGGCTCTGGAGCCTGCCGACAAAATTGAAAAATCTGCGGCATTCGAATCGATGGAACTCACTTGCCCCTGAACACCGCTAGCTGCCGCAAACATCACTGCTGCGCCCAACATAAATATTTGAAATTTCTTCATAGCAACACCCAAACTGTGAATTTATAACTGTCATTTCAGCACTCGAAATGAGTCAAAATCATGAGAATTCATGTCCTAGACTTTAACGGACATTCTAAAAGCCCAACCCAGCCGTGCACCAATTGCATAGACATGGGAACAAAATTGAGCGTATAGCGTCCTCTGCTGCAATGCAGCATAACTTGGAGATAGGTTCATGTCCCAACCTCAGGCCCTCAGCGAAGACGCGGCCCCCGCTGCACTTATAAATCGAGGCCTGACACGACCAAGCAGTTTCTTGGTTCTTGCATTAGGTTCCATCGGCGTGGTTTATGGCGATATTGGCACCAGTCCGATTTATGCCTTTCGCGAAGCGATCAAAGCCGCCATGGGCACCAGCGGTCAAGTGAGCGAGCCTGTTGTTTTTGGCATTTTGTCATTAATAATTTGGGCGCTCATTCTTATCGTCACTGTAAAATACGTTCTCATCATGCTCAATGCCGACAATCGCGGCGAAGGCGGCATTCTGTCTTTGATGGCCCTGGCGCAACGCGGGCGCGGAAAGTTTTTTGTCATTATTCCAGTGCTGGGCATGATCGGTGCGGCTTTATTTTATGGCGACGCGATGATCACGCCAGCCATTTCCGTGCTGTCCGCGATTGAAGGTCTCAGCCTCGTCACCCCTGCGTTTGACCCCTATATATTGCCAATCACATTGCTCATCATAGTTATTCTGTTTGCCGCGCAATCCTATGGCACCGCCAAGGTGGCGCAGCTGTTCGGCCCCATCACCTTGGTATGGTTTGCCGTTCTTGCTGCATCAGGCCTTGCGCACATTATTAGCTATCCAAACATTCTAATGTCAGCCAATCCGCTTTACGGCTTTAACTTTATGATGGCCAATGGCAAGCTGGGGCTGCTCACGGCGGGGGCCGTGTTCCTCGCAGTCACGGGCGGCGAAGCGCTTTATGCCGATCTGGGCCATTTTGGCAAAAATCCCATCCGCTGGGCCTGGTTTGTTGTGGTCTTGCCAGCTTTGCTGCTGAACTATTTGGGCCAAGGTGCATTGCTTTTGAGCAATTCCGCAGCTTTGGAAAACCCGTTTTTTATGATGATGCCGCAATGGGCCTTGCTCCCCGTCGTCCTATTGGCAACGGCAGCCACCATCATCGCCAGTCAGGCGGTGATCACGGGGGCCTTCTCGCTCACCCGCCAGGCCATTCAGCTTGGCCTGTTACCCCGCATGCAAGTGCTTTTCACCAGCGCTTCCACATCTGGCCAGATTTATTTGCCGCAAGTGAATTGGATCGTGATGATCGGCGTCATCCTGCTGGTGCTCTCATTCAAATCATCATCAAGCCTGGCCGCAGCTTATGGCATTGCTGTTTCCGGCACCATGCTTGTCACCACCATTTTGGCCATGTTCGTCGTGCACAACCGCTGGAAATGGTCTTACCCCGCAACCTTCGCCGTGATGTTGCCGTTGCTGGCCATTGATGCCGCATTCCTCGGCGCCAACAGTTTGAAAGTGATTGAAGGCGGCTATGTGCCCCTCGCCATAGGTGCGGCCATATTTGCGGCCATGTGGACCTGGCGCAAGGGTGTGCAGCAAATTAAGTCCTCAATCAAGAAATCAGCGCTGCCGCTTAAATCATTGGTTGCTTCATTAAAAAAATCTGCATCTGTCCACCACGTTAAAGGCACGGCCGTCTATTTCACATCTGAAAAAGACAATGCGCCAACCGCCCTTCTGCACAGCATGAAGCACTTCAAGGTGATCCACGAAAATAATTTTATTCTCCATTTGGAATTGGCCGATGTGCCTTACGTCGAAGAAGCCGCGCAAATTTCAATCACCAAATTGGCTGAAGGCTTTTGGACGGTGAATGCAAAATTCGGCTATCTCGATTCAACCGACATTCCAAAGGCATTGAAGCGCACCAAATGCGGCGGACTAAATTTTGAAGATTTACAGACGACCTATTTTCTTTCGCGCCGGTCCTTGCAACGATCAAAAACCAGCGAACTTTCTGCGTGGCAAAGTTTGCTTTTTGTCACGCTCTCCAAAAATGCCGACGATGCCAGTAGATACTTCCACCTGCCCGCTGACCGCGTGGTTGAAATTGGCAACCGACAAGAACTTTGAAAGGGAATGGGCAGGACATTAACGCCCTGCCTAAAGCTTCATCGCGACAAAACTCACACGTAACTCACAACCTCAATCTCCAATTCCTCCGGCCCATCAAAATAAAACCTGTGTCCTGGCTCATAGTCACCATGCGAATGCGGTACAAATCCTTCAGATATAACTCGAGCTTCCACAGCACGAAGATCATCAACCACAATTCCAATGTGGTTCAACCCCGTTCGCGTTGAATAACTGTCGCTTGCTTCAATGAGTTTGACACCGGGTCGACCACCATAAATTGCAACATAATTATCTGGCCCACCCACATGCACAGTATGGCCGCCATGAATTGCGGTGCCTTGCCAGCGAATGTTCCAGCCAAACAAACGGCATAGCACTTCAGCCAAAGCCAGCGGATTTTCTGAAGTCAGATTTAAATGTTCAAGTTGCGCAGCCATATCAATCTCCGGTGTTGCATTTTCAAGAAGATTGGTTTCTAATCCCTCAACTATACTTGAGGTCAAGAGGTTTCTGCGATGCCGCTGCCACCCGTCATTTCAATCGGCCAAATGTCCACTCGCACCGGGCTCGCTGTTTCGGCAATTCGCTATTATGAAGCGGAGGGGCTGGTAAAGCCCGAGCGCAGCAAGGCTGGGCAACGAAGGTTCAAGCGCGCTGATATCAGGCGGCTATCATTTGTTTTGATCACCCAGAAATTGGGTTTTTCAATTTTAGAAATTCGCAACATGCTCGCATCCTTACCGGATGCAAGAACCCCAACTCAGGCTGATTGGACAAAGCTAAGCGCGTCCATCCGCCAAGAACTGAACACCCGCATCACCACAATGACCAAGCTGCGCGACAATCTCGATGGCTGCATTGGTTGCGGCTGCCTTTCATTGGCAAAATGCAAACTCTACAATCGCGAAGATCACAAATCTTCCCTGGGTCCTGGGCCGCGGTCTATTATTTGAGAGTTATGCTGCTGCAAATTTCAACGCCACACCATTCATGCAATAGCGCAGGCCCGTGGGCTTTGG
>JANLPA010000058.1:0-21594 GCA_031366855.1 Hyphomicrobiales bacterium | reverse complement strand
ATCGAAAAAGGAAAAACCCACAAAGTCGCCCTCATCGCATGCACCCGAAAACTCGTCATCTACGTCAATACCGTTCTCGCCAGAGGCACCCCTTGGAAAATCGCAGAAAAGCAGATTTCCTAATGGTTGCTCAGGGTGAGGAATCAAACAATCCTCATGCTGAGGTGCGAACGCAGTGAGCCTCGAAGCACCTAAACATTAAGCAACAAAAACTCACGTTCCCATGAACTTATCACGCGACGATAGTGCTGCATCTCTTGATATTTCACATCACGATATGCTTCGGAGAACTGCTCGCCCAACACCATGCGCAGGGCTTTTGTGTAGCTGAGTTTATCGAGCGCTTCATCCAAACTGATCGGCAATGTGTGGGCATAGCGATAGGCAGAACCGGTGACCGGATCAGATGGTTTCAGCTTTTCTACCATGCCTAAATAGCCACAGGCCAATGATGCTGCGAAAGCCAGATAAGGGTTGGTGTCAGCGCCAGCCACACGATTTTCCACACGCAAATTGTTAGGATCGGATGATGGCACGCGCAACGACACTGTGCGGTTATCGATGGCCCAATGCACATTAGTTGGCGCATCAGATTCTGGCACCAAGCGGCGGTATGAATTAACATTGGGTGCAAGCAGTGGCAGGGCCGCCGCCAGATAGCGCTGCAACCCACCTATATGATTTAAGAAGAGCTTGGAGTGCTGGCCATTTTTGTCTGCAAAAATGTTCTTGTCGGTCTTAATATCCAAAACTGATTGGTGAATATGCATCGAAGAGCCCGGCTCATTTTCATGAGGCTTGGCCATGAAGGTAGCATAAACGTCATGTTTCAATGCCGCTTGGCGCACGGTGCGTTTGAATAGAAAAACCTGATCAGCAAGTTCCAATGGATCGCCATGGTTGAAATTAATTTCCAATTGCGCCGGGCCAGCTTCATGGCTGAGCGTATCAACATCCAGTTCCTGTGCCTCGCACCAATCATAAATATCTTCCACAATCGGGTCAAAATCATTGGCAGCATCAATGCCGTATGCTTGACCGCCGGATTCTTTCCGACCTGACCGCCCCACTGCGGCCTCTAGCGGATAATCAGAATCGAAGTTTTTTTTCACCAGATAAAATTCAAGTTCGGGCGCGACGATCGGCTTCCAACCTTTATCTTTATAGAGCTGCAACACACGCTTCAAAACATGGCGGGGTGAGATGGTGACGGGCTTATCGTCTAAATGATAGGCATCGCAGATCACTTGCGCGGTTGGTTCTTTATACCATGGCACAAAGCGAATTGTGTCCACATCGGGTTGCATGTAAATATCAATAGCGCTGTCGCTCACCGCTTCAGTGTCGGAAACAAAGCGGCCATTGATGGTGAGGGTGAAGACTTCTTCGGGCACACGCAGGCCTTTGGATTTATTACCTGAGAGAAATTTCTTGGGCGGCAGAATTTTTCCACGCGCGGTGCCGGACATATCGGCGACGAGGCATTCGACCTCGCTAATGTGATTGGATGATATAAATTCTTCGAATTTGGATTGGCTCATGACACCCTGCTGTTGAAGTTAGAAGCACAGTGTAGCGCGCCTTATTGACCTTATGGAAGGGGGGCCGCTATCCTTAGGAAATGAAAATCAATTCTTATTATGAAGCCACCGCCAATCGCATTGTAACTGGACCAGAGTTAGTGGGCGATGTGGCTGCCGATGTTTGCGTTATTGGGGCAGGCTACACTGGATTATCGGCAGCACTTGAATTAGCACAAGCTGGATATAAGGTTGTGGTGCTGGAGGCTGAGACGATTGGCTGGGGCGCATCGGGGCGCAATGGTGGGCAGATTTGCACTGGGTTTTCATCTGGGCAGGCTAAGATTATTGCGCAATTGGGCAAGGCCGATGCCAAGCGGGCCTTTGATATTGCCGAGGAAGCCAAGCGGCTTTTGGTGGATCGTATTACCAGGCATAAAATCGATTGCGACTTACAATGGGGTTATATGCACTGTATTCCAAAGCCGCATCAATTTGCGGATATTAAAGCGTGGGCAGCGGAATATGAAGAGCTGGGCTATGACGGCAACACATTGCTTTCCAAAGCTGAGCTTGAAGCCAAGTTGGGCACTACTATTTATCACGGCGCTTTGCGGGAGCAGAATGCAGGGCATTTTCATCCGTTGAATTATTGTTTGGGGTTGGCTGACGCGGCGTTGAAAGCAGGCGCTGTTATTTATGAGCATTCAGCAGCTGTTGAAGTGAACACAAGCGCAAATCCTTGGGCACGCACGGCCAAAGGTAAAGTGACTGCCAAATTTATGATCATCGGTGGCAATGCCTATTTGGGCAACGTGGTGAAGCCGCTTTATGGCCGGGTGATGCCCGTGGCCAGTTATATTCTCGCAACCGAGCCTTTGGGCGAAGACCGGGCGCGGTCATTGATCCGTGATAATGAAGCCGTGGCCAACACCAATTTCATTGTCGATTATTATCGACGCTCGAAAGATACGCGGCTGTTATTTGGCGGCCGCGCCAGCTATTCCGGCATAACACCCCCTGCCCTTGGCGAATATATGCGCCCGCGTATGACGGCGGTGTTTCCGCAATTGAAAGACGTGAAGATTGATTATGCATGGGGAGGCAACATCGCCATCACATCAAACCGCATTCCTGATTGTGGGCGGCTTTCACCAAATGTATTTTATGCGCATGGCTATTCTGGTCAAGGTGTGGCGCTAGCCAATATGTATGGAAAGTTGATGGCTGAATGTGTGATGGGCGTGAGCGAGCGGTTTGATTTGTTGGCGCGGGTGAAGCATTTGCCGTTTCCGGGTGGAGCATTACGCACGCCGTTGTTAGTGGCGGCGATGATGTATTATCGGATTAAAGATGCGTTGAGTTAAGACCCCTCACCCTCCCACGCCTTTGGCGCAGGCCCCAACCCTCTCCCCTACGGGGCGAGGGAATAGAAGAGGCTTCATAAATTCCCTCGCCCGCTTGCGGGAGAGGGTGGGAGGGTGAGGGCCTTTCTTATTTCGCCATCACCGCACCGCGCGCGCCTTTTTGATAAGCGCGCAGGCACAGATATTCCATCACCAACGACGAGGCTGCACCCGATGTGAGTTCCGCATGATCATAGGGCGGAGACACTTCAACCATGTCCATGCCGACAAAATTTATATTCGTCAGTTTACGGAAGATTGATGCGGCTTGATGATAAGTAAGCCCGCCAGGGATTGGCGTTCCAGTGCCGGGCGCTGCTGACGGATCCAAGCAATCAATATCAAAGGTGAGATAGGCTTTTTGCTTACCCACTTTCTTTTCAATAATACTCACAATATCTGTTGCGGATTTATCATGCACTTCATCAGCATAAATAATGCGAAAGCCCATGGTGGTCTCGCCAGCGAATGTGGTGCGGATGCCGATTTGCACGGATTTTTCCGGGTCAATCAAACCTTCGCGCACGGCATAACCGAACATGGTGCCGTGGTCGATGCGGCCGCCATTGTCGATTTCCACATCTCTATGCGCATCAAAATGCACCAGCGCCAAGGGGCCATGTTTTTTGTAATGGGCTTTGAGAATGGGATAGCTCACATAATGATCGCCACCTAAGGCAATCATTTCAACTCCTGATGAAATAATTTCAGTGGCGTGTTTTTCCAAAGTCTCAGGGAAGTTTTCTTTCTTGCCCCAGTCAAAAAAACAATCGCCATAATCCGTCACAGCAAGTGTATCAAACGGATCGAAGTTCCACGGCCAAAATGGTCCCCAGGCGTTTTCAGCCGAAGCGCGGCGAATGCCTTCTGGCCCCATACGGGTGCCAGAACGATGCGACACGGCTTGATCGAAAGGAATGCCAGTGATGGCAATATCAACACCCGTCAGGTCGCGCGTATATTTGCGGCGCATGAATGAGAGGGCACCGGCATAAGTGGCCTCCCAGCGCGTACCTTTTAACGAGTCCCTGCGGAAAGCTTCATCGCCGGGGGTGTAGCCGAGTTTATCGAGTTCGAGTGCCATGGGGTTGGTTTCCTATGCTTTTTCCCTTCTCCCCTTGAGGGAGAAGGTGGATCGCGCTGCTTTGCGCGAGACGGATGAGGGGTTAGCAGATGTGAGGCCTATTTCTACCGACCCCTCATCCGCCCTTTGGGCACCTTCTCCCTCAAGGGGAGAAGGAGAAACTACAATTTACTCCGTCAATAAAAGTGCATCAGCTGGGTCGAAATGCACCCAGACTTTTTGACCGCGTTCCACGCCAGAGCCACCCGTGCGCGAATTATTTTGCACATTGATCGACAAGTCCAAACCTTCGCCAATATCGGCAACGATGTGGCTGGTGTCGCCATAATAGGCCACGTCACGGATTGTGCCTTTGGTGCTCACCAGCTTTGCGCCCTTTGGTTCGCTGGTACTGATCTTCAGTTTCTCCGGGCGAATGGCGATGGTGGCTTTATCGCCTGTGGATTTATCACAGCTAATTTCCATATTGCCCAAGCCTTGGGCTAAGCACTTCACTGATTTGCCTTTTTGACCAACTACGGCAGCATCAATCAAATTCACCTTTCCAATAAAGTCGGCCACAAATCTGGTGCGCGGCTGTTCATAGAGTTCTGAGGGTGTTGCAATTTGTTGAATGGCACCTTTGTCCATCACCGCAATGCGGGTGGCCATTGACAGAGCCTCATCCTGATCGTGGGTTACGATGATGAAAGTGATGCCCACGGTTTCCTGCAGGCGCGTGAGTTCAAGGCGCATGCCATCGCGCAGCTTAGCATCCAATGCAGAGAGCGGTTCATCAAGCAGCAAAACCTTTGGACGCTTTACCAATGCACGAGCGAGTGCCACGCGTTGACGCTGGCCGCCAGACATTTGATCAGGCTTGCGCGCTGCCAAATGCGAGAGCTTCACCATCTCTAAAGCTTCAGCCGTGCGCCGCTTGATCTCACTGGCTTCAACGCCGGTTACTTTCAGGCCATAGCCCACATTTTGTTCGACCGTCATATGCGGGAAGACCGCATATGACTGGAACACCATGTTGGTGGGACGCAAGTTTGGCGGAGTTAAAGCCATGTCTTGCCCGCCGATGAAAATCTGGCCTTCGGTTGGTGTGTCGAGGCCGGAAATCATACGGAGCAATGTCGTCTTGCCGCAACCCGATGGGCCAAGCAGAGCGAAAAATTCATTCTGCGCAATATCAAGCGACACATTATCGACGGCTGTCACACCACCGGGATAGCGCCGTGAGACATTGCGGATGGAGACGATTGGTTCAGACATGGTTGATCCTCAATGGCCCGATTTTTCGGGGGCTTGCAGTTTCATGGCGATGATGGTGGCAACAACAGTGATGACGATGAGCACGGTGGAGGCCGCATTGATTTCAGGTGACACACCGCGCCGCACCAGCGAATAAACTTTCACCGGAAAAGTTACGGTTTCTGGGCCTGATGTGAAGAAGGTGATCACGAAATCATCGAGCGAAAGTGTGAAGGCCAGAAGTGCACCAGCGATAAGGCCCGGCATCATAAATGGCACAATAACATTCCAAAATGTTTGCCATTCAGTTGCGCCCAAATCTTTTGAGGCTTCTTCGAGTTGACGATTGAAGCCAATCAAGCGTGAGCGCACCACAACGGTGACGAACGGGAAGCAGAAAGCAATGTGAGCGATGATGATGTTGGCGAGATTTAAAGGCCAAGGCATTGCGATTACAGCCGTCATCATGCCTGTGAAATTGAAGAACAGTAGCAAAGCCACGCCCATGCAGATTTCAGGAATAACAATGGGCAAGCCCATGAAGGCTTCGTAGCTACCTTTGAAGGGGAACCTAAAGCGCCACAACATGAGGGCGACCATGGCGCCAATTACCGTTGCAAAAATGGTTGCGATGAATGCAATCATCAGCGAGTTGGTCATGGCTTCGATTAAAGCGGAATTGTTCCATGCTTTTGTATAATTATCCAAAGTGAAGCCACGCCACACAATGCCGCGCTTATCAGTGTTGAATGAGAACGCGACGAGTGTGACGATCGGAACATAAAGCAATATGTAAATTACCGCGAAGAGAATTTTCAACCACAGGCGGCTTCCGTAATCTAAGGGCCCCTGTCCCGGTTTCAAAAGTGCAGCCATTATACATCTACTCCGGCACTGCGTTTTGCCAAGAAGGCGCGGATCATCAATGCGGCAAAAGTTGCGAACATCAACATGAAGGAAATTGCGGCCCCAAACGGAGCATCATTGGCCGCCTTGAACTGCCGTTCAATAACGTTGCCAATCATAATGGCGTTGGCTCCACCAAGAAGTGCCGGCGTTAAGAAAGAACCCAAGCACGGAATGAAAACAAGAATAGTTCCAGTGATGATACCGGGCATGGTGAGTGGCAATGTTACGTTTTTGAATGTGGTAAATTGCGTTGCACCCAAATCCAAACTGGCTTCAAGGAAAGACCTATCCAATCTTTCAATTGTTGCATAGAGCGGCAACACCATGAAGGGCATGTAAACATAAACCAACCCAAAGATGACCGCGAAATCATTATAGAGCATTTCATAGGGGCCAAGGCCAAAGGCACTTAAGGTGAGGTTCAGATAACCTTGGGTGCGGAACACGGCGATCAACGCATAAGTTCTGATCAGCAAGTTGATCCAGAATGGCAGCACCACGAGAAGCAGTAAAATAGGTTTCCAACGCGCGGGCGCAAAGCAGATGCCGAAAGCGATTGGATAGGCAGTAAGTAAGCATAGCATGGTAGCCAAGGCGCTCACCCAAATCGATTTCCACATGATCTGCAAATAGAGTGGCTCTAAGCTGCGTAGATAGTTTCCAAGGCCGGTGAAATAGTCATAGCCATTGATGGATATTTCGCCATTCACAATTTCTTTGCTGCTGAGCGAAAGCCCAAATAGATAGGCGAGTGGAATGACAAAGAATAGGACCAGCCAGAATGTGCCCGGTGTTGCTAGCGTCCAGAAGACTTTTTTATAGTCTTTCCAATTATCCAAAATCCGTCCCCTCGGGCATATTTTTATGATGCTAGACAATTAAGGTTAGCGCGGCAAGGCTTTGAAACTCGTTCCACCAACCCCTCGAGGCTCGCAAAAGCTCGCACCTCAGGGTGAGGGAACAACTTACCTCACGCTGAGGTGCTCTGCGCAACAGAGCCTCGAAGCGACCATCCTATCAAGCCGCCTGAATTTTCGTCCAGATTTCATCACGCATTTTGGTTACTTCTTCACCCAAATATTTTGTGGGCTCACACTTGGCCAAAACATCCTTTGGGGGATAAACCGCTGGATTGCTGGTGTAACTTTCTGGCATCAATTTCTTGGCTGCCAAGTTTGGCGTGCCATATTGAATTGTGGTTGCGGCAGCTTTGCCGTTTTCCGCATCCAAGATGAAATTCATAAAGGCATGAGCATTTTCAGGGTGCGGTGCGCCAGTTGGCAAGGCCCAATTGTCCGACCACACGTTTGAGCCTTCCTTTGGAATGATATAATTCAAGTCAGCATCTTCGCCCATCACTTGCGTAATATCGCCGGACCATTCTTGGCATGCCACAACTTCGCCAGAGGCTAACAAATCTTGGCCGTTATCCGGCGCAAAAACTTTGATGTTCTTTTTGTGAGCAATCAGCAGCTCTTCCACTTTTTTGAGTTCATCAGAATTGGTGGAATTGAATGAGAAGCCAAGATATTTGAGCGCGCAACCGAGAACGTTTTGCGCATCGCCCAACACTGAAATTTTACCTGCGAATTGATCTGAATCGAACAGCACTTTCCAGCTGTCAATTGCCGCATCGCCAACGGCTGATTTACGATAGCCAATGCCAATGGTGCCCCACATATAGGGAATGGCAAATTTCAAGCCCGGATCAAAACTTGGATTGTTGAAGTCAGGATCAATGTTGGCCATATTCGGAATTTTGGAATGATCAATGGGTGAAACCATATTGGCCTTGATCATGCGTTCCAAATAATCGCCCGCAACCACGATGGCATCATAGCCCGGGTTGCCCGCTTTCAACTTGGCAAAAAGTTCATCCATATCGGCGAACAAATCCATCTTGGGAGCAATGCCGGTGGCGCTTTGAAAATCAGCCAATGTGGTTTCACCAATATAGGTATCGTAGTTGTAGAGATTCAGTTTCTTTTCTTCAGCGGCGAAGGCTTTATATGATGAAAGTGTTACGCCCGCAAAAGCAGCACCGGTGCCTTGCAACAACTGGCGGCGATTTGGGCGGAAGCTTGGTGAGTAATTTGACATTGTTATTCCCCGTTTAAAAAATTGTGGTTTCCTATGACAGAAGCTCTTAGCGGCTTTTACAATATTATCAGATTTGTGGCAGATTTATATTACTTCATGCTTTACGTCTGCGTAGGTTTTATCTAACGCAACTCGGGCAAGGCGCACCAATTCATCAATTTCTTTCTTTGAAATAATGAAGGGCGGTGCCAGCACCATGGTGTCCCAACAAGCGCGCATAATCAGGTTATTGGCAAAGCAATGGTCGCGGCAGATGGTGCCCACACGGCCTGAATCATGAAAGCGCGCCCTAGTTTTCTTGTTCGCGCAGAGTTCAATAGCACCGATTAAGCCAACCGAGCGCACTTCACCCACGATGGGGTGATTAGCCAGTGATTGCAGACCTGCTGCAAAATAAGGGGCCAATTCTTTAACGCGCTCGACGAGTTTTTCATCTTGCAAAATTTCAATATTCTTCAGCGCCACGGCGGCAGCCACGGGGTGGCCATCATAGGTCATGCCATGGTTGAAATCGCCTCCTTTGTCGAAAAATGGAACCGTCAGCTTGTCAGAAAATGCAACAGCGCCAATGGGTTGATAGCCAGATGACAGGCCCTTTGCCATATTTACAATATCCGGCTCATAGCCAAATGTTTCAAAGCCAAACCAATTTCCGGTGCGACCAAAGCCACAGATCACTTCATCTGAAATAATCAAAATGCCGTATTTTTTGCAGATGCGCTGCACCTCTGGCCAATAGCTGGCAGGCGGAATGAGAACACCGGCAGCACCTTGAATAGGCTCACCAATGAATGCCGCCACGTTGTCAGGCCCGACTTCAAGGATCTTCTTTTCCAGATCAGCGGCAGCTTCCAAACCAAATTCATCTGGCGTTTTCTCGCCGCCGAAATCAAACCAATGCGGTTGTTGCACATGGTGAAAACCATCCAGCGGTGTTCCGCCCTGCTCATGCATTCCAACCATGCCACCCAGATTGGATGCAACCCAGGTGGAACCATGATAGCCACGCTTGCGGCCAATAAAATGTTGGCGATAAGGCTTGCCCATCACTTTCCAATAATGGCGCACGAAACGCACAATGGTGTCGTTGCCTTCAGAGCCAGAGTTGGTGAAGAAAATATGCTTAAAGCGTGTCGGCAAAACCGACGATATTTTCGCGGCCAGTTCAGTTGCAGGCACCGTGGTGGTTTTGAAGAAGGTGTTGTAATAGGGCAAATCGAGCATTTGCTTATAAGCAACTTCGGGCAAGTCTTTGCGGCCATAGCCCACATTCACGCACCACAGACCAGACATGCCATCGAGAATTTTGTTGCCTTTGGCATCCCAAATCCACACGCCATCACCATGGGTGATCACCCGCGGGCCACCTGCCGCATGAAAGTTTTTATGATCTGTGAATGGATGAAAATGATGGGCAATATCAGCCTTGACGATTTCTTCGAGATTTATGTTTTTGGGTTGGGCGTTCATGATGAGACTCCAGATGCAAGTTTGCTTAACGCCGGGTGGCGCTGCTAAATTTCAGATCGGGATTTAAGTTTAAGGCTTGAAACCAATACGGGCGCAATTGACGAGAACGTCATCACGCAATGTCCGATATCCGCTGCCTCTAAAACTACTCATCAAAATACTATGCCACAGAACCGTGCCTAAAAGCAAATCTTAGAATCCATGGCGGCGAAGCGTGATGGTTAAGGGACGCAAAAGCATGGCAATTGTGCTGGTTATCACACTTAAAGTAATCGCAAAAATTCCAAGGTCTTGCGCCCATGGGGTAAAATTTAAAAACCCAGCAGGAGCGGCGACTGCCGCAATCACCATGGTTGGCAACCATGCTTCGGCAGCGTGCGATGCATCAGGTGGTGCCAGGTTGGTGATTTGCCGCTTCAAGAAAGACGTGGCGACGATGACCAAAATTGCAGCAAGCAAGGCTGTGGCTTGTAAAAGTGCCGTTTGTGAAAGAGGCGTTTTTGAAATTTCGGCCATGCCAAAAATTGTGCACATTGCGATGAAGCTTGTGGCAAGGCTCGCAATTGATCCTGATACTTCGCGAATAGCAAAAACCAATGTTAGCAATCCCAACAGCAACATGGCCGACAGCACAATGACGCTGGTGGCCAACAAAACTTGACGCGCACTATCGGCTTGCAAAGCAGGATGGGCAACAGCAAAGCCAGTATCAGCAAGCTTATGGGCAAGGCGCGCAGGTGTGATGCCTTTCACGGGTGTTACTTCAAGGCGAAAGATATTTTGCGCTGAAACGAATAGCGCTTTTAATTTGGGGTCGAGCATTTCCAATGCCGGCTTATCTAGTGCGGCTAAGGCATTGGCATGATCTGCTAATAAATTAAATGCTCCAAATATTCTGTTTTCAAACTCAAGCACTTCGCCATTGCTCGTTGTGTTGGACAGAATTTCCAGGCTGCGCCGAAAATTATGAGCTGCTTTCTGCAATTCAGGCCTAGTTGCGGATGACGTGGCAATTTCTTCGAGCGAAACAGTCAGTGACGTCACCTGATCGCGCAAGGCCGCTGGCTCTTGCGGGGAAAGCAGATTGAAATGCGGGAATTGGTTTTGCATTGATTGCAATAGGTGAAGTTTTTCTTCTGCCTGCTCTGGCAAAAACGCTCCAAGCCAACGCACAGATTGTGCTTCTGCTATGGTGTTCAATTTTTTGACTGTCGCCTCAGCTTCTTCCTTTGACCGCACAAGCACATTAACCGTTTGGTTGCGGTCCACTTGTATAATTGAAGCGGTGAGAAGATTTGATGAAAAATAAAGGCTTATGTAGGCTGTAGCAACTATTATGATGGCAACATATTTGCGCAAAGTTCGCCATGTGCGATTGCCGAAAAGTGTTTGATAAATCGGCAAAAACCAATCGGCGGCGCGCCAACTCATTGCCCCCGGCAGCAGATTTGCGAGCGCCGGGGTAAGCGTTAATGCTGCACTTAGACTGGCAACTAACGAAGCAATTGTGATGGCCGCCAGAAAGCCAAAGGGGGCTTGGGCAATAGCAAACCACCCACACCATACCAGCACAGCAAGGCTTGCCAGCCACACAACACCAGAACCCTGCTTTTGAAAGGCCAGCATTACGGCGCTTTGTGTGCTGACGGCCACCGCAAAAGTTTCCAATATAGCAAATGCCAAGCGCGAAGAAATTTGTAAGCTGCAAATTGCAATGCCCAAAAACACTGGCCAAAGCTTTGGAAGTTGATCGGCGTAGACAATGTTTAGTGCAGCCAAGCCGATAATTTCACCCACCAAGGCTGGCAACAAAATCATCAAAGCGAAATTTAATCTGCCGATGGTGGCAAACAACACGAAACCAACAAAGATGATTGCCAAAGCAATGAATGGAAGACCACGCGAAGTGCCTTCTGCTGCGGGTGAATTTGTATTTACGCTTTTTGATTGGCGAAGGCTTATTTCGGTTCCTGCGCCATTTGAAAGTTTGGCTATGGCAGCCTTAGCAATCTTGGCTGCCTTAAAGTTCATGCCCAATTTTGGCAGGGCCAGTACCACGGCTTCTTTGACCAATGGATCGAAATTTAAGCCGGCAATCTCGGACCAATCAACATGGCGATCATTGCCTTCCATCAACGACCTTACGGCCTTGGCCGATTCATCAAACATTGCATCGAGGCCTTGCGGATCTCGACCCAACGTAATCGATGCTGACACCTCATTAACCAGAGTTGCAAGGCTTTCTGTAGTGGGTGATTGCGCCACCGCAACAAAAAGTGGCTTCAGCGACAAAGCGTAATCAATGCGGGCTTTCACAATTTCTAACGGATAATAAAAAATGGTATGGTTTTGATAATAGTCTCCTGCACCTGGCGTCAAAACCAATGCGAAAGCGGCATCGCCAGTTTCCAATTCGGCGATCAAATTCAAACGCGCAAGTTTGAGCTGTTCAGGGTCTGGGTTGCTTATGGTGAAGGTCATGAGCGCATTCAAATTTGGAAATTGGCGATCTAAAATTCCCAAGTTCTTTGCTGCGGAATCAGCGCCCGAAAACTCTAGGGTTGCGCGCGCAGATTTTTGCGGATTGAAAATGGAGGCCGATAGAACTGCCGAACAAATCGCCACCCAAATCAAAATAACGCGTGTTGCATGTAGGTATGATGAGCGCGCTATTTTTGCATAGAAATTGGCCTGCAAGCGCGGCGGTGGCGGCGGGGCAACTGGAATGACATAGTCAAAAAGTTGTTGCCGCATATCTATCCGTCAGTCTTTGGGGTTTGCACGTTTTCGTCGGTGATACGAAATAATACTCATTGGAATAAGGCCCAAATAAATTGCTGCGGCAATGGCCAATGTTTCCCATGGAAACGAGACCAACAATACTATCACCAAGGCCATTATTGCAAGGATGAGCAAAACATATTCGCGTGGAACACGGGCAATGTTTTTGCCAGAAAAAGTTGGAACGCGGCTTACCATTAAAACAGAAATCAAAATCACAAATGCAGCAATTGGTTTGGCGTAATCATGGCCGTTTGTCTGTTCCCAGAGCAAGCCCAAATAAAATGGTGCCATGGCCAGCAGCGCGCCAGCAGGTGCTGGCATGCCCGTAAAATAAGCCTTCACCCAAGTGGGTTGATTGGGATCATCCAAAGCCACGTTAAAGCGGGCCAAACGCAGCGCGCAGGCAATGGCCAACATGAGGCAGATGACCCAGCCAAAAGTTTTCAAACTGTTGAGCGACCAAAAATAAAGCATGATGGCAGGAGCCACACCAAAATTCACAAAATCTGCGAGTGAATCTAATTCAGCACCAAAGCGTGAGGTGCCTTTCATAAACCGCGCCAAACGGCCATCCAAACCATCTAGCACTGCTGCCAAAATAATGGCGCTGACGGCAAGTTCAATGCGGCCTTCAACAGCAAGCCTGATGGCGGTAACGCCACTGCACAGGGCCAGCAGTGTTAAAAGATTGGGAAGCAAATAGCGGATTGGCACACGCTGAAAGCGCTTGCTTTCAATTGCGGAGATTTTCTTATCGTCCACGGGCTCAGCTCTTGCGGCCGGTGCGGCTGGCACCGTTTTGGTTCATATCAGCCAGCACTGTTTCACCAGCCACTGCACGTTGATCCAAGCAGGCCAGCACTGCCACTGACTTTGGCAAATACACATCAACACGGCTGCCAAAACGAATGAGGCCGAAGCGTTGGCCCACTTGCAGGCTTTCTCCTTCACTGGTGAACTTAACAATGCGGCGCGCCACCAAGCCAGCAATTTGCACCATGCCGATTTTTGTGTCGTCGGCCAATGCCAGTGTTAACGCTTGGCGCTCATTGTCCTCGCTGGCTTTATCAAGTTCAGCATTGAGAAAGAGGCCCGGCACATAAGTAAGTTTGGCAATGCGCGCTGCTATGGGGCTGCGGTTCACATGCACATCAAACACATTCATAAAAATTGAAATGCGGGTCATGGGTTCGCGCGGCAAATCTAATTCTGGCGGTGGGATAACCTCCTCAATGGCGCTCACGCGGCCATCAGCCGGCGAAATCACCAAGCCTTCTTGCAATGGTGTTACCCGTTCAGGATCGCGAAAAAAATAGGCGCACCAAAGGGTGAGCACCACACCCAACCACCCCACAGGCTGAAAGCCTGCCCACAAGAACAGCAGCGTTACTGCAGCAAAAATTGCAATGAAGCGCCACCCTTCACGGTGGATGGGGGCGAATGACGTGGTGATACTCTGAATGACTGACATTGGGCTTCTCTAGCTGAAATTAGATTCAAAGGGAATCGATTTGACAGAGGCACCATAAACCAAAAACCCGCCCTGTTCTGCAACAGGACAGGATTTAATGTTCTTATTACTTTTGTGTTAGTGCATAGCACTTGAAACAAGCTGAATGCTGCGCTTTTGCACAAAAGGAATGGCTTCAAAGGCATCATCATTGGCGGGTGCAGCAAAGCTTGGCATAACCTTTGGCAATTCTGATGTGCGAACGGCAGTGCCCGTAGCAACAGCAGTGAACAGGCCATCGGTCATTTCAAATACTTCCAAGCGCAAACCAATAATTGAATCTGCACCCAAAGCTTTAGCTTGTGCTTGGACCTTTTGTTCGGCCTCTTCTTTTGCACTGTTCAAGCCTTCAGCTAATTCCACCATTGTGGTGTATTGCAAACCGCGCAAGCCACCATTGCTATATTTTGTAATGCGCTTCGACCACAGGGCTGAACCACGCACAACGCCGACGGTCTCTTCATTCACGCGACCGGCGACGGTCTCCATAGTAGTAACTCTCATTTGACTAATCCCCTAAATTGTTAAAGTGCTGTTTCCTTGTAACTGGACACTTGCACCATCCCACTCGTTCCGCATTTGCTGCGATATGGATTTGTTATGGGCCTTCAACTGTAAACAATGATGAACACAGTGGCATTTGCATCAAATTTGAAGCTTATTTTCTGCTCATTTGATTAGTGCAGTTAATGCGACGTTTTGGAGTTTGATTACTGAAAGGTTGATTCAGATGCTGGTAACTATGGGTGCGACGTTTTGATTAACAGATCCCGAATTTTCTCAGGCTGCACGCTAAACCCGCAACAAATCCTCAGCCTTTGGCCCGCGCAGATCCAAATTCTCAGCCAATTTGCGCCGGGCTTCATCGGCTTGCTGTTGGCGGTTCCACATATCAGCGTAGAGGCCTTTTTTCTTGAGTAACACTTTATGTGTTCCGCGTTCAGCAATCTCGCCCTTTTCTAAAACGATAATTTCATCGGCTTCAACCACTGTTGAAAGGCGATGCGCAATCACCACTGTTGTGCGGTTTTTCGAAACGCTGCGCAGGGCTTCTTGAATTTCTTGCTCAGTTAAACTGTCGAGTGCTGAGGTGGCTTCATCGAGAACTAATATAGGCGGCTCTTTGAGAATGGTGCGAGCGATGGAGACACGTTGCTTCTCACCGCCGGATAATTTTAAGCCGCGTTCACCCACTATCGCGTCATAGCCTTTGGGCAGGCTCAAAACGAAATTATGGATTTGCGCCATTTTTGCTGCGGCTTCCACTTCAGCATCTGTGGCGTCTGGTCTGCCATAGCGAATGTTATAGCGCACGGTATCATTGAACAGCACGGTGTCTTGCGGCACCATGCCAATAGCCTTGCGCAATGAGGCTTGGGTCACATCCGAAACATTTTGACCATCGATTAAGATGCGGCCAGAGGTGACATCATAAAAACGAAACAGCAGGCGGGAGATGGTGGATTTTCCAGCACCTGATGGGCCCACAATGGCTACGGTTTTTCCGGCGGGCACATGCAATGAAATGTTTTTAAGAATAGGGCGCGCCGCATCATAAGCAAAGCTCACATTCTCGAATACAATATCGCCCTTGGCTGGTTTAAAATCAGGCGCGCTAGGCTTATCGGCAATTTCTGCGTTCTGACGCAAAATGCCAAACATGCCTTCCACGTCGATCAAACCTTGTTTGATTTCGCGGTAAGATGAGCCAATGAAATTCAATGGCATGTAGAGTTGGATCATCAAAGCGTTGATCATCACAAAATCACCAATGGTTGACGTGCCTTTGAGAATGGCCCATCCGGCCATTGCCATTACAATTGTAAGGCCCACAGAATAGATTGCGGCCTGCCCAGCGTTAAGCACGGCAAGCGACACCCAGGTACGCACCGCAGCTTTTTCATAAATGCCCATGGATGAATCATAACGTTTGGCTTCGTGGATTTCGTTGCCGAAGTATTTTACAGTTTCAAAATTGAGCAAGCTGTCAATGGCTTTGGTGCCAGCATCATTATCGGCTTCGTTCATGGTGCGGCGGATGCCAATGCGGCGCTCAGTGGCCCAATAGGTGAACCACAGATAGGCGATGACGGTGATCGCAATTACGAGAACATAAAGCCAGCCAAATGAATAGGCCAGCACGCCACAGACCATGGCAATTTCTAAAGCTGTTGGAAATGTGTTGAACAATGAAAAGCGCAGCACTGAATCCACGCCATTGATGCCGCGTGAAATAATACGGCTGAGGCCTCCAGTGCGCCGTTCCAAATGGAACTTCAGGGAAAGCGCGTGGAGATGGCGAAAGGTGGAATATGAAAGTTCGCGCACAGCGCGTTGGCCCACTTTGGCAAAAACCGCATCGCGCATTTGCGCAAACACCACCATGAAAATGCGGCCCATGCCATAAGACAGCACCATGAAAAATGGAATGCTGAGCAAAGCCAATTCCACGCCACCTTTGGCGGTGAGCAAGTCAGTGGCTGCTTTGAAAGCATAGGGGGTGAGCACAGTGACAATTTTGGAAACCACCAAAAGCGCCAGTGCCAACACAACGCGGATTTTTAAATCAGTGCGGCCTTTCGGCCAAAGCAGCGGCAACAACCCCTTCAAGGTTTCCCATTGCGAGGTTTCGCCGCTGGCGTTTTGCACGGTCAATTTTCTCAAGGCGTCTTGTTCGCTGCCACTGGTGCGGTGAAAATTTGGCCAGGGTAAATCAACCGCGGATTGCGGATTTGATCTTTGTTAGCTTCATAAATCACAGTGTAGTTTCGGCCATACCCATAAATCTCACGAGACAGGGTCCAGAGATTGTTGCCGGGTTGAATAACAATGCGCGTTGGTTGCGGAGCAGCTGGTGGTGCAACAACTGCCACTGCGGGTGCCGCAGCTACAGGTGCCGGGGCAGCAACCACAGGTGCCGGAACTACAGCCACTTGTGCTGGTGCCGCAGCTACAGGTGCCGGAACCACAGCCACTTGTGCTGGTGCCGCAGCGGCAACTGCAGGGGCTTCAACCACAACAGCAGGGGCAATTGCTGGAGCTGGCGCAACAGCTGGAGCTGGAGCTGGCGCAACTACGGGTGCTGGGGCCGCTTCGGCCACTTTGGCCGCTGCTTCCCGCAGGAACGGCAATTCAACACGACTGGAAACTGAACCATCCGCCGCAATGGCATCAGCGCGCAAGGTGTGTTTTCCTGCTGGAACTTCAGCCTGCCCTGCATAAGTCCATTTGCCTAAATCATCGGCCTTTGCTTCGCCAGCAATGGCATTATCCACATAGAGCCTAATACTGGTTCGGGGCTGCGAGCGGCCTGAAAACACAATGTCTCCAGCGGCATTATAATCCACAGCATCGAGCACCACCGAATTTGTGGGTGATGCCGGGGCTTGCACAATTTTGGTTGGTTGATCGGGTGTTAGAACAGCAATCGTGGCCTCGCCTTCGCCCTTTGGCTTCACAGCCACAGCAACTGTTTCAGCAGAAGCCACAACAACGCCATTGGTTTGAGTTTCCAGTGAAAGTGTGCCGGCACCAGCTGGCAAGGGCTGGTCTGGAATCATAACAAATGATCCATCTGCACTGGTTTTTGCGGTGGCTATAACGACGCCATTCAGTTTTGCCAGCACTTCAGTCTCTGGCTCGGCACGGCCAGCAATTACAGCTTCGCCGCCGGTTTCAACGCGCACAGTATCAAAGCTTGGCGCAATTGCCGCTTTTGCCTCTGGTTGGACCACTGGCTGAGCTGCCACAGCAACTTGCTCTACTGGTTTAACTTCAACTGGTTTAACTTCAATTGGTTTAACTTCAACTGGCTTTACTTCGGCTGGCTTCACCTCTGCAGGTTTTACTTCAGCCGGTTTAACTTCAGCAGGTTTAATTTCGGCTGGTTTAACAACTGGAACCGCCGCCACTGGTGCAGGAGCGGAAACCACCGCTACAGGTTGCACTGGCGAAATGAGAGCTGGGTTCAATGCCACATAACCTGCAGCACCTGCGGCGGCGACGGTTAAAGTGGTAAAAAGGGCAATTGGGTTAATCTTCATCAAAAATCCATCCGTCTTAAAAATAGAGCGTTATAAGCTATTAAGTAAGCATGAGTCGGAGCCTTAATAAGACCCTTCCACTCAAAAGTATTGCGGTAAATTCACACAGGCAGGAGATTAAATGAAGGTCCCAGAACATCGACTTTGCGTTTATTGCGGCTCTGGCCCCGGCAAAAATCCGGCTTATATGGTTGCGGCCAAGGCTCTTGGAACCGCCATGGCACAAGCTAATATTGGGCTGGTTTATGGTGGCGGCGGCACGGGACTGATGGGCGAAGTGGCGCGAGGTGTTTTGGCAGCTGGCGGACATGTGACGGGCATCATCCCCGAATTTCTCGTCTCGCGTGAACGCATGTTAGACGGTGTGAACGAGCTGATCGTGACCAATAATATGCACGAGCGCAAAACGGCAATGTTTGAGCGGGCCACAGGTTTTGTGGCCCTGCCCGGCGGCATTGGCACGTTGGAAGAACTCGCTGAAATTCTCACTTGGGCTCAGCTTGGCCAACATGCCAAGCCGATTGTGATTTGCGATATTGATGGCTATTGGCAGCCCCTGCTCACCTTGTTGGAACACATGCGGGCAGAAAGCTTTATCCGCGCGGGCATGGAAGTTTTGGTTGATGTGGCCAAGACCGCAGCAGAAGTGGTTCCGCAATATCAATACGCCCGCGCCAAACACCATGATGTGGTGCCGCACAAAGTGATCCTCGATAAACTTTAAGCGCGATGTTCTTTGATGCTACTCACCGAATAAATAATCAGCGCCACCCATATGATCGCGAAGGATGCAAGCTTCCAAATATCGATGTGCTCATGGAATATGAACACGGCGGTTAGGAACACCAGTGACGGCGAGATATATTGCAGCAGGCCCGCTGTTGAATAGCGCAGGCGCTTCAAAGAGGCCGCAAAGAAGATCAATGCGCCTGCCGTGAAGCCGCCACAGCCGATCAACATAAGGGTGTCGAACGTGGTTCCGCCAAACTTAACACCGCCATTTTGCGCGAGCCAAAATTCGAGACCGATCAATGGCACAAGCAACACGAGTGTTTCAATGAAGAAGCCTTCAACCGGGCCAACTGAAATGGTTTTGCGCAGCAGGCCATAAAGGCAAAAGCTTGCGGCAAGCGAGAGGCCGAGCGCTGGGAAAACGCCGTTGGCGATTGTTTGAATAACCACAGCCACACAAGCAAGCAAAATTGCGATGCCTTGCGCCCGCGAGAAACGTTCTTTCAAAAACACGTAGCCTACGAGAATATTCATCAAGGGATTTATGAAATAGCCTAAGCTTGCTTCAAGTGTGCGGCCATGTTGAATGCACCAGATATAGAGCGTCCAATTGAACAAAATAATGATGCTAGTGAAGGCGAGAATGAGAAGAGTTCGCGGGTTGCGCAAAGCAGTCCACAAGTTTTCAAACAGCCCCAAGCGCCACACCACAACAGCGGCAATGGGCACACTCCACACACCGCGGTTCACCGCAATTTCCCATGGGTTTACATGGCGCAGCAAACCCAAATAGGGTGCCATGCCGCCCCAGAACAAATGGGCGATGACGGCGAAGAGCACGCCTTTATTAGGTTCGGACATTTTTGAAAACATTAGGCGCTCACATTTTCACGGAGCAATTTGAAATTGATCGCGTCTAACAAAGCTTGGAATGAAGCTTCAACAATGTTGGGCGACACGCCAACAGTGAACCAGCGCTCACCCTTATCATCGCGGCTTTCGATCAACACGCGCGTGGTGGCACTGGTGCCGCCATTGAGAATGCGCACTTTATAATCAACAAGGTCCATGTTCTCAATATAGCGCTGATATTTGCCAAGGTCTTTGCGAAGTGCGACATCTAAGGCGCTCACCGGGCCATTGCCTTCGCCGGTGCTGGTGAGAATCTCGCCATCGACCAACACTTTCACCACAGCCTCGGAATACATTTGACCTTCATGCTGGCCCACATTCACTTCAAAGGATTGCACATCAAAATAATGCGGCACATCACCCAGAATGCGGCGCGCCAAAAGTTCAAACGAAGCATCCGCCCCATCATAGGCATAACCCTGATTTTCGCGCTCTTTCACTTCACGCAGCAAATGATCAAGCCGCGGATCATCTTTGGCAATATCGATGTTGATGCGCTTGAGTTCCGCTATCAGATTAGATTTTCCAGCTTGATCAGATACCAAAATGCGCCGCGTGTTGCCAACCGATTCTGGTTTCACATGCTCATAAGTTTCAGGCTCCTTTGCCAAAGCCGAAGCATGAATGCCAGCCTTGGTGGCAAAAGCACTTTTGCCCACATAAGGCGCTTGGGCATAAGGCGACCTATTGAGCAACTCATCAAAGCTGCGCGAGATGGCGGTGAGTTCTGCCAGATCAGCACCAATGGAAAAACGCTCCGTGTACTGAGGTTTTAACCCCAGCGTGCCGATGATTGAAATAAGATTGGCATTGCCGCAGCGTTCGCCAAGGCCATTTAATGTGCCCTGAATTTGGCGGCAGCCTGCCTCCACTGCGGCCAGCGAATTTGCCACGGCCTGCTCTGTGTCATTATGGGCGTGAATGCCAAGATGCGATCCCGGGATAATTTTCGTCATTGTACGGACGATTTCAAAGATTTCCGCTGGCATGGTGCCACCATTGGTGTCGCACAACACTACCCAACGTGCGCCGGAATCGTATGCCGCTTTGGCGCAAGCTGTGGCATAGTCTGGGTTGGCTTTATAGCCATCAAAGAAATGTTCGCAGTCGATCAGCACTTCCTTGCCAGCCGCCGAAGCTGCCACAACAGAATCGCGGATGGTTTCTAAATTTTCTTCATTGGTGCAGCCCAAAGCCACCCGTACATGATAATCCCAAGACTTAGCCACAAAGCAAATGGCCTTTGAATGCGCCTGCAATAAAAACTGTAAGCCAGGATCATTAGAGGCCGAACGCCCGGCCCGCTTGGTCATGCCGAAGGCGGTGAAGGTGGCCTTGGATTTACGCTCCTCGCCGAACAGTGAATTGTCCGTCGGGTTGCCACCGGGGTATCCGCCCTCAATATAATCCACACCCAATTTGTTGAGAATATCCATAATGACAAGCTTATCATCGAGTGAAAACGTAACGCCCGGAGTCTGCTGGCCGTCACGCAGCGTGGTGTCGAAAAGAGAAATGGGTTCGCGGGTCATGTGGTTTCTTTCAAGGCGGCAAGAATTGCAAGCAATACGCCATCCATTTCTTTAAGCACGTCGATATTCCAAAAGCGCAAGATTCTAAAATTCTGGGATTTGAGCCAAGCGTCTCGAACCTTGTCATGCTGTGATTCATCGTGCTGGCTGCCATCAACTTCGATGATCAGGCGGTGCTCGAGATTTACAAAGTCTGCTATGTATTTTCCGACGGGTTGCTGGCGTTTGAATTTATAGCTTTCAAAGCGATGGGCGCGCAGTTGCTGCCAAAGTTTAGTTTCGGCGTCCGACATTTCGCGGCGGAGTTTTTTTGCGAAATTCAGTGTGCGGTTAAGCGCCCCCTCTCCCGGCGCAAG
>JANLPA010000054.1:0-5739 GCA_031366855.1 Hyphomicrobiales bacterium | reverse complement strand
ATCGAAAAAGGAAAAACCCACAAAGTCGCCCTCATCGCATGCACCCGAAAACTCGTCATCTACGTCAATACCGTTCTCGCCAGAGGCACCCCTTGGAAAATCGCAGAAAAGCAGATTTCCTAATGGTTGCTCAGGGTGAGGGAGTTGGAAAGTTTAAACCTGAAACAAAGTTTCAGGCACTCCCATTTCATCCGTGTCTAACTGAAACACACTTCCTGACAACGGATAGTGCTGAAGTGTTTCAGCGTCGAGCCCATCGCGTGCCGTAGTGATAAAAAGTTTGTCGCGGTTAAAGGCAACACTGGTCACATGCCCTGAAGGCACAGCGATGTGCTGAAGTTTTTCACCTGCTGCTGACAATTTAAAAACCGAAGCCCCCGCCCATTGTGCCGACCACACATGGCCGCTCGCATCCACTGTGAGCCCATCAGGCATGCCTTCATCAACAGTGAATTGCGCGAATACTCTCCTGTTCCGCACCTGTGGTTCGGTGCGCGAAATATCATAAGCCAAAATTTGCCTGTTAAAACTGTCACTAAAATAAAGCACTTTGCCATCGGGTGAAAATGCCGGGCCATTGCCAATGGCAAAACCGACATCAGCTAAGGTCCAGCGCGTTGAGCTTTCAACACGCCACAAGGTTCCGCGCGGCAACTGCTCTTTGTCATGTGAGGTGGCCAACCACAGCCTGCCCCAGCGATCAACTTTGAGATCATTGGAAATAACTCCCTCACGGCCTTGCTCTGGATTGGCATAGGGCGTGAGTGCTAAATCATCAATGCGCAGTGTTGAAAGACCTTGGGCGTGCGACACCATCAAAACATCTGGATTTGTGGTTGCTACAATCGATCCTATTGGCGCTGGCAGGTCAATGGCCCGCCGTGTTGCCTCTCCCGAATTTGGATCAGAGCTGCACAACATCGGCTCATAAAGATCAACCCAGAACCATTTTTCCTGTGCCACGTGCCATAAGGCTGACTCGCCCAGTTTATGTTCGCCTTTGACAAGCAGTTTTAGATCAGCCATTTGGAACCTCACTCTTAATCGCAATGGAACCACGGATGACAAGGCCCGTCAATTTTATCGAACTTGCAACTCTGTCGCCCACCCAACGTGCGCGGCTTTTGCAACGCGCTGAAACTGACCTTGCGCCCTTTATTGAAAAAGTGCTGCCGATCATTGCCGCCGTGCGGAGCGACGGTGACATGGCCTTGGCCCGTTTTGCCCGCGAATTTGATAAGGCGCCAGTGCAGCCAAATGAAATTGCCGCAACAGAAGAAGATTTCGCCAGGGCCGAAAAAACGCTTGATCCTAAAGTTCAAGACGCCTTGAAATTTGCAACTGAATCCATTGTCAAATTTCACCGAGCCCAAATGCCTGAAGACATGTGGCTGCATGAAATGCGGCCCGGGGCTTTTGCAGGCGAACGCACCGGCCCAATTCCTTCAGTGGCTTGTTATGTGCCACGCGGCAAAGGTTCATTCCCCTCTGCTGTTCTCATGGGCACAATTCCAGCTTCGGTCGCGGGCGTGAAGGATGTGATTGTGATCACACCACCGGGCCCTGATGGCAAGATTGATGATGCCTCTTTAGTGGCCGCAAAAATGGGTGGCGTTACCCGTGTTTATAAAGCTGGCGGTGCCCAAGGCATTGCCGCTGCGGCTTATGGCACTGAGACGGTTCCAAAAGTTTCAAAAATAATTGGCCCGGGCAGCCCGTGGGTGGCCGCTGCCAAGCGTCTTGTCTCGGACCGCGTTGATACGGGAACACCAGCTGGCCCCAGCGATGCCATCATCATGGCCGATGATACCGTGGATGGCAGGCTTGCCGCACTTGATCTTTTAATCGAGTCAGAACATGGGCCGGATAGTTCGGCCTATCTTGTCACATGGTCACGGCGCGTGGCTGAAGAGGCCCTTGCAGCGCTTCCAACATTTTGGGCCAAGATGAGTGCCCTGCGCGTTGATTATTCTTCGACTGTTTTGTCAGGCCCCATCGGTGGAATTATTTTGGCCCGCAATGAAGAAGAAGCGATCACCTTCATCAACGACTATGCCGCCGAGCATGTGCAGATTTTAGCCAAAGAGCCTTTTCAATATTTAGGCCGCATCATTCATGCTGGTGAAATTCTACTAGGCGAACACACGCCATCAACCTTAGGAAATTTTGTGCTGGGCCCAAACCATGTGCTGCCCACTTCTGGCTGGGCCCGCACTGGATCGGGACTTTCCGTGCATGATTTTTTAAAGCGCACAACTGTGGGCTACGTTACCAAAAAGGGTTATGATATATTAGCGCCACATGCCCAAGTCTTTGCAAAATATGAAGGATTCGATGGGCATGCCAATGCTGTTTCAAGTCTCAGAGACGCAATTCTGAGCAAAGCAAAATAGGAAGTGCCACATTAGGAACTTTTTTTGGCATTAAGCATTTTCTGTACTATAGTGACTGGGCGAAGGAAAAAACATGACGCAAGTTGAAACGAATTCATTGCGAGAGCGCTCATATTTGCGTCGTTCCTGGTCTTTCGCCAAATCTCTATTCTCGCCGCAAATGACACCGATATTATTCTTTATGGATTTTGTCGTGCATCCCCCAATTATTCTGGCGAGCATCATTTGGGGGCTCTATATCAATCAGACCCACAGTGTTTGGCTGGCTTTGGTCATGGTGCCGTTGGGCCTCTTAACCTGGACATTGGTGGAATATTTAGTTCACAGATTTGTGCTGCATAAAATTCCGGGCTTGCAAGAGATGCATCAAGCTCACCATGATGAAACCCAAGAGTTGATTGGCACGCCAACGCCATTCTCTCTGCCTTTGCTGTTTCTATTCGTTCTCTGGCCCATGACTTATGCACTGGGCACCAGCCTCGCTTTGCTGTGGTTTGCCGGATTCTTGATTGGCTTTATCTTTTACACATTCGTGCACTATGCTGTGCACCACCTGAGCAGTGGTGGCTGGCGTATCATGAAGCGATTAAAGTTTCAACATAACGTGCACCACCATGGCACCAGCAACCAGAACTTTGGGGTAAGCACCGCCTTGTGGGATCATGTGTTCCGCACTTACTCCAGCACAATGAAGGCTGCCGAACAGTAAAACCTAGAGCAGATTACGCGCCGCCAAATTGCGCATCAAATCAGCAATACCAAAATTCCACGGCTCGGCTTTATCAGTTGACATAACACGGTTGCTGAGTGTGCCCAGCAGTGGCGTTGAAATTTCCACAATGTCGCCTTGATGATGCGTGAAGCCTTTGCCCTTGGCCCCGCGATCATCAATGGGCGCAAACATAGTGCCCAAAAACACCACCAACCCATCAGGAAAGTGATGATGCTCGTTGATCGCTTGCGACACAATATCGGAAGGTGCGCGGCTGATCATGCTCATGTTAGAATGCCCGCTCATCACGAAACCATCCGTGCCTGTCACTTTCATTGAAAGCTCGGCTTGGCAAATATCTTGATATGAAAAACCATCATCAAAAAACCGAATGAAAGGCCCAAGAGAAGTGGAGGCATTATTATCTTTGGCCTTGCCCAGCAATAATGCCGAGCGCCCTTCCACATCGCGCAAGTTCACATCATTGCCAAGCGTTGCCCCCACAATTTTGCCAGCCGAAGACACCACTAAAACAATCTCAGGTTCAGGATTATTCCATGATGATTTAGGGTGAATGCCCACATCCATATTGCAGCCCACCGCCGATAGCACGGGACCCTTGGTGAAAATTTCCGCGTCCGGCCCAATGCCCACTTCAAGATATTGGCTCCATGCCCCTTGCGCCATCAATGTGTCTTTAAGGTCTGCGGCTTGCTTGGAGCCAGGTTTGAGCGAGCGCAAATCCCCACCCAACAGGTCATTTATTTTTCCGCGAATGGCAGCGGCGGCCGAAGTATCGCCACGGGTTTTTTCTTCAATCACCCGCTCTAGCATGGAGACAGCGAAGGTGACACCAGCCGCTTTAATCGCCTGCAAATCAATCGGCGCCAGCAGCCAAGGCTTGCCAGCATCGCGCTTTTTAATGGCCGCATTGGCGAGCACATCATCGACGCGGCCAATCGCCTTGCCCTCCGCAGCGGCAAGCGCCTGCGCTGGATTAGGCATCTCGCACAAGTCACGCATGGTCGGGAAAATCGCCGTGATATCGACAAGCTTTTCGCCATCCACCCGCACCACACAAGGGCCAAGTTTCGGAATGTGAACACGGCCTGCGAGTGTGGCGTTGGACGGAAGCTGAGAGTGGAGCATTGGCGTTTCCTTTTCAGCCATATTGAAGCAGTTGCCAGCCGCATGCAACATTTGCTAGCCTTGCACCATGAAACTGCGCCACGAACAAATCCAATATATCGAATTTCTCTCTAACGATTTGGCGAGGGTCAAGACATTTTATACTGATGCTTTTGGCTGGGCCTTCACTGATTACGGGCCGGAATATACCGCTTTCGAGAGCGATTATATCGATGGCGGCTTCACACTTGGCACACCAACAAAAGGCAGTATTCTGATTATTCTCTATTCAGAAAAACTAGAGGATACAAAAATGAAAGTCCAAAAAGCCGACGGCAAAATTGTAAAAGATATTTTCAATTTCCCCGGCGGCAGACGCTTTCACTTCACTGACCCTGATGGCAATGAGTTGGCAGTGTGGGCCAAGCCAGCTTAAACACGGTGACGATCATTCACCCAAACGAGATCGTCACCCTGCGAAAGCGGGGCCTTGAATTTCGCACAGAAACCGACAATGTTAAACCATGCCAACAACAGTTCGTGACATTATCAGGCAAATCGAAGAAGATGGTTGGCGACATATTGCAACACGCGGCAGCCATCGCCAGTTCAAACACCCAACAAAATTGGGCCGCGTAACAGTTGCTGGAAAGCCAAGAGACGATGTTTCGCCCGGAACACTGAACAGTATTTTGAAGCAAGCCGGATTGAAGGATTAAGAACATGCGCTATGCAATCGTAATCGAAAAAACCCGAACAGGATACTCAGCCTTCGTGCCAGATTTACCCGGCTGCATCGTAACGGGCGACAGCAAATCCGAAATCGAACACGAAATGAAAGATGCGATCCGTTTTCACATAGATGGCCTAATCGAAGACGGCCAGCCCGTGCCCAAGGCGACCAGCATTGCGGAATATGTTGAGGCGTGAGGGCTAATCACTTTTTGGACAATACCTGAGCAATCATTAAATTTAGAATAGGGCGCCTAATGAAAACGGTACTAGTGGTCGGAGCTGGTGCCACAATTGAAGAATGCTTGCGTTCGGGAAATTACAAGAACGACAAGGAGTATTTGTTTCCCACAATAACTAATTTCGCAAAGAAGTTTTTTCTTCCCCTACCGTTTCCAATCAGCGAGGTGCAGGGCGACAGAATTGGTATATCTAATAGCTACAATCCGCCTGCCTTGAACATTGTCCTTCAACAATATCTCACAAGACACAAAATTGCGTTTGATGACAGGCTCTTGAATCAAAAAGGGTTTCTTGCAACTGAAATGAAGAATTCGTCAGTAAACGTATTTTTCCATTTAGAGGAAAACTTTCCCGATAAACATAATGTAGAACGATTGTTTCAATTTGCTTGGAAAAAATACAGTCAAAACAATAAATTTTGGGAAGCTTTTGTGCATCAAAGCATTTACTATCATCTGACCGCATTATTTACCCAACAGTTTGGTATGGGCCCCGGTGTCGAGATGAAAGCAGGCCGCAAGGTGGTCGAAC
>JANLPA010000047.1:0-9050 GCA_031366855.1 Hyphomicrobiales bacterium | reverse complement strand
GATGATGGCCGCTAGAATGGCTTGTTTAAGAAATATCATCACCGCTCACTTCCCTTTCGAGGCTCGTAGCCAACGTCTGGCTTCGCGGCGCACATTGGAAGGTGCAGTTCCTCCGAAGCTTGTTCGAGACGCCACAGAGGCTTCAACTGTCAGACGTTTGAACACGTCCTTGGTGATGCCGCCATGGATGGCCTGCATGTCTTCTAACAAAAGTTCCGAAAGTGTACAGGATTTTTTTTCAGCTAAGGCCACAACGCGGCCTGTGACATGGTGGGCTTCGCGGAATGGCATTTTAAGCGCCTGCACCAGCCAATCAGCCAAATCTGTGGCGGTTGAATAATCGGCATTGGCCGCAGCTTTTAAAATTTCAACTTGCGGTTCCATATCGCGCACCATTCCAGCCATTGCGGCAATGGCCAATGCGAAATTATCAAGTGCATCAAAGGTTAGTTCTTTGTCTTCCTGCATATCCTTGGAATAGGTGAGGGGGAGGCCTTTCAACACCAACGCTAATGAAGTGAAGGCTCCTAAAATGCGGCCGGGTTTGGCGCGCACGAGCTCTGCTGCATCAGGGTTGCGCTTCTGCGGCATGATGGAGGAGCCAGTGGTGAATTTGTCAGAGAGTTTAACAAAGCGAAATTGCGCTGAACACCAAATCACAATTTCTTCAGCCAACCGCGAAAGGTGAATGGATGAAATGGTGCAGGCGGCGAGAACTTCTAAAATATAGTCGCGAGCCGACACTGCATCCATGGAATTACGCATTGGGGCGCTGAAGCCCAAGTCTTTGGCAGTCATGTGCCGATCAATGGGATAAGACGTGCCAGCAAGGGCCGCCGCCCCCAGTGGATTTTCATTCATGCGTTTTTTTGCGTCAGCTAATCTAGAACGATCACGCCCCAGCATTTCCACATAAGCCAGCATGTGATGGCCAAAGGTGACAGGCTGGGCTGATTGCAAATGCGTAAAACCCGGCATTAAAGTTGCGGCATGGATTTCGGCTTTCTGCGCTAAGGCAAGTTGCAAATCTTGCAACGCAAGATCAAGCGCATCCACGCAGTCCCGCACATAGAGTCGCATATCGGTTGCCACTTGATCATTGCGCGAGCGGGCGGTGTGCAAGCGACCTGCGGCTTCGCCAATCAATTCCTTGAGACGAGATTCTACATTGAGATGAATATCTTCGAGGGCTGCAGAAAATTTGAACTTGCCGTCTTCAATCTCGCTTAAAATCTGATCAAGACCTTTGCGAATGTCGGCAGCGTCGGATTTGGTTATAATGCCTTGTTTGGCCAACATGGCCGCATGGGCCTTGGAGCCAGCAATATCTTGGGCGTACAAACGCTGATCAAAACTAATTGATGCATTTATTTCCGCCATTATGGCAGAAGGGCCTTCTTTAAACCTGCCACCCCACATTTTATTGGTCATAAAAAGTCCTCAACCCAACCGGATATATCAACCATGAACGCGAAATCTCTCCCCATTCTTCTGGCAATAGTGGCTGGTGCTGCAGGCATTTACTGGTTTCAAGGGGATATGCGCAAGGTGTCTGATGTGGCCCCTGTCAAAAACGTTTCGGCGATGGCCGCCTTTATCAAACATCCGGCTCCTAAAGATATTGCAGCCTTTAGCTTTACCGATGGTTTTGGAACAGTGAAAGATCTGTCCAGCTGGAAAGGCCGCGTGGTGCTGCTCAACCTATGGGCCACATGGTGTGCACCCTGTCGCAAGGAAATGCCAGAATTGGCGAGGTTGCAAAAGCTGATGGGTTCTGTGGATTTTGAAGTGATAGCGCTCAGCGAAGATTTAAAAGGGGCCGAGGCATCGGTGGCTTTTTTGAAAGAGATAGGTGCCGATAATCTCGCGCTTTATGTGGATCCCAAAGCGACGGCATTGGCAGCCATACAATCCGTTGGCTTACCGACGACGCTGCTGATTGATCGCAATGGCAAGGAAGTTGGAAGGCTTTTAGGACCAGCCGATTGGGCATCGGAGGATGCGCAGAAATTGGTGAGGGCTGCGCTGGATGCAAAGTGATGCTTCGAGGCTCGTCGCTTCGCGCCGAACGCCTCAGCATGAGGAATAAAAAATCCTCACCCTGAGGTGCCGCAAAGCGGCCTCGAAGGGCGGCCCCAGTTACCTTGTCGGCACTGGCACTTCGCCGCGATAATCATAGAAGCCGCGTTTTACTTTGCGGCCCAGCCATCCGGCTTCCACATATTTAACCAGCAATGGGCACGGGCGATATTTGGAATCGCTCAGGCCTTCATGCAGCACTTGCATCACCGAGAGGCAGGTGTCCAAACCGATGAAGTCTGCAAGTTCTAATGGCCCCATCGGGTGATGGGCACCAAGCTTCATGGCTGTGTCTATCGCTTCAACGCCGCCCACACCTTCATACAACGTGTAAACCGCTTCATTGATCATCGGCAGCAAGATGCGGTTCACAATAAAGGCTGGAAAATCTTCGGAGATAGCGGTGGTTTTGCCCAGAGATTTGACAAATTCATTGACGGTTTGAAACACTGCATCATCAGTGGCGATGCCTTTGATCAGCTCCACCAATTCCATCACCGGAACTGGATTCATAAAATGAATACCCATAAAGCGTTCAGGCCGGCCAGTGACGGCGGCAAGCCTTGTGATCGAAATGGAAGAAGTGTTAGAGCTTACTATGCACTCAGGTTTTAAATGCGGGCAGACGGATTCAAAAATTTGGCGTTTGATTGCTTCTTTTTCAGTGGCTGATTCAATCACCAAATCAAAATCGGCAAATCCTTCATAAGTGGAAACGGCGCTGATCTTCGCCAGTGCCGCAGCTTTGTCTTCGGGGGTGGTCTTTCCTGATTTGACGCGGCGCGCTAAATTGGCATCAATAGTGGCAAGGCCAGCGCTAATCCGCTCAGCACTCACATCATTTAAACCAACTTGATAACCTGCCGCCGCACAGACTTGCGCAATGCCACAGCCCATCTGCCCTGCGCCAATGATGCCAACTTTCACAATTTTCATAATGGACTTCCCGTTCCCATCTCTTCAAAGTGGCGGGAGACTAATCCCCTGAAATCACAGGGGCAAGTGGATTTCGCAAGTGCGAGAGGGACTTATATGGTAATTGAAGCGACACAATCGCGCACCAGTTTGGTTTTGTGGGCGCTGCTGCTGGGAAATTTCGTGATTGGCACCGGCGTGCTGCTTCCAGCGGGGTTGCTCAACCAGCTTTCCAGTGAATTACAGGTGGATGTGGCCGCCGCAGGTTTGCTGCTTTTGGTGGGCGGCATTGTGGTGGGCTTTGGTGCGCCTATTCTCGCCACCCTCACCACGCGCATTGATCGACGCTTGGTGTTGGTTTTGGCTATGGGGCTTTATACCGTGGGGCATCTTGCTTCGGCATTCACCAATTCATTTTGGCCACTTCTCATCATCCGTATGCTGATGATCAGTGCGGCCGGAATTTTTTCTCCGCAAGCGGCAGCTACTGTCAGTTTGCTGCTGCCGGTTGAGCGGCGGGCATCGGCTATTGCCTTTATTTTTATTGGCTGGTCGGTGGCATCTGTTGCGGGCATTCCGCTGGGTGGCTTGCTGGGCGCATGGCTTGGTTGGCGCATGGTGTTTGTGATTATGGCTCTGCTTTCGGCGCTTAGCGGGTTTGCGGTGTGGTTCACGGTGCAACCTGGGCTTTATGGCAAGCCCTTGGATTTTGCGTCGTGGAAAACTGTGTTTACATCGCCCGCCTTGCTCTGTGTGTTACTCGTCACATTGCTTAGCATGTCTGGGCAGTTTACCGTGTTTGGCTATTTGGCACCCATCTTAAAACAAGTTACGGCAGCTACGCCCACGCAAATTTCACTGGCTTTTGCCATTGCAGGTTTGGCTGGTGTTGCTGGCAATACCATAGGCTCGCGCATGGTGCAAAGCGTTGCGGTTCACCGTGTAATAGGCATGGCCTTGTTTAGCTTGTGCACGGGCTTTCTAATATTCGGAATTATGTTTGGAAATTATTGGGGCTCAATGGTGGGCCTTGCCCTGTGGGGTTTTGGCACATTTTCGTCCAACTCATTGCAGCAGAGCAGGCTTGTGGGCCTCGCACCAGCATTGGCGTCAGCTACTGTTGCACTTAATACGTCTGCAGTTTATTTGGGTCAGGCGATTGGAGCTGGTGCTGGTGGCGCGCTGATTAAAGGTGGTGCAACCGTCACTTCCGTTTGGGTTGGTCTTGCTTTTTTGCTGAGCAGTTTGGCCGCGTCACTTTACGCAACGCGGCTCAGGGTTTGATTACTTACCAAGCTTCGCAAGTTCGGCTTCAAGCTCTGGCACAGCCGTAAAAAGATCGGCTACCAAGCCATAATCAGCAACTTGGAAAATCGGCGCTTCATCGTCTTTGTTGATGGCGACGATGATTTTTGAATCTTTCATGCCAGCAAGATGCTGAATGGCACCTGAGATGCCCACGGCAATATAGAGATTAGGAGCAACCACCTTGCCAGTTTGGCCCACTTGATAATCATTGGGCACATAGCCTGCATCCACGGCAGCGCGCGATGCACCCACAGCGGCATTCAGTTTCTTTGCTACTTTTTCGAGCATCACAAAGTTTTCACCAGACTGCATACCACGACCGCCGGAGACGATGATCTTGGCCGAAGTGAGTTCGGGGCGATCTGACTGGGTGAGGTTTTCGCTTACATAAGATGAAAGCGCTGGATCAGCGGCGGCATCCGCTTTTTCGATTGATGCGGAACCTGTTTCACCAGTTGCCGCAAATGACGCGGTGCGCACGGTGATGATTTTTTTAGCATCGGTACTTTGAACAGTTTGTACGGCATTGCCCGCATAGATGAGGCGCACAAAGGTGTCGGCTGATTTCACTTCAGAGATATCTGAAATTTGCATCACGTCCAAAAGTGCGGCGACGCGTGGCATAAAGTTTTTGCCATTGGTAGTGGCCGCAGCAACGATGTGATCATAGGCAGGTGCTAGAGCAACAATAGTTGCGGCCATCGGTTCAGCCAGCGGGCGTTCCAAGGCAGCTGATTCCACATGCAGGACTTTTTTTATACCAGTTAATTTCGCAGCATGGGCCGCAGCAGCGCCCGCATTGTTGCCAGCAACTAACACATGCACATCGCCCCCCATTTGGGCAGCAGCCGTCAGCGCCTTATGGGTTGCGTCCTTCACGGATTTATTGTCGTGTTCGGCAATCAAGAGAACAGCCATTAGATTGCTCCTGCAGTTTTAAGGGCGCTGACAAGTTCAGCGACAGATTTCACTTTCACACCGGCCAAGCGCTTCGGCGGCTCAACGGTATTTACAATTTTCAAGCGTGGCTTTACATCGGCGCCGTAATCAGCTGGCGTTTTTTCATCGAGCGGCTTTTTCTTGGCCTTCATAATGTTGGGCAAGCTTGCATAGCGCGGTTGGTTGAGGCGAAGATCTGTAGTAATGATCAGCGGCATTTTCACCTTCAAGGTTTGCAAACCGCCATCAATCTCGCGGGTGATGGTGGCATCCCCCGCACCCACTTCAAGTTTGGAACACGCTGTGGCTTGGGCCCAGCCGAGCAAGGCCGAGAGCATTTGACCCGTTTGGTTGCAATCATCATCAATGGCTTGCTTGCCAAGTATCACCAGATCTGGCTTTTCGGCCTCAATTACGCCCTTGAGAATTTTGGCTACACCCAGTGGTTCCACATATTCATCATGCTTGACCAAAATGGCGCGATCGGCACCCATGGCCAAAGCTGTGCGCAAGGTTTCTTGAGATTGTTGAGGCCCGATGGTGACGGCGATAATTTCAGTGGCCACACCTTTTTCCTTCAGGCGAATGGCTTCTTCTACGCCAATCTCATCAAACGGGTTCATCGACATTTTCACGTTCGCAAGCTCAACGCCTGACCCATCGGCCTTCACGCGAATTTTCACGTTGTAATCAACCACGCGCTTAACAGCGACAATAACCTTCATGGGAACCTCATTTGCGAATTTTGCGGGACACTAGTGAGCAGGCCCCGCATAGTCAATTCTGGGAGCGGCGTGGCCCGGTCAATTGCGACGATTTGGCAAGAAGAGTAGGCGGTTTCGCAAAGTGATAGTTAAGATGATTCCGGCGGCAAAACCCCCAATATGGGCCCACCATGCAACCTCTTCGCCGGGCGCTGCTGCTGCTAGACTATAGACTTGCAACAGAAACCACCCGCCCAGCACCCAAATGGCAGGGACAGGCACAGGAATGCGCATGAACAGCAAAATCCAAACGCGAGCGCGCGGATAGAGAACCAGATAGGCCGCCAAAACGCCGGACACCGCCCCCGATGCGCCGACCAACGGGCTTGCTGAATTGGGCTGCATAAAGGCGTGAGTCAGCCCGCCAATCACGCCACAAAGCAGATAGAAAATAATAAAGCCCACATAACCATAAGCATCTTCAATATTGTCGGCGAAGACCCAGAGGAAGAGCATATTGCCGATGAGGTGCATCCAGCCTGCGTGGAGAAAAAGATAGGTGATGAGTGTAAAGGGTTCAGGAACTAGATTTTGGATGCCGCCGCCGTGAAATAACTCAGCAGGAATAACTCCAAAGCCAGTGGCCATATTTCCTTGAATGACATCGGACGTGAAAGCGCCGGTGAACAGAAATATCCCGATGTTAAGGGTCATGATCGCAACTGTGACGAACTGAAAGCGGATGACTTTCAACGGCGTGTCGTCATGCAGCGGAATGAACATTTTGAGACTTTAGCCTATAAGCAGTTTGATGGCTAACCAGAACATGATGAAGGCGATGGTTAAATCTATGCCGCGCCATACTAGTGGTTTCGACAGAGGGCCCCGCAAGGCTTTGGCCCCATAGCCAATGGCAAAGAACCATGCAAATGAAGAGAGTGAGGCACCCAATGCGAAAGCTGCTTGTTCGCCCTGCGGCCTCGCATTGGCGATGGTGCCAACCAATACCACCGTATCGAGATAGACATGCGGATTGAGCCATGTGAGGGCGGCACAGGTGGCCAGCGCCATAAACAAGTTCGATGCCGTCTTGGTGCTATCATTTAAGGCTTCTGGCTTCAACACGCGCCTTGCTGCTTTGATGCCATACCAGAAGAGGAAGGCAGCACCGCCATATTGCATCACAGTGAGCAACCACGGCAGCACATCTAAAATTGTGCCTAGGCCATAAGTTCCTGCCCAAATGAGAATGGCATCGCTGAGGGAGCAAAAGAGACAGATCCAAAACACATGGGAATTGAGAACGCCTTGGCGGATGACGAAAGCATTTTGCGCACCAATGGCCACAATCAAGCCGCCGCCTAAGGCAAATCCTGCGAGAATAGCGTTTAACATTTAGCGGGTTTTTCCTGGCACCCAGAGAATATCTCCGTCCGCGGCTTTGAAATTGACCCAGCGGCTGGCCACGAAAAAGAAATCTGAGAGGCGGTTGATATAAGCAATTGCACCTTCGCTCACATGCTCACCATCATGGGATTTGAGTTCAACGATCAGGCGTTCAGCGCGGCGGCAGACGGTGCGGGCCACATGTAATTGGGCGGCTGCGGCATGACCACCGGGCAGCACGAAAGAGCGCAAGGGTGTGAGTTCACCATTCAGCTCATCAATCTCGGATTCAAGCCGCTCATATTGTTTGGGCAGAATGCGCAAGGGTTCAAATTCTATTTTTTTACCACGATCGGGCACGCAGAGATCAGCACCCAAATCGAAGAGCTCATTTTGAATGCGGGCCAACATGGCATCAAGTTTTTCTAACTTTGCCGTGTGTAAACGCACGATGCCCAATGTGGCATTGGTTTCATCCACAGTGCCATATGCGGCAATGCGGATATTGGCTTTGGACAGGCGTTCACCATTGCCCAAGGCAGTTTCGCCAGCGTCACCGGTTCTTGTGTAAATGCGATTTAGAACAACCATAATTTCTACTCGTTTCTAAGATAGAAAGATGGCTTAGCCGATAATGCACGGGTTGTAACGGTGAGACCTGCGGCAATTGTAAGCACCATGGCAATGAGCGCCGTTACGATTGCGGTTGTGGCTGAAAAGACCCACGGCATTTCCAAAATATAATGGGCGAGGAACCAGGAGCCAAGGGAACCCACCACAATTCCAAACAGCGCTGAGACCAAACCGAGCAAGGCATATTCAATGATGAAGGCCAGCAGCAATTGTCGTCTGGTGGCGCCGTAAGTTTTAAGCACCACGGCTTCATAGCTGCGTGAAGAAAGACCGGCGGCCAACGCACCGGCCAGCACCAAAATGCCGGTGAGCAAAGTTATTACATTGGCCCCGCGTACTGCGGTTAGCATTTTGTCCAGAAGATCACTCACGGTGGCCAGAGCATCTTTCACACGAACTGCGGTAACTGATGGATAGGTGCTGGCCATGGTGTTGAGCAAGGCGCCTTCATCGCCGCCGTTCATGGCCACTGTAACAATGTCGCTGTGGGGGGCCGCCTTTAACGTGTTCGGTGAAAACACCATAACAAAGTTAATGCCTAAGCTGCGCCAATTCACTTTACGCAAATTGGCAAGTTCAGCCTCAACCTCGCGGCCCAAAACATTGACGGTGATATGATCACCAATTTTAAGATCAAGGCCGTGGGCAATATCTTCCGTCATAGAGACGAGATTTGGTCCGGCATAATCCTTAGCCCACCATGTGCCTTCAGTGAGAGTTGAACCCTTGGGCAACTCATCAGCGAATGTGAGGCCACGGTCGCCTTTTAAGGCCCAGCTTGTGTCCGAGCTTGCCTTTGCTTTTTCTGCAGGCACATTCTTCACTTTGGTAATGCGGCCGCGCAACATGGGAGCCGTGGTGATATCAGCCACACCAGTTTGCGATTTTAAGGTCAAACGAAATTGATCAAGTTCGGTGCTTTGCACATCGAGAAAAAAGAAGGCGGGGGCTTGTTCAGGGATGCCTGATTTTAATTCAGTGCTGATGGTTTGATCGGTCAAGGCCAGCGTTACGAATAGAGTTAGCCCCAAGCCCAAAGCCATAATAACTGAACGGCTGGTGGCGCCGGGGCGGTAGAGGCTTTGG
>JANLPA010000018.1:0-19958 GCA_031366855.1 Hyphomicrobiales bacterium | reverse complement strand
TGATGACAAAAGCAGCCGAACTTGGCCGTGGCACTTTCACGCAGATTGGTGAAGGCACTCAGGTGATTGAGCGCATGACTGAACTATTCGGCAAGATCGGCAATCCGGTGATAACTGATCTCAAAGCGCAATTGTTTGGCTCAACCGCGCAAATCACGCCAAATGATTTGCCTGATCTTTATCAAGGTGAACCTGTAATGTTGATGGCGGACTCAAATGCTTTGAGTGGTGTTCTCAAAATCACTGGCAAGATTGGTGATACGCCATGGGAAGTTAAACTGCCTTTGATCAACGCTGCCAAAGGCACTGGCATTTCAAAGCTCTGGGCGCGCCGCAAGATTTCTGAAATTGAAGTGGCCTCTACTCTGGGCAGCATTGACCAAGCCACTGCTGATAAAGCAGTGCTCAAAGTGGCTCTCGAACATCAATTGGTTTCCAGCCAGACTAGCTTGGTAGCCGTTGATAAATCACCAAAGCGCCCAGTTGGCTATAAGCTGACACGTGCTGATGTTCCACTTATGTTGCCTGCGGGCTGGGTGTTTGAAAGTGTGTTTGGTGAAAGCCCTGCTCAAATTGCTCCGCATACGGATCAAAAAGCTGATGCTGAATTCTTGCAACTTGCCAAGATGGAAGCTCCGGCTTCGGCGGCGCCTGCGCAACAGGTGAGCCTACCGCAGACTGCCACGAATGGTGAGTTTTTGGCGCTGCTAGGCTTGGTGCTTGGGATGATAGGATTGGCAATTAGACAAAAGCGCGTGGTGTTTACATGAGAAGTATAAACTTGCCCTTCTCCCCTCGAGGGAGAAGGTGCCCCAACGGGGCGGATGAGGGGGCTGTCGGCAATTGGACACGGATCACCGACCCCTCATCCTACGCATTTTTGAGAAAAAATGCTGAGCATTCGCGCCACCTTCTCCCTCAAGGGGAGAAGGGTAATATTTTATCTCTTTTTCTCATCTTTCTCTCCCTCCTCCTCTTCGGCAACAGCATCTACATTTACGCCAAAGCCCAAGTGGCGCAGGTCCTTCTGGAACGTGCCTTTTCGCAATCGCTTGTCTCAGGCAAGCCTGTGAAAGCTTGGAGCTGGGCCGACACCTATCCGGTGGCGCGGATCAGGGTTGATCGCATTGGAGCGGAAGCGATAGTATTACAGGGAGCGTCAGGGGAAGCTTTGGCCTTTGGTCCAGCGCTGCTCAATGAAACATCCCGCCCGGGCGAACGCGGCACTTCGGTGATGGCGGCACACCGAGATACACATTTTGCCTTTTTGCAAAATGTAAAACTGGGTGATCTCATTAGCGTCACCCGCGACGATGGTTTGCAATTCACCTACCGCTCCACTGCAATGCGCGTGGTTGAAGCAAATAATTCTGGCATTGACGCCCACGCTGCCGGATTTCATTTGGTGTTGAGTACCTGTTATCCGTTCAATGCGGTCACTCATGGCACACAGCGCTATTTGGTGGAGGCAGAATTGGTGCGCTAAATCTTCTTCCGTTTGGCCTTTGGTAATTTCCAAATGTGATGCACCAGCTCTTCAATGCTGATGCCCTCTTCGGTATAGGCTTCGTTTTCGACTGAGATTCCGGCTTGGCGCACGGTGTCGGGCGTGCCGGACACCAGAGGATGCCACCACGCCAATCCAAACCCTTCATCTAATCGGCGATAGGCGCATGATTTTGGCAGCCACCTCAGTTCCGAGACATTTTTTGCTGTGAGTGTCACGCAATCTGGAACTTTTTTGGCGCGGTTCACATAATCCGTACACTGACAAGTTCCGATATCAAGAAGTTTGCAAGCGGCTCTGGTGTAAAGAAATTCGCCTGTGTCTTCGTCTTCAAGCTTGTTCAGGCAGCAGCGGCCGCAGCCATCACACAGGCTTTCCCATTCCGTCTTGGTCATTTCGGCAAGCGATTTGGTTTTCCAGAAAGGTTCGGTCATGAGGGCTTCCATAGCGGCATGATTAACCCGTGCCAAGAGTGGCCTTAAAATGTGAAATTTAACGGTGCGGGCTGCAAATTGACAAAATTGGGGTTCAGCTTGCACCAAAACTGCTAAAAGCCTATTCCATGGACAAAATTGTTGAGTATCGTGAAAAATCTTCCCACACGAAATAGTTTATATCGTTGGATTTGGACGGGTGACTCTTATGTGAGCTCCGGCTTGTTTGAAACTTGGGATTTTATCAAACGGTTTGCCTCCGCCTATTCTTCATTCCTCTATCGATGGTTTCGCGTCTCTGGCCCCAAGCGCATCCTAGTTGATCTGGTCGATGATTTTTTCACGTTTGGGGTGGTGATTGCCTTTGGCTTACTGGCATATGCGGTGCCACCTTTTTCAGGCACAGGCGATGTGTGGAACCGCGGCCGCGAATATGCGGTTACATTTACGGACCGTGATGGCAATATTATTGGTCAGCGCGGCATCCGGCAGGACGATGCTATTCCGCTGGATGAAATTCCACCGGAGTTGATTAAAGCCGTTCTCGCCACCGAAGATGCGCGCTTCTATGATCATTTCGGCGTGGATGTGATTGGAACTTTGCGGGCGATTGTGCGCAATGCCCGTGCTGATGGCGTGAAGCAAGGCGGCTCATCGATCACGCAGCAAGTTGCCAAAAATCTGTTTCTATCACCGGAACGCACCATTCGGCGCAAAGTGAATGAAGCTTTTCTTTCAATGTGGATTGAAGCACGGCTTTCAAAAAATGAAATTCTAAAACTTTATCTTGATCGCTCTTATTTGGGTGGTGGCAATTACGGCGTGGAAGCGGCCTCGCAATTCTATTTCGGAAAATCAGTGCGCGATATTGGCTTGTCGGAGGCGGCTGTGCTGGCTGGCCTCTTCAAGGCACCCACCAATTATGCGCCGCATAAAAATCCGGAAGCCTCAAAAGCTCGCACCAACGTTGTTCTTTACCGGATGTTGGATGCTGGATTTATTACGCAAGGCGAATTGCTGCAAGCCAAGCGCGCGCCAGCACAAATTGTGCAGCAGAGCATAACAGCAAATCCAAATTGGTTTTTAGACTATGCCTTTCAAGACACCTTGGATGTGATGGACAGGCAAGGGTTGAAGGGTGAATATGTGGTTGAAGTTAAAACCACCATCAACAGCAAACTGCAAGTTGCCAGCCAAACGATTTTGAATGATGTGGTCGATACACAAGGACCCGATGGCAATTTTAGCCAAGCATCATCCATCACCATGGCCCCTGATGGCGCTGTGCGGGCGATTGTTGGTGGGCGCGAATATGAAGACAGCCAGTTCAACCGCGCAGTCATGGCCAAGCGGCAAGTGGGTTCATCGTTCAAACCCTTCGTCTATCTCACAGCCTTAGAAAATGGTTATACGCGCGACACCAAGGTGCAGGATGGAATAGCCTGTGTAGGCAATTGGTGTGTGCATAATTATAATGCGGAGTCCTTCGGCACTGTGCCTTTATGGAAAGCGCTGGCGCACTCCATCAACACTGTTGCCGTTAAGTTGATGATTGAAGTGGGGCGCAAAAATGTGGAGGCCACGGCCCACCGCGTAGGCATTACCGGGTTGATTGACCCCTACCCCACCATGGCCATTGGTACGAGTTCTTTAACGCTGCTTGATATGGCAACGGGCTATGCCACATTTGCTGCTGGTGGCAAGCTTGCGCACCCCTATGCTGTGCTTGAAATTCACAAGCCTAATGGCGAGCTGCTTTATAGCCATTCTGTGAATGAAAATGACACACCACAGGTTGACCCCTATGACAAAGTGGCGGAACTAAATTCTATGATGCATGATGTGGTTATGTCTGGCACGGCCACGCGCGCGCAATTGGGGTATGCGCCGGTTGCTGGCAAAACCGGGACCAATGCCAATTACCGTGATGCGTGGTTTCTTGGGTTCACCGCGCATAACGTAACCGGTGTGTGGGTGGGCAATGATGATAACACACCCATGGCGGGCTCAAGAGCCAATGCGGTGACTGGCGGCCGCGTTCCAGCGCCAGCATGGAAGCGCATTATGGATGTGGCCGAGGAAGGACTTCAGCCCGAAGGCCTGCCCGGCGTGCCATTGGACGACACCTATACTGCAGCCCCAGTGACAACGCCCGTAGTTCCAGACGCCAATGTTGATGAGGTTTCGGCCTCTGCTGATGTTGCGGCGTCAGAAAACCCTGTCGATGATTCCAAAGATGTTTTGAACGGCATGTTTAATTTATTTAACAATGGTGCCGCACCAACCAAATCTGCAAAGATAAAGACCGCTCAAAGCGATAACACTCAAACATTGGTTTTGCCCAAGGCAAACACAAGTGCAGCGGATAAAGTGAGCTTCTTTGATCGATTGTTTGGCCGCGACCCGGCAAAGAAAAAGAACAAGCGCAAAAATTCTACAGGAAATTGACATGAATGTTTCGCGTTTTTTGCTGGCGCTCTTTACGGTTAGATATATGTTGCGCATGCTGAAGCGGAACACTTAGACACGATGCGAATCTTCAATTCTTCAACAATCTTTATAGTGCTCGGTCTTGTTCTCGGATTTGGTAGCGCGGTGCATTCACTTGACGATTGGGGCATGCGGCCAGTTGTTGATAATCCAGGCTGGAAGGAATGGCGCTTGGCTGCAACTGATACCATGCAGCCTTATGCGTTAGGTCATTTTCTGGCATCAGGATCAGTGCCAACCCCGGTCTCCACCCATTACTATGTTCGAGATGTTGACGATGATGGCAATAGCTTGCGGGGCGACTGCATATTTTCGCTTGATGGGCCAGGCATTTCGGCGCGTTGGTGGTCGCTTTCGATTCAAGGCGATCGAACTCAATCACCGCATTCCATTTTATCGGCCGGCAAAACCATCCTTGATAATAATTTGCAGTTGCGCGCAACAATCGCCTTGCACCCGATGTCCGGCAATTGGTTGCAGCCACCCGATTCTGGGCCGTTCACGCTTAAATATGTTGTGAGCGAACCAGAAAAAGGTGAGCTTCTCACTTTGCCGCGTGTTAAAAAGGGCAGCTGCTAATGTCAAAGCTGTTTTGGGCCCTCACTGTTGGCATGATTGCATTGGCGGTTCACATTTCTTATGTGCTGTTTGCGCCAGCCCTACTTTTTCAGCAAAAACTTTATCAAGCCACAGAAGGCAGGCCCGACAATTCATTTTTCATTCTCTCGCCCGAAAAGCAATCTCAATTGTTTCCTGCCTCCACGGTTCAAGATGTGGTTGGCGTGTGCAAATATGATTTGGGGGCTGGGCAATTGGTTCTTTCGGCAACGTTGCCAAAAACCTATTGGACCATGGATATCTACTCGCAATCAGGCAAGCAGGTTTATGCTTTAGATGATGTGCAGGCGGGCAGCAATGCTTTTACAATTGAGTTGTCGCGCTCCAAATCTTTCATCGATCAGATTTTGGCGACCGGAGATTCAGAAGATGCCAGTCAGATTGAAAACCTCGGCTGGCGGGTAGAAACTTCCGAGCGGCGTGGGCTGGCAATTGTGTGGATTCCGCTTTCTGATCAATTGATGCGCAAACCTTTTGAGGAGATCATCAAAGATAGCCGCTGTGAACCAAAGGGTTCCGGCTAAGCTGTATTTTTTGTGACCTGCAAGGGCGGCACAAATATTTCAATAGTGCTTTCTGGTTCTAATCTTTCAACACGAACACCCGGGAAGATAACCAATTGGGCTGGTCCAAAATGCAGTGATGGCGATTTGGTATCGCGTTGCCATTTTGAAAATTCGATCACCGACGTCATTTAAGAATCCCTCATGCCTTGGCATCTGGATTGAGACTAAAGACTGACATGGTTAACAATTGTCTAATGATTATAAAATTTCTGGAACAAGGCCGGCAAGGCCGGTGCGGTCTTCAATTTCCACTTCCCAAATATCAGAATCAAATTTGCGGTGGCGCTGCAAAATGGTGTCTACTTCCCGCATCGGGATAGGTGTTGTGGATGCTTTGACAAAGCGCCGTTCCCCTTCATTATCATAAGCAGGGCCCGGCGCGGGCGAGAGCAAATCGCAAGTTCCATCCAAGTGATTGATGATAACATAAACGGCCCCGGCTTCAGCAGCACCTTTGCGAATGACGGCCCCATAAAGACCTTGTGACTGGCAACGCCTGAGCAATGCCGCCACCCAGATTTCAGATTTTAATCGCACAATAGAGGGGTCAATTGCTGGACTTTGCTAAAGCTGATAGAAGGCCTGCATCCACAATGCCATCCATGGCCATGCCATTGTCCATTTGAAATTTCAAAATGGCAGCACGGGTTTGCTCATCCAATGCACCGCTTGGTTCGCCTAGGTCATAACCAAGATTTGCGAGAGTTATTTGCGCACGCGACACTTGCTGCTGTTTGCTTGGCGTGATGATAACACCTTGCTTTATCACGGGCTGAAGAACTGGTGTTGCTTCAGTTCCTGGCAATGGATCTAAACTGCCGGTGAATTCTGCTGCCGCTTTAATTTTGCGGGTGTAACGAATGTGATTGATCAGTTCAGTGCTCACAAGGCCAGTTTCTTGCAAGGCATTATCGTGCTGGTAGCTTTGAATGGCCAATAGCGTGCGCTGGCCCATCACCCCATCGACCAAGCCTTTATAATGGCCAGTTGCCAGAAGCTCGCGCTGGATATTTTCAACATTGGCATCATATTTAAACACAACGGTGTTGGACTGTGTTTCTGGAACACTCACTTCCATTCTGGTGCTCGCATGTAGTGGTAAGGGCCTAGAGCCTTTGGCAGCCAGCGCATTATAGATAATCATGCTACCCAGAATTGTTGCCGATGTGAGCATAAGCATCGATGTCGGTTTTAGTTTCCGCTCATCATCATCAATCACATCCCGCATTTTACCCACGCCAAACCCTCAACCAAGCTCATAGCTCTAAAAATCAATTTGCCAGTGTTTAGGTTAACAGCCCCTTTCGCAGCGAAATTTTGAAAAGATTTCTTGATGGCAAATTTGGCATGGTTAATGACACCTTAAAACCGCGGTACAAATTAGCCGCTAGTTTGATTCAATTCGACTCACGTAACTTCACGCAAGTACAAAACCTCTTTGTTATAACGGAACCAATGTAACGGAAAGTTGGGAACCGCTATGGGACTTATCATCAGAACACTCGTTGTCGGAGGAACGCTTTTGGCGTTGCCGTCGCCTCCGCAATCGGCACAGGATGGCTCTGATGCCAATAGCTGGGCCTATATTTCTGCTGCTGCTGAAACAGTATCCGATTTTAAGGGTTTTTGTGAGCGTAAACCACAAGTGTGTATAACCGCGAAATATCTTGCTGCCGGCCTGGAAAGCAAGGCCAAATATAATGCCAAGCTGATTTATGAATGGGCCAATGAATCCAGTGCAGACAAGCCTAAGCTGGTGAAAGCACCTCGGAATCTTGCCAAAGCTGATCCCATCCGCACCAGCAGTACCGACCGTGTTGTGGCTTCAGTTGAATCAAGTGGTTCTACATTACGCATTGATGATCTTTTGCCCGAGTGGCAGGGCAAGAAGCAGCCGAATAAAGGTTGAGTTCGGGCAAAAGCCTGCCTATCTCATTAAAGCATGAGCCAGAAACTTGACGAGTTGATTTCCGATTTTGAATTTCTCGATGATTGGGAAGAACGTTATCGCTATGTAATCGAACTTGGCCGCAGCCTGCCCCCTATGAACGATGCGCTAAAAACACCCGCTACCAAAGTGAGTGGCTGCGCCAGTCAGGTTTGGATTTATTCAACGATCGAAGACAATCACCTCAAGCTGCAAGGTGACAGCGATGCTTTGATTGTGAAGGGCCTTATTGCCATTGCCTTCATGATTTTTGAGCCGCTCACTTTGACTGAGATTGGAGCCGTCGATACGCCTTCCATCTTTGCCAAGTTGGGATTGAAAGACCACCTTACGCCGCAGCGCTCCAATGGTCTTGCTTCAATGGTGGCGCGGATTAAGGCTGATGCGAAGCGGGGCTGATGGCTGGTCTGTAATCATCGACGGCCCAATGCGAAATGCTTTGGTGCTTTTCGGGGCGGTGAGTTTTTATTAGGCCATAGTGTCGGGCCAGCCTTGTGAGTCCCAAGGCCAGCACAGCTTTCCCACTGCGGGCTGGCAGGGCCAGAATTTTTTCCGCATGTTCAAAGCCAGATGCCACACAGCACACTTGATAGAGAATTCCTGAAAGCTCTGGCCCCACCGCGCTGAAAGCATGTTGTAAACACTGGCGGGCGGCAATGGCATTGTCGTTCAGTTTGGCAATGCTATTATCGCTCTGCTGCCAATGCCTGCCGCCTGAGCCAGCTGATTCAGAATAAGCTGACGTGGTGCGCTGCATCAGGTGGGCGCGCTCAAAATCACACCGTAATTTCTCACCTGCCTTAAATTGATTAAGATCAATATAGGCTTTGCCGCCGGTACTTTTGCCAAGAAAAAGCCGCAACAACGGGCTTTCGGCGGCTATGGTATCATTTAAGAATTCTTCGTTGGACATACACACTCTCCTGTTTATGGAGACTGTATATAAATTCCTATTTATGAAATCAATACCTAATTTTATAACTCGTTGCCAGCCAAGAATTTTAAACCTAAGCCGAAATTCCGAGTTGGTGAATTTCCAAGCGCTCAGTGGCTGGCACAAAGTTGTCATAACACAATAGCATGGCCACTTTGGTGCCCGATGCATCGGCCAGTGGCAGCTTCAACCAATATTGCACCAGATGTTCTTTGTGGTTGCGTGGGGCTTTTAAAACGCCCTGAGTTGGCAGGCCGCTTTCGATGGCACGGTTATAGGAAGCCAACCAATAATCGCGCTTGTCGCCCCAGTCTAAATCTTCGATCAATTGCCCGGTGATTTCACGATCATAAATTTCACGCAGCTTGGTTCCAGCCAAGCGCACGCGGCATTTGCCGAAGTCTGAGTTCACATCAATAAGGGAAAGGCCGGGCAGAATGCGTGGAATAGCGGCTGGGTTAATATCGCCACGCGTTGGCAGCTTGCGGCCAGCAGCAGCTTTCAGCCAATAATCATATAGCTGACGTTGCTCCGGCACAATTAACTGTGCTCGGAATGCGCTTGCATCCATTGTCTTAGTCACCGCCGCCCCTATCGCCCACGAATCAGTGCCACCCACTGACACATTCTTTATGAATCCTTAAAATCTGATCCGCAAGAGTCGTGGTTCCAAAAAAACATACTATTTTTGTTTTGGCGATTTTTTTCCAAGGCCGCTGCTGCGCGCCAAACTGGACCGAGTCTTGGCATAGTTCGGGGCAACCATAGGATAGTCAGCATTCAGGTTCCATTTGGCCCGGTATTGCTCGGGCGAAAGCTTATAGGCCGTGCGCAGATGGCGCTTCAAAGATTTGAAACGCTTGCCATCTTCAAGGCAGATTAGGTAATCGGGGAATATGGTTTTCTTGTTGCCACTTGAAATGGCCAATGGCTGCGCAGGCTTCTTGCCTTCGATCGCTGAAGTTAAAGCTTCAAACACCTCATGGATCAACTTTGGCAAATCTGCGCGCGGCACTTCATTTTTGCCCACATAAGCCGCAACAATATCTGCGGCCAGTTTTGCCAGCGTTATATTGGATTCCAAAACACGTTGTCCTTAATTCAGTGGGGCGTAAGGTCCAGACTGCAGTGTGGCCCAATCCCAATAAGTGAGCAAGATGCGGGCTTTATTAAACGAAAGCGAACCAAACAGCGATGGCAATTCTTCGGGGTCACGCGCTGGATCGAGAATTGTGGTTGCGGCATGCGCCAGCATTTCACCCGCAATCACGCGGGGAATGCCAATTGCTTTGAACAGAGCCGCAAGCGGATCGCCTTGATGGTCAGTCAATATGCGTTCGGCGGTGGCCACATTGATTTGCGCATATTCAGCAATGGCTGTTGAGGCTTCAGCCATTTTGCCATCGGCTGCCAATTGCAAGGCCGCTTTGATTGTTTCAGGATCGGGGAATGAATTGCCTGCCCCCTCTTCGCCTTTGCCAACAAGTGCAATTTTTAGAATTTTGGTTAGCGTTTCTGAATCAGTCAGGAAGCGGCTGAGCAGATAGCGGCGGAGTTGAGCCGGCGCTGGCCAAAACAGTTCAAAGGCAAAGGGCACTGGCAAATCTGCCCTTGTGCACAAGGGTGCCAAAAGATCAGCTTGCTCGCTGGCAAAATGCACAAGGTCGATAAAACTCTCATGTGGAATTTCTGCACTGGCATTGCGCACCAAGGTGAGCAGCACCGAAGGATCGGCAGTTTGCACCAGATGAGCGGCAACAGCCCGGCTGATTTTGCGCCGTCTTGCCATCATGCGGCGCTTGGCGGGAACACCTTCATTGATGACTGCAATCAGAACTTCATCTGTTATGTGCGCGCATTCTTCCAGCAGAGGGCCTGAGACTTCAATGCGCGGGTCAACGATCAGTTTCGCTACAATGAGTTGTGGCGGATTATCCATCAAACACAGGCGTTCCGCCAACATCAGCAATGACTTTAATGGCAGCCTTGGCACCATGCGCAGAAGCGTATCAGCGGCAAGGGCGCGCTCTTGCGGCAAGCCATTGCTGTTGCTGGCTGACATCATATCCAAAAGTGATCTTGCAAGCTCGGCTGATTTAATTTCCTGCTCAGGTGTTTGTGCGATAATTGGTTCAGTTGATTTAGAACTTGGTGCACTTGGCGCTTGAGCAAAAGCATCGCGCTGTTTGTTGCGCAATATGGACGGGCGCTGCTTTTGAGTTTCGGCCTGGATAATGCTTGGCAGGACCGGAACTTCAAAAGGCGGCGGGGCCTTTGCGGCAAACTCAATTTCTGCAATGGGCTCGGGGGCGACCTCAATTGGCGCGAGGGCTATTTCAACAACAGTCGGTGCGGGCGCAGGCGCTGGCAGAATGGGAGGCGGAACTGGCAAATGCGAAATGACCGGCGGAGCCACCACAGCTGGTGCAACGACAATCGGCGTTAAAGATGGAATTTGATCTGGTTTCTTGAGAAGTGCCGTGAGTTTGCGGAATGAATCAGCGGAAACCGATCGGGGCTTGGCTTGCGCAAAAGCGTTGACGGCCAATCCACCCGAGGCTGGGTACATGGCTGTCACAGGGGTTATTCCCCGCGCTTCGGCAAACTCAGACATGAATAATTTTTTTCTCCCACACTTCCCAGCCCAGCAAAGCGCAAGAGTGTTTCAAACTTGATTAATTTGAGGGGATACCACGCTTTTTGGGGCGATCCGTTTGATGCCATAGTTAATACTTGGTAAAAATCACGTGTTTGCAACTTCACAAATCAGGTCTAAATGCCCAAATTGCCATGACCAATGGAGATGCCCGTGAGCACAATTGAAAAAACTGAATCAGAATGGCGCAAACTGCTTTCGCCTGAAGCCTATCATGTGACGCGCGAACATGGCACCGAACGCGCTGGCACAAGCCCGCTCAATTCTGAAAAACGTGATGGCATGTTTCACTGCGTGTGTTGCGGCAATGCAGTTTTTCCATCTGACACAAAATTTGAATCAGGCACGGGTTGGCCTAGCTTTTATGATTCTGTAGTGCCCGAAGCCATTGGCACTGAAACAGACCGCAAATTATTTATGACCCGCACTGAAGTGCATTGTGCTGATTGCAATGCGCATCTTGGCCATGTGTTTGAAGATGGCCCCAAACCCACTGGTTTACGCTATTGCATCAATGGTGTTGCCTTAGAATTTACTCCGGAAGATGAAGACGAATGACATTAAACCCACCTCGCGCCGAAAAGCGCCCGCACACTTCAACAGTTCACGGCATTGCGCGGGTGGATGACTATTTTTGGTTGAAGGCCGATAACTGGCAAGAGGTGATGCATGACCCTTCAGTTTTACCGCAGGACATTCGTGATTATCTCGAAGCAGAAAATGCTTATCATGAAGAGCAGATGGCAGACACTGCTGAACTTCAAGAAGAGTTATTTGCTGAATTGAAAGGCCGCATCAAAGAAGACGACGCTTCTGTGCCCGCACCTGATGGACCTTATCTCTATTACTCATCAACAGTGACTGGCGGGCAATACCCCCGCGTGTGCCGCAAACTGCGTGATGGTTCGGAAGACCAGCTTTTGTTTGATGGCAATGCGCTGGCAGCGGGCCATGAGTATTTTTCTTTTGGCGGCGTTGCAATTTCACCAGATCATTCAAAAGCCGCATGGTCTTATGACAATAAGGGTTCGGAATTTTATGATCTGCGCATTCGTGATTTGAGCACAGGTGCTGATTATGATGATCTGTTGCTCAATACCTCTGGTGGCGCTGTTTGGGCTGCTGATGGCAAGACGATTTTTTATACAACGCAAGATGAAAACCACCGCCCGCTGAAAACCTATCGTCATGTTCTCGGCACTGCGCAAGCTGATGATGTGTTGGTGCATGATGAGAAAGACACAGGGCTGTTCACCGGTGTTGGCTCGACCAATTCTGAAAAATATATCATGGTCGATATTCACGACCATGACACATCGGAAGTTTGGCTGATTGATGCCGACAAACCTGAGAGTGCTCCCCGCTTGATGGTTTCTCGGGCGGAAAAAATTGAGTGTGAAATTGAACATTGGAATGACAAATTTATCGTTAAAACCAATAGGAATGGGGCGGAAGATTATAAAATAGTTGAAGTGCCGATTTCCAATCCATCGCCTGAAAATTGGACTGACTTAATCCCCCATCGCCCAGGAATTTTTCTGGTGTCGATGGGTGTGTTTAAGAATTGGATGATCCGCTTGGAGAGAGAAAATGCTCTGCCCCGAATTGTGATCCGCGATTTAAATTCAGGCGACGAGCATTCGATTGCCTTTGATGAAGAAGCTTATTCTTTGGGCTTTGGCGAGATGCGCGAATTCGACACTGATATTTTGCGTTTCAGTTATTCATCAATGACCACGCCATCACAAGTGTTCGATTATAATATGCGTTCCCGTGAACGTGTGTTGCGGAAAACGCAGGAAGTTCCGTCCGGCCATGTGATTTCGGATTATACGACGCGGCGCATTCAAGCCACGGCCCATGACGGTGAACAAATTCCAGTCACATTGCTTTATCGCAAATCAACAGCGCTCGATGGCACTGCACCCCTTTGGCTTTATGGCTATGGCTCTTATGGTATTTCCATGCCTGCAAGTTTTAACACCAGCATCTTATCTCTGGTGGACCGTGGCTTTGTTTATGCCATCGCTCATATTCGCGGCGGGCAAGAGAAGGGCCGGGCTTGGTATAAAAATGGCAAGCTTGAGCACAAGATGAATACGTTCAAGGATTTTATTTCAGTTGCTGAATATTTGATCGCTCAGAAGTTTACCTTCCGCGGAAAAATTGTCGGGCAAGGTGGCAGCGCTGGCGGCATGTTAGTGGGTGTTGTTACAAATTTGGCGCCAGAATTATTCAATGGCATTGTGGCAGAAGTTCCCTTCGTTGATGTGCTCACCACCATGCTGGATGACACACTGCCGCTCACTCCCCCAGAGTGGCCAGAATGGGGTAACCCGATTGCGAGTGTTTCGGCTTACAAAGATATTGCTGAATATTCGCCTGTCGATAATGTTTCAGCGAAAGCTTACCCGCATATTCTCGCGGTGGGTGGCCTCACTGATCCGCGCGTCACCTATTGGGAGCCAGCAAAATGGGTGGCGCGGTTGCGCGAGTTGAAAACTGATAAAAACTTGCTGCTGTTCAAAACCAATATGGGTGCCGGCCATGGCGGCGCATCTGGCCGCTTTGATCGGTTGAAGGAAGTGGCCTTTGTTTATGCCTTTGGATTGAAGGTGGCGGGGAAAGCATAATGTTGCTGAGTTCCTCGCAAGTTTCGCTTCTCATTGTTGACGTTCAGGAACGACTTTTACCTGCCATGGCTGAACCGGACCGCGTCACCGCTCGCTGCAAGATTTTGCTGCAAGCGGCTGAGACCCTGCACATTCCAGTTACGGTTTCGGAGCAATACCCCAAAGGACTTGGGCATACTGTAGCTGAACTGGCGACTAACACTGCCACCACATTTGAAAAACTTTCATTCTCCTGCTGGCGCGATGCGGCGATGAAGGAGCATTTTATCAAATTGCATGATGGTGGGCGGCCACTGATTGTGGTGGCTGGCATCGAAGCGCATGTGTGCGTTTTGCAAAGCTGCGTTGATCTTTACAATGCAGGCTTTGGGGTGTTTGTTGTGACTGATGCCGCGTCTTCACGCAAAATGGACTCTGCCGCTCTGGCCTATGAGCGCCTAAGACAAACTGGGATTCAGATGGTGAATACCGAGATGGTTTTGTTTGAGTGGCTGGAAAAGGCTGGCAGCGCCGAGTTTAAGGCGTTGTCGGGGTTGATTAAGTAGTTAACTATAATCTTTACTTTAAGATTGTACTTTTTGTATATATTTGTACAATCTGCTAATGCCAGAATGTAGTTTTGTACAATGAAATTAGAAGACTTCACAAACCCATCTGGTGAAATTATCCATACGCTTGAAGGGTATAAGGCCTTTTTGCCTCGAATTTTACCCCCCAAACTAGATTTGGTAAAATTGATAAACCCGCTTGGTGAAACTATACAGCTATTGGGCGAATTGAGAGGTGCTGCTCGGCGAACAGAAAATCCTTACATTCTGGTCGAACCCCTTCAACGGAGAGAGGCCCTTACAACCTCTGCGATGGAAGGCACGCATACCTCCATTGAAAATTTGGTTCTCGAAGAAGAAAATCTGAACGGCACTAAAGATGAGAATGCGAGAGAGACATTTAACTATATAATGGCAATCCGCAACGCCATTCGAAATTTAGAAAAATACCCAATCTCGCACCGCATTATTAAAGAAGCTCATATTCGGCTACTCTCCGGTCCCTCAAATGAGAGAGGAGCAAATAAAAGACCAGGTGAATATAAGCAGGCACAAAACTGGATAGGCGGTGGCAGAAATATTGCGAATGCACGATATGTGCCACCACCACCAGAAAAAACTCAACATTGCATGGATGATATCGAACGCTACATCAATCGTGAAAATGCAAATCTTGTTGAAAGCGTTCTTGATCTTGGTATCGTGCATTATCAGTTTGAAGCAGTGCATCCATTTGGCGATGGGAACGGTCGAATTGGGCGTATGCTGATTACACTTATGCCAATGCAAAATGGTTTGTTGGATTTACCACTTCTCTACCTTAGCCCATTTCTTGAAAAACGGAAAGATGAGTACATTGATTTAATGTATGCAGTCACTACAAAATCGGCATGGACCCAATGGCTCCAATTTTTCTTGGAAGCACTCAAATCTACTTGCAAAGATACAATTGAAAAAATTGAAAATCTCATTTCTTTACAAAAAGAATATAAACAACGCGTTGCATCAATTGGGAGGTCAGCCAAACTACCCGAAACAGTAGATCGGTTATTCAGATACCCGTCTACTACCGTTCCAAGCACTATGGAAAAACTTGATGTCACTTATGGCGCAGCACAAAGCATTATCGAAAAATTGGTGCGCGTTGGCATTCTACATGAAGTCAATGGTACTTATCCAAAAAGATTTATTGCTCATGAAATCATGGCAATATCAAATCGAAACTAACACCCAGAATTAAGGACCTTACAATGTCAAAAACTGATTTCAATTGGGAAGACCCGCTGGACCTTGAAAGCTGGCTTTCGGATGAAGAGCGGATGATCCGCGATGCGGCACGGGCTTTTGCACAGGACAAATTGGCACCTCGGATTAAATCAGCTTTTCGCGAAGAACGCTTTGACCGCGAGATTATGAATGAACTTGGCGAGATGGGTTTTCTTGGCGTGATGACGGCTGAGGAATATGGTGGCAGCGGCCTTGGCTATGTGGCTTATGGTTTGGTGGCGCGTGAAGTGGAGCGTGTGGATTCTGGCTATCGTTCAGCCATGAGCGTGCAGAATTCCCTCGTGATGCACCCCATTGAAGCTTACGGCACTGAGGCGCAAAAGAAAAAATATCTGCCGAAGCTTGCTACTGGCGAAATGATTGGCTGCTTTGGTCTGACTGAACCTGATGCAGGTTCTGACCCCGGTGGCATGAAGACCAAGGCTGTTAAGGTGCAAGGCGGATATATTTTGAATGGCAGCAAAATGTGGATTTCAAATTCACCCATTGCTGATATTGCAATTGTGTGGGGCAAGTTGGATGGCGAGATTCGCGGCTTCATTGTTGAACGCGGTTTGAAAGGTTTCACAACGCCCGTGATTGATGGCAAGATTTCTTTGCGGGCATCGATCACTGGCGAGATTGTTCTCGATAACGTTGAGGTTGGCGAAGATGCTTTGCTTCCAAACGCTAAAGGCCTTGGTGGGCCATTTGGCTGTTTGAACAAAGCGCGCTTTGGCATTGCCTGGGGTGTGATGGGGGCGGCTGAAGATTGCTGGCACCGCGCACGGCAATATACATTAGATCGCAAACAATTTGGCAAGCCACTTGCGGCCACACAATTGGTGCAGAAAAAACTGGCTGATATGCAAACGGAAATTGCTTTGGGTCTTCACGGTTGTTTGGCCTTGGGCCGCGCTTTGGAAAAAGGCACTGGCTCGCCACCTGCTATTTCACTGATGAAGCGCAACAATTGCGGCAAGGCCTTAGACATTGCCCGCATGGCGCGAGACATGCATGGCGGCAATGGCATTTCAGATGAGTATCATGTGATCCGCCACATGGTAAATTTGGAAACTGTGAACACCTATGAAGGCACACATGATGTGCATGCGCTGATTTTGGGCCGCGCGCAGACAGGGTTGCAGGCGTTTCAGTGACGATTGAAATTAGACGCGCGTTTGGCTTGATGCCACAGCACACGGGATTGGGCTTTACCGCGCGCTTGGATATGTCGAGCGGGGGCCTTTCGGGGAATACAAGATAGATCCTTTAAGTGTATTTATGGAAAAAGCGCTCTGAGCGGATTGGCCGGGTTCATCAACAACTTTATCGCCATGGCGCAGCAAACAATGACCAGCAAGGGGCGAATTATTTTCGCCCCTTGTTTCATGGCGGTGTGAGACCCTAGCTGTGCCCCCAAGAATTGCGCCACACCCATGGTGAGGCCAGCGACCCAGATTATTTTTCCTGAAAATGCGAAGACCAATAGTGCTGCAATGTTAGATGTGAAATTTAGCAGTTTAGTTTGGGCCGTGGCTTGCACAATGCCAAGGCCCAACAATGTGACCATGGCCAACATGAAAAATGAACCAGTGCCGGGGCCGAATATGCCATCGTAAAACCCGATTGCTGGAGCCAAGCCCAAGGCAAATGCGGTTTGGGAAATACGAGGAGCTTTGCTTTCGTTTGAGAGTTTTGGCGAAACTGCAAAATAAATTGCGATGGCGATGAGCAGCAGTGGCAGAGCAGCTGATAAAAATTGCGTGGGTGCATATTTAATTGCGGCTACGCCTGCACAGCTTGCGAGAAATGTGGCCGCGATAATGCGCCAATGTTCCGCAATGTTCAAATGACCTTTGCGCCAAAATGCATAGGTGGCAGATGCTGTGCCAAAGCTGCCTTGCAATTTATTGGTGGCTAATGCTGAGACTGGATCTAACCCTGCAACTAAAAGTGCGGGCAAAGCCAGCAAGCCGCCACCACCCGCAATTGAATCGACGAAGCCCGCCAGCGATGCTGCCAATGCCAAAAATATCAAAGTGGTAATTTCCATTATATTTCTTTGAGACCCGCCAGCATCATGCGCAATGTATTTTCTTCAGCGGCATGCAATGTGAGATGCGGCGGCAAGCGGTGTTCAGCTTTCAGCATAGATAATCCGTGTACGGACGACCACACATAAACCGCCACACTGGCAGCTCGAGCTGGACCAACAATGGCGGCCACGGCATTTTCCAATTGCATCCATGCTGCAATTGAAGACTGCACAATATGTGGCGTCACCACCATGCGGTCGATCTTGCCGAACATCAAAGCGTAAATGGCGGGGTTGGCTTCAGCAAAGCGCAAATAGGCCCAGCCCATGGCCATGAGGCGGCCCTCCGGAGTTTGTACAGCGGTCTGGCGCGAGGCTCCGTCTAACGCGCTCACAAATTTTACAAAGCCACGCGCCGCGATTTCACCGAGCAGATCGCCCATGGACGCGAAGTGATGCTTAGGTGCCGCATGAGAAACGCCAGCCCGCCGCGCAATCTCACGAAGCGACACAGCTTCGATCGGCATCTCGGCCAGTGCCTGCTCGCCGGCAATCAAAAGCTGTTCACGCAGATCACCATGATGATAAGGCTTCTTAGACTCCATAATAGATATCGTAGCCGACAGGCTTTATCTTTACAACGTCAAAATACATCTTGACGTTGTCAGATTAAAATGCGTTATATGTTTACAACGTAAAGATGGAGAGCAACATGACACCTGAATTCATATTTAAAATGGCAAACATGGGTGCAGTTTTGGGCTGGTTGGTGCTGGCGGCTGCAATTGTTTTAAAGAAGCCTGTTTGGCGCGACGTGATTGTGGGCCAAGTTTGGCCCGCAGCATTTTCAATTGTCTATACATGCCTATTCCTGTTTTTCTGGGCCAAGGCTGAAGGCGGTTTTGACTCGCTGGCCGCTGTGCAAAAACTGTTCACTTATCCTTGGGCGGCTCTTATTGGATGGATTCACTATCTGGCGTTTGATCTGTTTGTTGGTGCGCATATTTCCAAAAGGGTAATAGAGGAAGATCTGCCGCGCCTCTCATTGATTGTTCTTTTGCCAGCCACATTCATGTTTGGTCCGATTGGCTATCTTGGCTTTCAACTCACACGCTTGGTGTTTCGCAAAGTGAGCGCCACAGCATGAAACAGGAATTTGCTGTTGTTCAGTTCTTGAAAGATGCCAAGCGCGGTTCGCCTGTGTTGTGGCGGTCATCTGTTGCGATGGCCATTGGCATGGTTCTTTGTTTTGCGCTTCCTGTGATTGACGCACGACTGATTGCAGGTGTGAGTGTTTGGGAAAAGCCTGCTAAGTTCTTTCTCTCGCTCATGGTGCAAGCCATGACAATTGCTTGGGCTATTTCACTTATACCACAATATGCGCGTCGGCTAAAATCTGCGACATGGATTTTCGTTTTCGCGGCTTGGTTTGAAATGTCATATATGATTTTTCGCGCCTCACGCGGCGAAGCTTCGCATTTCAATCAAACGTCCAGTTTAGCGATTGTCATGTATGCTTTGATGGGCGTTGGTGCGGTTTCACTTATGGTCACCAGCGCATTTGTCGGGTGGCGTGTGTGGCAGCAGCGCGGTGCCAGCCTGATGCGCGAAGCGATAGGCTTGGGCCTGATGTTCGGTGCGTTTCTAGGCACTATTGCCGGAGCCTATCTTTCAAGCCACACCAGCCATTGGATTGGTGGGGATCAAACCGATGCCAGCGGGCTGGCGTTTTTCCATTGGTCAACCACGGGTGGTGATTTGCGCGTGGCGCATTTTGTGGGATTGCACGCCACACAATTTGTGCCACTTGCTGCGCTGAGTGGAAATAGAATGGTGGTTTACGGAATGGCGGGTGCTTGCGTGCTGCTAACAGTGGCGAGTTTTGTCATGGCGGTTCTTGCGTTGCCGATTTTACAACTTTAAATTATTAAATTTTTTAACTTACAATTTATAGTTTAATAGATTTTTAGCTTGATTGGTGCAGGCTGGGTGCAGCCAAGCAATGAAAATTGATGTGTTAGGGCGCTCGATCGGATCTCCTCCCCAAGGACCCACTGTTCTGGTCAGCGTCTGCGTCACGCAGCAAAAGCTGCGTGGCTTCTATGAGTAAGCGGCGGGGCCCCAGTCGGGCTCCGCCATTTTTTTGTTAGTTTTTCTTAGCGGCTTTGGTCGGCTTTTTCTTAGGTTTTGGTGCCGTGGCTTCACCTGCAAGAGGTGCATTCAACGTTTCAAGAGCGCGTTGCCAATGGAGTTCGGCGCGGCCTTCTGGGCGTCCCTCAGCTTCCCAGAAGTCATGGGCCAAGCTGCGGATTGTTTCTTC
>JANLPA010000007.1:0-8522 GCA_031366855.1 Hyphomicrobiales bacterium | reverse complement strand
AACACTGGATAAACCGCCAGCACAAATACATAGGCTTTGGGATTCAAAATGCAGGTGATGGCCCCTTGGCGAAAAGCGGCCCACATGGATTTAGTTTTGGCTGTGCCCAAATCATCTACGGTGATTGAGCTTTTGATCAGCGTGAATCCAACCCATGCCATGTAAGCAGCACCCGCGATGAGAATGGCCGTTATCAGAGATGGGGCGAGCTTGGTGATCGCACCCACAAAGAATGCACCAAACAGCGTGTGAAAAACACCGCCCAGCATAACGCCGGCAGTTGCGGCCAAGCCCCTCGCTCTTCCTCCCGTCAATGAATTGGCCATGACAAAAAACATATCCATGCCCGGCACAATAATGATACCGAAGAGGAGCACAAAAAATATCCAGAGGTTTTGAGCGTAGGTCATAGGTTCCGATAGCAAGTGAAATGGCAAGAAGTTGTCAGCAGTCTATTGTAGTTCCAATTTTCGTTTCTTGGGTAAGGCCTCAAAGACCAATTCATAACTTTTTTTAAGGTAAAGTTTCAAATCCTTATCTTTCAAATCTTCATTGGAAATACATTGAATCCACAGCATGCCACGCGACGCTAAATAAGGCGCTGGCCTGCAGCCATTTAGTTCCTTCAACATTTGAAAACTCATGGGCGTGGCCTTGAATGTTATGCCTGTGCCACCGATATTGGGGTAACTGAAAATGGCAAACATTTTAGCTCCCACTTTCCACACATGTGAGCCACCCCATTGCACCACATGGGTGCTATGCGGCAGGCTGCCACAAAACTGGTTGTAATCATCAAGAGTCATGTTTGCAATCTGTCGGAAAATTTAACCTGTGACAAGGTTCGCTCCAGCGACGGAATTCACACCCCCAATCCGTCATGTGGTGATAAGATAATGAGACCATGAACCAACACACACCGATTGATAAATTAGAAATTGAAAATATGCTGGGCCTGAGTCGACAGGCCAAGGCGAAGAAAGGCTTCAGGCGGTTTTTATGGCTGGCGCTTGCGGCTGTGCTGTTGGCGGGTGCTGGATATTATTATTACGCATCAATCCAAACCATGCAAAAGATTTCTTATGTTACGCAAAAAGTGGCGACATCTGATTTGGTTGTGGCCATCAGCGCCACGGGCACAGTGCAACCCACCACGCAAGTGGATGTGGGCAGCGAGCTTTCGGGCACGGTTAAAACTGTTGAAGTTTCAGATAATGCCATTGTTAAAAAAGGCGATGTGTTGGCCACGCTGGATGTGGTGCGGCTTTCAGCCCAGCGCGACCGTGCGGCAGCACAGGTGGTGGCCGCTGAAGCACGTATGCAGGATGCTAATTCGGCCGCAAAACAATCAGCCCTCACCCAGTCGCGGCAGAAGAAATTGCGCGTCTCAGGTCTTTCAACTGATCAAGGCATGGAAGATGCCAACACAGCGGAAGCGCGTGCCGTTGCTGCTGTGGCCGTGGCGAAAGCTGATGTGTTGGCCGCCATGGCTGATCTTTCGATTGTTGAAAGTGATGTATCTAAATCACAAATTCTTTCTCCCATTGATGGCATTGTTTTGAAAACCAGCGTGAAAACTGGGCAGACGGTTGCTGCTTCTTTGCAGGCGCCAATTTTATTTACGCTGGCTGATGACCTCGCACATATTCAAATTGAAGCCGCAGTTGACGAGGCCGATATTGGTGTTGTTAAATTAGGGCAGAAAGCCAGTTTCACAGTGGATGCTTTTCGGGGCCGCAGCTTTCAGGCCCACGTATCGAGCATTTCCTTTTCACCAGATAAAACTGATGGTGTTGTAACTTATAAAACTGTTCTGGCGGCAGCCAATGACGATTTGGCCTTGCGCCCGGGGATGACAACTACATCGCGGATCATCGTCAATGAAGTGAAGGGGGCGACGGTTATTCCCAACGAAGCCTTGCGTTATGTGCCAGCTGTTCAAAAAAAGAGCAGTGGTTTTTCCATTACGCAATTATTCATGCCGCGTTTCCCGCGCAATGATAAAGCCGAGAAGCCGGTCGTGGCCGCTGATGGCACACGCAGCCTTTGGGTGCTTCGTGATGGTGCGCCGGTTGAATTGAAAATTAAAACAGGTTTGAGCGATGGGAAGCAAACTGTGGTGACGGGTGATGCGCTTAAAGTTGGCGATGATGTTATCATTTCCGTTAAGGGCAGCGCCCAGTGATTTCACTGCGCAATGTGACGAGGATTTATGGAGAAGGTGGCGCTCAGGTGCGGGCCTTGGCTGGGCTTAATCTTGATATTGAGCTTGGGCAATTTGTGGCCATTATGGGTGCATCTGGTTCTGGCAAGTCAACTGCCATGAACATTTTGGGCTGTTTGGACACGGCAAGCTCCGGCACTTATTCCTTCAATGGTGTTGATATCACCGCCCTCACTCGTGATGGTCGCGCTTTGCTGAGGCGGAATTATTTGGGCTTTGTGTTTCAGGGTTTCAATTTATTGGCGCGTACTACGGCCCTCGAAAATGTGGAATTGCCATTGGTTTACCGTGGGCTTTCGCGCAGCGAACGCCATGCCAAAGCAAGGCTTGCTTTGGAGGCAGTTGGGCTTGCTGACCGTGAGGAGCACAGGCCGGGTGAACTTTCGGGCGGACAGCAACAGCGTGTGGCCATTGCGCGGGCAATCGTCAGTGATCCGCTTATTCTTTTGGCTGATGAGCCCACTGGCAATTTAGACAGCGAACGCAGCCACGATATTATGCGTTTGCTCCGACGGCTAAACCGTGAGCGCGGCATTACGGTGATCATGGTGACGCATGAAGCTGACATGGCAGAATATGCCGACCGCATTATTAGCTTTGCCGATGGCAAGATAGCCGAAGACCGACAGAAAGTGGCTGCCTGATGTTGTGGGAATCCATTAAACTCGCGTTACGATCGGTGCGCCGCAATGTGCTGCGCTCGTTCCTCACTTTACTTGGCATTGTGATTGGTGTTGCAGCAGTGATTGCGCTAGTTACGATTGGCTCTGGGGCTAACCAAAAAATCTCATCAGATATTGCCAAGCTCGGCAGCAACATGTTGATGGTGCGGCCCGGTGTGCAAGGGTCTGGACCACCGGGTGGCAGCGATGCTCGCAGCTTTAATGAGCGCGATATAGAAGCATTGCGTGCTGGTGTTTCAGATGTGCGGGCCATTGCCCCTTCCGCCAGCAAGCAAAGCACTGTGGTGTTTGATGCCACGAGCACTGATGCGACTATCACAGGGGCTGATGAAGCGTTTTTTGTGGCGCAGGATTGGACCTTTATTCAAGGTGGCAGTTTTAATGAAAGTGATGTGCGGGCGGCCAGCAATATGTGCGTGGTGGGTACTACAATTGTGAGCGCCCTGTTGCTAAATCTAGAACCCATTGGACAGACCATTCGAGTGGGGGAAATGCCCTGCGTCGTGGTTGGAGTGCTTGGCTCTAAAGGTCAATCAGCCTTTGGTTCCGATCAAGATAATTTGGTCGTGATGCCGTTACGCACATTTCAGCGCCGCATTGCGGGCAACAGTAAAATTGCCAGCATTGCTGTTTCCGCCAATAGCCCGGCTGCGGTTAAAACTGCGCAAGATCAAATCACACTAGTGCTCCGCGAAACACGACACATTGGCGAATATGATCAAAACGATTTTTCCGTGCGCGACTTAACGCAGATTGCCGCCACCATGAGTTCGACCACCACAATTATGACCGGGCTTCTAGGGGCAGTGGCTGCTGTTTCACTTTTAGTGGGTGGCATTGGCATTATGAACATCATGCTGGTGTCGGTCACCGAGCGCACGCGCGAGATTGGCATTCGTTTGGCGATTGGAGCTCTCGCCTCACAAGTGCTCACGCAGTTCCTAGTCGAAGCTGTGGTGTTATGTTTACTGGGCGGCGCATTGGGTGTGGCGCTGGGCTTGGGCCTTGCTGGCCTTGCGTCAAGCCTGCTCGATATTCCGTTTGCGCCAGATGTGAAAGTTCTGGCCTTGGCATTCGGGTTTTCAGGTTTGATTGGTTTGGTATTCGGGTTTTTTCCGGCGCGCAATGCCGCCCGCCTCGATCCAATCGAGGCGCTGCGGCACGAGTGATCAGTTCGACGAAAGCCTGACCAAGAGATCAGCATCTGGATATGAATCAGGTGGCATTCCAAGTTTAAGTTGTTCGGCTTTCACGGCTGCTCTGGTGCCCGCACCAATTTTACCGTCAGATTTTCCAACATCATAGCCAAGGCCAGTTAGAATATCTTGCAAGGCCACAAGTTGCTTATAGTCCAGTGGCGTTACGGCTTCACGACCAGGGCTCAATTTGCCAGCACCAGCAATTCGGGTGGCAAGATAAGCTGCGGTAGTTGAGTAAACCAAGCTCTCATTCCATTTGAGATAAGATGTTGTGAAGTTGCTATAAGCTAAGAAGGCTGGGCCATTGCGTCCCATCGGCAACAGCAAAGTGCTTGGCGTTTTATCAGCCTTCAGTGCTTTTCCGCCAATAGCTTTCACGCCCCATTGGGCCCATTGCGCGCGGGGCAGTTGAATAGCAAGATCGGCTTGTTCCCATGGAAGTTCAGCCGGCACTTGCACTTCTTGCAACCAAGGTTGCCCCGCTTGCCAGCCGTGCTTTTTGAGCAAATTAGCGGTGGAAGCAATTACATCTGGAATTGAATCACGCAAATTGCGGCGGCCATCGCCATCAAAATCAACGGCACTTTCATTATAGTCGTAAGCCATAAATTGCGTCTGACCAATTTCGCCAGCCCACGCGCCACGCATTTCTTCGGGTGATAAATCGCCATTTTGAATGAGCATTAAAGCTGGAATAATTTGCGGGCGGAATTTTTCGGGGCGGCGGCAATCCCAGCCCAATGTGACCAAGGCTTGAAGCGTTGGTGACTTGCCAATGTCGGCGCCAAAATCTGTTTCCAAGGCCCAGAAGGCGGTGATCACTGGAGCTGGCACGCCATATTTTTGCTGCACAGCATCAAAAATATCTTTGTATTTAACAATCAACTCACGGCCACGCGACACGCGACCATCATTGGCCATGCGGCCTGAAAATTGTAAAAAACTTTGCGCGAAAACATTTTGGGCGCGGTCACGTTTGATAATGCCGGTGTCATATTGCAGGCCATCAAGATTTGCTAAAACCTCACCTGATATGCCTTGGGCAGCCGCATCTTTTTTTACCGCAGCAAGGAAACCTTTAAAACCTTGAACCGTGTTGCCACAGGTTGCAGCCAGCGCTGCTGTTGATGTGAGCGTTAAGGCCAGGGCAGCAGCAGTAAGTTTCAAGCGCATTTGGGGTTCTCCGTCCGAATCAAATTTGGTGCAGTGGAGCGTTATTCTGCAGGTTCGTCAATTTCATGGCTGAATTTGGCCGCTGTCTTTTGTTCTTTGAACCATTTGCACAAGCTTAGCCAAGATAAGACCAACAACTATACCTGTGGTGAGATCCACTAATATCGTCAGCACCAACGTGTTCAAGAATACGAGGGTGACACCATGCGAAGCTTTGAGCATGGCTTTAAACTCGGCCTTGTCTGCCATGCCCCAGCACACCACAGCTAGAATTCCTGCCAGCGCCGCCAACGGAATATACCCAGCCAGTGGGGCTGCGAGCATCATGAACAGCAATAAAAATACGGAATGCAAAATTCCGGAAATGGGACCATGAGCGCCAGCGCGCACATTGGTTGCTGTCCTTGCGATAGTTCCAGTTGCAACCATGCCACCAAATATGGCGCAGGCAACATTTGCAACGCCTTGGGCCATCAACTCTATATTTGAACGATGTTGTCTGCCACTCATTGAATCTGCCACTACGGCAGAGAGCAGAGATTCAATGCTGCCAAGAAATGTGATGGCCAATGCATCTGGCAGCAACCTCACCATAAGATCAAAACTAAATGCAGGCAGATGCGGAGCGGGCAGACTTGATGGAATGCCACCAAATTTGCTGGCAATGGTGACGACGCTCATGTGGAACACAGTGGTGATTACCGATGCCACTGTGACTGCTACTAGAAAAGCCGGCCAACGCGGCTTAAATTTTCGTACTAGAATTATAATTGCAATCGTAACAATGGCGATTAGTAGTGCTGACAAATTGAAGGTGGGCAGTGCTTGCCACAAAGCGAGAAGCTTGGGCAGGAACGACGCAGGTTCAGCACCTGCCAAATTTAATCCAAGAAGCTCTTTAATCTGACTTGAGAAAATGATGATGGCTATGCCCGCTGTGAAGCCCACAGTTACAGCATGCGGCACATATTTTATGTAGGACCCCAACTGCAATGCTCCCACCACAAATATCATCACGCCTGCCATCAGTGTGGCCAATTGCAAACCTTCAAAACCGTAACGATCAACAATTGAAGCAATCAAAACGATGAAGGCACCCGCTGGTCCACCAATTTGAAAACGACTGCCGCCCAGAAGCGAAATGAAAAAGCCACCGACAATTGCGGTGAACAAGCCTTTGTCTGGCGAAACATGAGACGCTATGGCAATTGCCATCGATAAGGGCAGAGCGACAATTGCAACTGTGAGGCCCGCAATAGTGTCAGCTCTGAGCGCACGGCCATTGTAGCCTTCGCGCAACATGCTAACCATTTTAGGCACAAAGCCGATTTCGACATTTAAGAGCGGTTTCAACTTCACGCGCCTTTGCTTCAGAAAAGAATCACAGGGAGCCCGCAGTTTCCCGCAGGCTCCCTGCTCAGGCAACTGGCGAAATCAGACCCATTCTCAGCAGCAGTAAGGACCGGGGGCGATACCTTTTCCACGCAAGAATCGATCTTTTCAATCTAACCAAGCCTTAGCTCATAATGATGTGTGAAAATGCCCAGCACAACTTTTAAGCTGCTAGATTATATAAATACAAAGCAGATAGCAATTAAACGCTTTATGAAAGTGCTTAAATTGCGTCGATAATTCCACTTAAGGATGTAATTATTTTTATTATGCGTGCATCTGTTTTATGGGTGTCGGCCACAGCCAGCACTGCGCAGGATTTCAAAATTAAACCATCGTCCAAAATCTTCAACGCATTGGCAGAAAGCGTTGCCCCCGATGTGGTGATGTCCACAATCAGTTCGGCGGTGCCTGCGGCAGGGGCACCTTCGGTGGCACCAAGGCTTTCGACAATGCGATAACCTGTGACGCCTTTTTCGGCAAAGAAGCGGCGCGTGAGGGCGAGATATTTGGTGGCCACGCGCAAGCGGCGGCCATGCGTTTGATAAAACTGCTCGGCAACATCGTCTAAATCAGCCATCACCGCCACATCAAGCCAGCACTCAGGCACTGCCACAATCACATTGGCTGGGCCGAAGTTTAAACGCATCGCCACATCAGCAATTTTATTGTCGGGGGCAATGGCTTCGCGCAGCAAATCTTCGCCGGTGATGCCGGCATCAATTTTTCCATATTTGAGGTTGGCCGCAATTTCGGAGGCCGAGAGAAATGCGATTTCAACGCCATCAACACCCAATAATTTTCCACGATAGCCACGCTCGGTGCCGCTGCGTTCTATCTTGAATCCGGCCTTCTCGAAAAGCTCGGCGGCGGATTCCATCAAGCGGCCTTTGGAGGGGATGGCAAGTGTGAGCGCGTTCATGCCAGCACCGCCGCTAAACGTTCGGTGTGAATGGCACAACCGATAGCCGGAACTTTTTGCGCTGATCCTAAATCAGAAAGCAGCTCATCATAACGCCCGCCGCCCGCTATGGCCACAGGGCCATGGGCGGAGTCGGCTTCGATTTGAAAAACGAAGCCTGTATAATATTCTAATTCACGGCCAAAATTTGCGGAGAACTTGAAGCGGCGCGGGTTGAGGCCAGCATCTTCAAAAAGCTCCAAGCGCTTGGTGAAAGATGCACAGGCCGCATGATATTGCTCACTGGCGCTGATGGCTTCGAGCAGCAAGGGCACATCGGTTGCGGCCCCTTCGATATTTAAATAATTTTCGATGGCTTGACGCTTCAGTGGGTCTAATGGTTTTTGCGAACGGTCGGCAAATTTCTCAGCGAGGCGCGAAGAAATTTCAGCCAAGGTGCGCGTGCCTTGCAATGGAATATTATTTTGATCGAGCCAAGTGGCCGCGGCATCACCATTTTTAAATTCATCAACGACGGGCGAAATGCTGGTGCGCTTTTGGCTGTTTCCAGCGGCAAATGTTGCAAGCAAATTTTGGAACGCTTGAGGCCGCCAAAACTGGTGGCGCAAACGCCTGCGCCAACGATCCGGCATTTCAGTGTCATTGAGCAAGGCGCTGAACAGGCCCACATCGCCCAAGGTTACTTTGAGGCCCGTAGCCCCTGCTGCTTCAAGCGCGGAAATTGCGAGTTTTAAAATACGCGCTTCGGATGCAATGTCGCTCACGCCAAACCATTCAAGGCCTGCTTGGTTAAACTCTTGAGGGCTAAGGCGCTCATCAGGAAAGCGAAAAGCTGGGCCGAGGTAACAGTATTTTGCTTCAGCACTCACATTTTCCGCGTGGCTTAAATGATAGCGGCAGGCGGGCACGGTGAGGTCTGGCCGCAAGCA
>JANLPA010000037.1:0-12341 GCA_031366855.1 Hyphomicrobiales bacterium | reverse complement strand
CTTTTTGTGCATCCTCAATTTCAGGGACGGGGTATTGGAAGCAAGCTGCTTGCCAAACTTGAACTGGCTGCAATTGAAAAGAAAACCACTGACATATTTCTTTCATCGTCAATTACAGCAAAAGGCTTTTACGAGAAGTTTGGTTACTTGCTAGTGAGAAGTGAGAGTAGCCCATTCGGAACCACTTTCTTGATGGAAAAACAGCTTGTACAAAATTGTTAGGCTGCCTTCTTCCGCGTCGGCTTAATCAAAATCTCTGCTGGAATGTGCAGCTCTGCATTCAGTCTTCTAATCATTGCAATGGAAAGTCCGCGTTTCGGTCTAGCACTTCGGCGATGCGGGCTCTTGTGCCGATGATGCCTTCTAAATCTTTGCGGGTGAGGCCTTGCTGTTCCATGCGGAACTTTATGGCTTCGATGGGGTCTGGTTGGTCCATTGCATAATTTGCAGCTTCCCATGATTCAATCAGCGTGGCGAGAACATCGAGGCGATCACCCTTTGCTGTGCCATTCTTTGAACCCCAAAGCGATTCAACTTCGGCTATAGCAGCTTCATAATCTTTTTCACTGCGGATAGGTTTGATCTGCTTCATCTCATTGTGTTTATCTAAAAATTCATAACCTGAATAGTGCACAAGTCCTTTACGTTTGAACTTGAACTAAGGGACCTCATCCGCCCCGTTGGGGCACCTTCTCCAGAAGAGAAGGGTAAAATCAAATACCGAACTTTAATACTTTGCCCTTGTCCTCTGGAGAAGGTGGCCGAAGGCCGGATGAGGTCCCTGTAGTCCGGATGATTTCAGTCATTCACTTTCCCCTCTCCCCATTCGCCATTTAATCGTCTAGATTGACAACCACACTGCACATTAGGTGCATTTGGGGTGAAGGCTGGTTATGGCGCAAGAAGCGATTATTGTTGAAAAACCACATGTGAAAATTGTGCATATGTTGGTTTTTGTGTTGCTGGTGGCGGTTATTGCGGCGGTGCTGTTTCCCACGATCAAAGTGGCTTTTATGGCCAACCCGTTTTTAAATGGTTTGATTGTGGTCACTTTGGTGCTTGGCACGCTGTTTGCGTTCCGCATGGTGTGGCGTTTAATTCCGGAAGTGAATTGGCTCAATGGTTTTAAGGTGGGGCAGGGCAATGAGCAGGAGCCGCCTCAGCTTCTGGCGCCCATGTCCACGATTTTAGGCGATGCTTCGGGGCGCACAGTGCTCTCACCCCAGACCATGCGATCATTGTTGGATTCGCTGGCCTCACGGTTGGACGAGTCGCGTGACCTTTTGAAATATCTCATTGGCCTTTTGATTTTTCTTGGCCTACTCGGAACATTCTGGGGCTTGCTTAACACTGTGCAATCAGTGGGTGAAGCAATCCGCAATTTGGATGTGGGGTCAAGTCAATCAGCGCAAGTTTTTGATGAGTTGAAGCGTGGGCTTCAAAAGCCGCTTGAAGGCATGGGGCTTTCGTTTTCGTCTTCCCTGTTTGGTTTGGCGGGGTCTTTGATATTGGGCTTTTTGGATTTGAATGCAGGCCAAGCCCAGAACCGTTTCTATCATAATTTAGAAGATTGGCTTTCAACCATTACCGATGTGCAAGCAGGCGATGGTGGTGGCTCGATGATGCCTGCCTTCTTGCGCATTGATTTGCAGAATTTGCAAAAGACGTTTGAAAAATTTGGTACCCAATTTGAAAATGGCCGTGGTGTTGGCACTATGGGTATTGCTGATGGCGATAACGCCACTGAGCAACTCGCGGATGCTGTGGCTAATCTGGTTCAGCAAATGCGTGAAGAACAAAAAATGGTGCGGCAATGGATTCAATCGCAGCAGGTGCAACAGGCTGAAATTCAGCGGCTGCTTATTCGTGGCACTGGCAAGGGCCGCGAATAATCATGGCCCTTTCGCGCCGCCGCCGGAATGAAGAAGCGCCCTATTGGCCGGGCTTTGTGGATGCTATGGCGCAACTGTTGTTGGTCATTATTTTTCTGCTCTCGGTTTTTATGATCGCGCAGTTTTTATTGGCGCGGCAAATTTCTGGTCAGGATTCAGTTCTGGGTCAGTTGAAATCACAAATTTCTGAACTCACGCAATTGTTGGCTTTAGAAAAAGCGGGTAAAGCTGATTCAGATGCGATGTTATTGTCACTCACCGATGATCTCAATGCCCAAAAGGTGAAGACGGCGGACCTGCTGGCAAGTTTACAAGCTGAAAACAGCAATGCCACATCAGCAGGTTCAACCATCACCGGATTGCAAACGGCTTTAGATGATGAGAAGAAATTATCATCCGATGCTTTGGCAAAAGTGGAATTGCTCAACCAGCAAATTGCTGCCATGCGCCGCCAGCTTTCGCAGATTTCAGCGCTTCTTGATGATAGCGAAGCGCGCAATCGTGGATCGGAAACGCAGATTGCAGATTTGGGGCGCAGGCTGAATACAGCACTGGCGCAAAAGGTGCAGGAGCTTTCAAAATTCCGCTCAGAATTCTTCGGGCGCTTGCGGCAAATTCTATCGCAGCGGTCTGATATTTTGGTTGTGGGAGACCGCTTTGTATTTCAGGCCGAAGTTTTGTTCTCAAAAGGCAATGCTGATTTGAACGAGGCGGGCCAGGCTGAAATGTTAAAATTGGCTGATGCTGTCAAACAACTGGAAGCCGAAATTCCACCAGACATTGCGTGGGTGCTGCGTGTGGACGGGCATACGGATACGGATCAATTGCACGGCAGCGTGTTCCAATCAAACTGGGAACTTTCAGCGGCGCGGGCTATTTCAGTTGTGAAATATCTGGTGGCCCAAGGGGTTTCTCCCAATCACTTGGTAGCCGCTGGCTTTGGCGAGTTTCAGCCGCTGGCTCCGGGAGATAGCGAAGAAGCCAAATCAGAAAATCGGCGCATTGAGTTGAAGCTCACTGAGCGCTAACTAGTGGGAGGTAAACTGCAACTTCGCCAGCTTCGCGTAGAGTGGGCTCTTCTTGATCAGCTGCGCGTGGGTGCCGATGCCTGCAATCTTGCCTTGTTCCAACACGATAATGCGGTCCGCTCCGCGCACCGTGGCGAGGCGGTGGGCTATCACCAATGTGGTGCGGCCCTTGGTGAGGCCCTCGAGCGCTTCTTGAATCAGCGATTCACTTTCAGCATCTAAAGCGCTGGTGGCCTCATCCAACAGCAGCACAGGTGCATTGCGCAAAATGGCGCGAGCAATGGCGAGGCGTTGGCGCTGGCCGCCCGAGAGAGTAACGCCGCGTTCGCCTAACAAAGTTTCATATTTCAGCGGGAGTTTTTCTGCGAACTCGGCAACACGGGCGGCTTTGGCTGCGGCGATCACATCTTCCATGCTGGCTTCAGGACGGCCCAAGCGAATGTTTTCTGCAATGGTGCCGGAGAAAATTGTAGGGTCTTGCGGCACGGTGGCAATGGCCCCGCGCAAATCTTCCAGATTCAATTTTGAAATGTCTACGCCATCCAAAGTGATCTCGCCTTTTTCAGGTTCTTGAAAACGTTGCAGCAAGGCATAGAGCGTAGTTTTGCCCGCGCCTGATGGGCCGACAATTGCAATCACTTCGCCGGGGTTGGCGACAAATGAAATATCGCTCAGCACTTTTGCTTCGCGCCGTGCCGGATATCTGAAATCTACATTGCGGAATTCCACAGCACCCTTCACTGGCTTAAGCAGAGGTTCTGGATAGAGGGGCGATGTGATTGCAGGTTTCTCATCCAGCAATTCGGAAATGCGTTCAGCGGCACCAGCGGCCAATTGAATGTCTCCCCAGACCTCGGACAATTGGCCAAGCGAACTTGCGGCCATCACTGCGTAAAGCAAAAATTGCAGCAGCGTTCCGCCAGAAAGACTTTTATTGGCCACTTCATTTGCCCCATACCATAACAAGCCAACGATGGCGCTGAGAGAAACGGAAATGATTGCGAACGTGAGAACGGCGCGGGCAAGCGTTCGCGATTGTGCAGCCTCAAAAGCTTCGACAGTTGCGTTTGAAAATGTTTTGGTTGTTGCTGCTTCTTGCGTGTTGGATTGTATCGCGGTGATGCCAGTCAAACGCTCTTGCGCAAAGGCTGCCGAGCTTGCCAATGTGTCTTGGGCTTTGCGCGAAAGTGAACGCACACGCCTGCCATAAAACACCAGTGGCAAAACCACTGCTGGAATCGCTAACGCTGCTAAGCCAGACAAACGTGGACTGGTGTAAATCATCAAAGCCAACGTGCCGATAAGCATAACAATGTTGCGCAGCGCCACTGAAGCTGTGGACGAGAAGGCGGATTTAATTTGTGTAGTATCAGCAGTGAGGCGCGAGACCACTTCGCCAGTTTTTTGGGTTTCATAAAATGAGGGTGTTAACGCAATCAAATGACTAAACAGCGCATCGCGCACATCAGCCACCACGCGTTCGCCAATCCACATCACATAATAAAAGCGCACGGCAGAACCCGTGGCCAATGCCGCAACCACAGCAAACATTGCGGCAAAATATGAGTTTACGGTTTGGGCGCTCTCAGCGTTAAAGCCATAATCCAACACGCGGCGAGCCGCGATTGGGATGATGAGGGTGGCGGCAGAAGCCACCAGCAACGCAACTATGGCAATCACCACACGGCCGCGATATCTCAACAGAAATGGCAGCAGTCGCGCTAGGGGGCGTAAGTCCTTGGATTTCTGACGGGATTTAGCTTGTCTTTCGTAATCGTTGCTCATTTTACCTTGTTTAGCTCGGCTCTTGTGCGGGCACTATATTTATCCTATAGACCGCCACCGAAACCAATTGCACCTGAATTAAGAGTTACATAAATGAAAGCTGATATCCACCCCGACTATCACCCCATCACCGTTGTGATGACCAATGGCACAAAATTTGTGACCCGCTCCACCTATGGCAGCGCAGGCGTTACAATGAACTTGGATATTGATCCAGCTTCGCACCCAGCATGGACCGGTGGCCAAACAACAATTCTCGATCGTGGTGGCCGCGTATCGCGCTTCAACGACAAGTATAGCTTCCTTAAGAAGTAAGCGACTTCCAAAAATTCAAAAGCCCGGCCTTTGTGCCGGGCTTTTTTGTTTGGTGGTTAGCGGCGAATTTTGCTGTTAAACTAAACAAATGGGCACATCACAACATTCCCACCTTTGGCCCGGCGTTCCTTATGCTTTGGGGGCTGCCATACTTTTTGGTGTTTCAACACCGCTATCTAAACTACTTTTGGGAACCATTAATCCGTGGCTGCTTGCAGGATTGATGTATTTGGGAGCAGGTGTTGGGCTATTGCTGTTGCGCAGAACTAAATTATGGGTTGGCGAAGCATCTTTAAAAGCAGCAGATTACCCATGGCTTATCGCAGTGATCTTAATTGGTGGCGTTGCTGGACCCTTGCTTCTAATGTTTGGGCTGAAACTAACAACAGCAAGTTCGGCAGCATTGCTTCTTAATCTGGAAGGGCTGTTCACCATGGTGTTGGCGTGGATGGTTTTTGGTGAAAATGTTGATCGGCGCTTATTGCTTGGTGCCTTTGCCATTCTCTGTGGTGCGGTGGTTTTAGCGTGGGATGGAACGAGTTTTAGTTTTGGGAGTGGCGGCCTGTTTATTGTTATGGCTTGCTTTGCTTGGGGTGTGGATAATAATCTCACGCGCAAACTTTCGGCTTCTGATCCGGTGCAAATTGCCAGCTATAAGTGTGCAGTGGCTGGTCTCGTCAACGTCGTTTTGGCTTTCAGTCTGGGTTCTGACATTCCAAGTTTCAATTTGGTACTTGCCGCTTCGCTTGTGGGTTTTTTCAGCATCGGTGTTAGCTTGGTTTTTTTCATGTTGGCGTTGCGCCATGTTGGAACAGCGCGCACAGGTGCATATTTTTCTCTGGCACCATTTGTAGGCGCGATTGTTGCCATTGTATTTTTGCAAGAGCATCCAAGTGTGCAGTTGGTGGCGGCAGGTGCACTCATGGCAATTGGCCTGCTCATTCACTTGTTAGAAAAACACGAACATGACCATGATCATGTTGAGTTAACCCACGACCATATTCACTCGCATGATGCACACCACCAACATGCGCATGACGATGAAATTTTAGAGCCGCACTCACATTCGCATGAGCATAAACCAATGCGGCATAAGCATCCGCATTTTCCAGATTTGCACCATCATCACTCGCACTGAGTTTTGGTGTATGTGCCATTTTGATACAGTTCATTAACCTCTTGTGAATCATGTTGTGAATGGCAGGGGTTTTGCTAACATCAAAGCAGGAGCGGCGTTTTGTGAGGGTTTGCGTATCATGGCGGCACAGACAATTATGATCGGCACAAGTGTTACGGCGGCGGCTTTGAATGCATTGATTGCAAATGCAGATCCCGGCAGCATTTTTATTCTGGAAAATGGCATACATAATTTTGATGCGCCGCTTGTAATTTCGCGCTCGGATGTGACATTGCGTGGCGAAAGTGAAGCGGGCACCAATTTGCATTTCAGTTTTGCGGCGGGTGCTGAAGCGAGCGACATTCAAGTTTCTGGTGGCACCAAAACTTATGTGAGCACAGCCACCAGTTCCATTGCCAAAGGCCAGACTTCGATCACTGTGGGCAATGCCGCAGTCCTTCATGCGGGAGATTCAATTTATATCTATCAGCCGAACACACAAAGCTATCTGGATGCAAATGGTTGGACCAATGTTTCCATGACGGATGCTGCCAGCCGCCCGTTTCGAGAGTATATTGCAGAGATTGATCATATTGAAGGCAACACAGTTTTTCTAAAATCCGGTGTGCCATTTGCCATGGACGCTGTGGAAACGCGGGTGTTTGCGATTGATCTTTTGAAAAATGTGCAGCTTTCTGATTTCACAGTAACCAATGATTTGCCTCAAGCCAATGCTTTTGATTTCGTTAATCCGCTGCCCGCTTATGATAGCATGAGTGCGATTGATATTAAGGGTGTATCTGGTGGCAGCGTTTCGCATGTTTCAATTTTGAATGCGGCCAGCAATGGGCTTTCGCTCACATCCAGCATTGGGTTTACGGGCGCTGATATTCGAGTGGATGGCGCCGTCAACAAAGGTGGTGATGGCAATGGGTATGGCATTCTGTTGTCGGAAGCTTTCAACAATAATTTTAGTGGCTTGGATTTGTTGAACGGTCGCCATGCCTTTGTTTTATCGGCGTGGAATGCTGAATCTGGCAATCATGTGCAGATCAACACCACAAACCGCGACATTAATTTTCATGGCTCACCAGACTCAGGCAATGTGGTGACGGTGGACCGCGCTATTCTGCAATATGATCCACCGCAAGATACCAGCGGGCTAAATGATATTTGGTCACTGGTGAGCCATGGTGGCACAAATCATGCCTCGGTGAATTTTTATACTGAAAATCAGATCACATTTAAATACGCGGTGGGGGCTGGGGCTAAGGATGATATTCGCGGCACCAGTGGCAATGATTATTTAAATGGCAAGGGTGGGGCAGATAAGCTGAACGGTGGAGCTGGCGATGATTTTATTGTTGGCGGCTTGAAGCGCGATGTGCTGACGGGTGGTGCGGGCCATGACACATTTTTGTTTAAGATGGGGGATGACCTCGACAAGATCACCGACTTCACATTTGGTTTAAGTGGCGACACGATTATTTTTGCTGGCAATAGCAAGGTGACATCAATGGCGAACTTGGTGTTCACGCAAACGGGTGCTGATCTCTATATTAAGTATGGTGTGAACAGCACGGTGATTTTGCAGAATCACACACTTGCCGATGTGCAGGCTGGTAATTTCACTTTTGACCCAAGCGGCGTAGATAGTTTGCCCGCGTGGAATGGGGATTTTATTCTTTAAACCCATGAAGTTCATTCACATCACCGATTTGCATTTGGTGCCGGCTGGCGAAAAGCTTTGGGGGCTTGATCCATTGGCGCGGTTGCAGATGTGCTTGGTGGATGTGGCTTTGCATCATGCTGATGCTGCGTTTTGTGTGATCTCTGGTGATTTGGCCGAGCGGGGTGATATGGCTTCATATTTGGCGCTGCAAAAGTGTTTGCGGGGTTTCAAAATTCCGGTTCACTTGATGATGGGCAATCATGATGACCGCGAAAATTTTCAGACGGTGTTTGGTGGAAATGGTTTTGTGCAAATGCACTGGTCATTGCAAGGGCAGCACTTTATTTGCCTTGATACATTAAAAGGTGGAGCGTCTTCAGCGGGTTTACTGGATGAGGCGCGGCGCACATGGTTGAAGTCGGCGTTGGAAAAAATTGCGGGGGCACCAACGTATATATTCATGCACCACCCACCTTTTGCAATTCATCATCCCTTGATGGATTTGATCCCGCTGGAAGATGGCGAGGGTTTTGGCGATTTGCTTTCCGGCCATAATGTGCGCCACATTTTTTTTGGCCACGCCCACAGAACTATCAGTGGGCAATGGCACGGCATTTCATTCTCGGCATTGCCCAGCCTCAATCATCAATTGCCATTGGTGGGTGGTTCAGTGCCCACAGTTTATAGTGATGAGCCACCGATGTATGCAGTGGTGCATCTCAAGGACACGCAGATCACAGTGCATAGCGATGCCTTCATGCACCGCGCTGGAATTGATATGCCGAAAGATGCTGAACGCGGAAATTGGAGCTAGGCTCACCCAACCTTAAAGGCGCGCTCCAACATATTAAGCTGTGCGATAATCGGGCTCACTGTTTCGTCGTTGCTGGCGCTGCGGTTTAACATGCTGTCGAGCGTTTTGATGCGCTCAAGCAGACGCAAAGAACGATCAACCAAAGCACTCAAGCCATCAGGCATTTGTTCCGCGCCTTTGAGATCGTGACCGCGGCCGATTTCTGCAAGGTTAATGCGGTGTTTTTCACGAAGCGCTTCATCATGGTTCATTTCACCTGATGATATGGCGCGTTGCAGCAGCAGCCAAGAGGCCATTTGCATGAGGCGTGTTGTAAGGCGCATGGATTCGGTGGCGTAAGCAATGGCACCCGTGCGATCTAAAACGCGGGCATCCACGCGGCCATCGCCATCTAAATAATTTGCCGTTTCTTCAACCAGACCCATGCCTTCTTTGAAGGTTTTTTCAAACTGTTCTGAATCGGTGAATTTTGCCAGAAAATCTATGGCGCCTGACTTCATGGCCAACTGGTCCCGCATGTTTAACATCCCCTTACGCACAAACATAAACTTTTCCCCAAATCTGATCATGGTCTGAGATGCCGCAATCGTCAATATGGTCAATCAAAGATTAAGGGAGCAATTTTGATGCCAGAAAAAAAGCCGCGTAAAAACGCGGCTTTGAGTTTAAACAGGGAGGCGTCAAACAGAGTGGACAGATACCACTCGGAGAAACCCAGAAACTCTGGGTTAAAATCAGGGTAAACGTTAAGACTTAAAAATTAGTTAATATTTGAGCGGTTTTCCAGCCATTATCGGAAAAAAGCAGCTGCTGCTGCTTTACTTGATTGTTTTTTTGCAATTTCAGCGCGTATTCTGGCAATCTCGGAGTCTAAAGCGCTAACACGCTGTTCCAATTCGGCCACTGAAATGTCGTCCAAGTTCTCGCCGATAACCATGTTTGGCTTGGGGCGGGGTTCATTTTCTAAGTCCATAGGGTTTGCTCCTCAAGTTTGGTAGGATGATGCACCAGTCCCAATTCGGGCTCAAGTGTTTGATCGGAATCCAAGAATGAACCACATGAAAGCCATTGCCATTGTTAACCAGAAGTTGGTTTTGGAAAATATCACGCAGCCTGAGGCGGGTGCGGGGCAGGTTTTGATTAAAGTGGCAGCGGCTGGCGTTAACCGGCCTGATATTTTGCAGGCGAAGGGCGGTTATCCGCCGCCTGCGGGTGCTCCGCTCACTCCAGGCCTTGAAGTGGCTGGCGAAGTGGTGTCGCTGGGGGCAGGGGTGAAGCGTTATCAGCTTGGTGATCAGGTGTGCGCTTTGGTGCCGGGTGGCGGCTATGCTGAATATTGCGTGGCGGCGGAAGACAATGCTTTGCCGGTGCCAGCTGGTTTCTCACTGGTGGAAGCGGCGGCACTGCCGGAAACCTATTTCACCGTGTGGACCAATGTGTTTCAGCGTGGCGCTTTGAAGGCGGGCGAGACCATTTTAATTCACGGCGGCTCCAGCGGCATTGGCACCACGGCCCTTATGTTGGCGAAGCATTTTGGCGCTAAGGTTGTTGTTACGGCGGGCAGCGATGAAAAGTGTGCTGCGTGTTTGGCTTTAGGAGCTGACGTGGCAATCAACTACAAAGCATCTGATTTTGCAGTGGAGATGGAAAAGCAAAACCTTAAAGCTGATGTTATTCTTGATATGGTGGGTGGGGATTATGTTCAGCGCAATTTGAAAGTGGCAGCTTTGAATGGCCGCATTGTGCAGATTGCTTTTCAGAAGGGCTCCAAGATCGAAGCTGATTTTCTGCCCATTATGATAAAACGGCTGACATATACAGGCTCCACCTTGAGGCCGCGATCAGTTGCAGAGAAGGCGATCATTGCACGAGAATTGGAAGAAAAGGTTTGGCCTTTGCTGGCCGCAGGCAAATGCAAACCGCAAATTTTTAAAACATTTCCATTAGAAGAAGCCGCGAGCGCCCATGCGCTGATGGAGAGCAGTGTGCATACGGGGAAGATTGTTTTGGTTATTAAATAATTTTAATACTCCTCGCTTGCCATTTAGCAGGACAAAAACAAAAAAACCCGACATGAGGACACATCGGGTTTGGTGCAGGGATGGAGGTCTGGCGATTAGAATTTATAAGAGGCACTCACGCGAACATCATGGGTCACAAAATCGTGAACAGCAAAGTTCCAAGTGTCAGTGTCCAAAGCGGGATTGCTCATTCCCACATCTTGGCTGCCAAAATTGGTGAACCTATATTCTGCGCCGATGATCAGATTATCCGTGACTGCATAATTTAATCCGCCGCCAAAAGTCCAACCGATAAAGTTGCCGCTGCCGGAGCGTGGCAGGTCGGGATTACCAGCATCCACTATTGAAGCGTCATATTTTGCATAGGCCACACCACCAGTCACGAATGGCATAAAATGATCCACCGCAAAACCAGCGCGCATGCGGGCTGATCCTGTCAAACCGAGATCGATATTACCAACTTGGATATCTGGGTTGCTGTTCATGCCCAGATTTTCACCATAAACAAAATGTGCATCCGAAGAGCCCCCGAAGCCCAAATCCATTTCGCCCCCCAACACAAACCCGCCGTCAAATTCTTTGTTAAATCCGACTAAGCCGCCGCCAATGATATCGGACATTTTGGTGGAGGCGACATAAGTTCCTGGTTGTCCAAAAGTTGGACTAAAGATGTCATTGTCAATGCAATGGCCAGCTGTGACGCCGTCGCAATATGCGTCAGCTAGGTCGCCGCCACCCCATGCGTAGCCGCCATAGGCGCCCACATAAAGTCCAGTCCAGGAAAAGGCGGCAGGTTCCATATCACCAGCCCACGCTGGCGAAATCGCCATCACTCCTGCCAAAGCCAGCCATTTCATGATTTTCATAATCAAACCTTCCCCTTAGAATTTAAATTTCGAGACTCAGACCCCAGTCATTCTGAGCCCTGTTAAGATTTGTTTAGGGATAAGCCCACAACTCTGTCATCCCCCATTTAGGGTATGGAGTCGGAGAAGTTGTGCATGTAGTCTGAGCGCCACAGTAAGCTGGGGAGGCTGTACCGTGGACCACGAGATCGTTGGCGGCCTAAGCGAGCAAGCTTACGCGGATATCGAGCACCAAGCCTATGAAGCTGCCATTGTGCCCGAGCTTTGGCCCCGAGTATTGGAACAGCTTGGTGTGATCAGCGGCACCGCCGGGGCGGCGATGTTGTGCATAAACGAGCGTGGCCAACATTTTGTACATATCCCGGTTTTGGAAAAAGCCGCAAATCGATTTCTGGATGAAGGGTGGGGCGAACGCAATTCCCGTGCCGCTGGCGTTATTGCCAAGGGCTTAGTTGGTGTTCCGCGCTTTGTAACCGAAGTTGATTACTTTGATCCCGGCCAAATAGAAACTGATCCGATGGTGAATGAGTTGTTTCGCGCTGAGGGCTTTGGCTGGGCGGCTGGCTTTCTGACGCAACTTCCCCATGGCGATCTGGTGATCATGAATGTGGAACAATATTATGAACGCGGCCCCATTCAAGGCGCTGCTCTCGAACGCCTCAATAGCCTCTATCCACACTTAGCCCGCGCCGCCATGTTTGCCGGACGCGCCGATTTTGAACGCACGCGCACAGCGATAGACACCTTGACTGCGGTTGGCTTGCCTGCTGCCGCACTCACGCCGTCAGGCAAAGTGATTTTGGCAAATGCGGCTTTCAACGCGGCCACCCA
>JANLPA010000129.1:0-24920 GCA_031366855.1 Hyphomicrobiales bacterium | reverse complement strand
ATTTGCAAAGGCAATTGGGTGAATGCGGGTTGTGCCGAACCACCACCCTCTCTGGGAAATCAAGGTAGTGCAAATCCAGATACACCAGGTGAATCTGATTGCTGGAAATTTACTTCAACATCTCCAACTATCATTCTGCAGGACAGCTATTGTAAGACTAGGAACTGTTGCGGTTGAGAGATTATTATTAAGCTTGCCACTTAGAGTGGCTAAAAGAAAAAGCCTATATGTTATTGCACTGTCCTTCGGGAATTGTGTAATTGCATGATAGGTTTTTTCAATTTCTACTAATTCTTTCTCTATGTGAGCTTCACTCAAAAATGTTCAATGATCTAAAAAACAAAGTCGTTGTCATCACAGGTGGCGTCACTGGCATTGGCGGGGCTGCTTCGCTTGGCTTTGCCGCCCAAGATGCAAAAGTGTTTGCGCAATACTTGGGTGGTGGCGAAGAGTTAAAGGCCATTGAAGCTGCTGGCATTAAAACCATGAAGCTGGACTTGACCGAAACTTCAGCGCCGCAAAAACTCATCGACGCTGCCCTCAAAGAATTTGGTCGTATTGATGTGTTGGTGAACAATGCTGGAAGTCTTGTGGCGCGCACCAATCTTGATGCTCTCAATGATGACTTCATCGACAAAGTGTTTGATCTCAATTGCCGTCAACTCGTCCACTGCTGCCGCATTGCCGCTGATCATATGAAGGTGCAAAAGTCTGGCAACATCATCAACGTCACGTCAATTGCCGCGCGCAATGGCGGCAGCCCGGGGGCCAGTGTTTATGCAGGGGCCAAGGGTTTCGTTTCAGCCTTCACCAAAACCATCGCGCGCGAATTGGTTGATTATAATATCCGGGTGAATTGCGTGTCTCCCGGAACAATTCACACGGCTTTTCATGATCGCTTTTCCACCGCTGAAAAACGCGCCGCTGTGGCCAAATCCATTCCAATGCAGCGGCTGGGTTTGGCAGATGATTGCACGGGCACATTCTTGTTTCTGGCTAGCGATAAAGCCTCCGCCTATGTGACGGGACAGATTATTGAAGTGAACGGTGGGCAGTTAATGCCGTGATCACGCGGCAAATATCAATATCACCAGATGCAATGGCACCTGATGGTTCTGAAGTGCGCTTCCTCGCCAGCACAACACGCGGATCAATGGCGCAGTTTGCTTTGCCAGCAGGGAAAATTTCCAGTGCAGTTGCTCACCGCACTGTAGAGGAGGTTTGGTTCTTCACGGGGGGGCAGGGCCGCCTGTGGCGCAAAAATGATAAGGCCGAGGAGGTCGTTGAAGTCCGCCCTGGCCTCTCAATATCAATTCCCGTCGGCACCCATTTTCAATTCCGCAATGATGGCACCGAGATTCTCACCGCAATCGGCACCACCATGCCACCGTGGCCGGGTGAACATGAAGCTAACTTAGTCGAGGGCATCTGGCACATCTAAGCGTCATCCAACCGTCACTTAAATTTTTTATCAAATCAGCGTCTCAAAAATCAATCAAACAGGACGCAATCATGAACATAATTTCTCGCCGTTTCGCCATTGCCATGATGGCAGGCGCTATGTTGATTAACATCGCTCCAAGTTTTGCTGAAGATTCAGCCCCCTTTATCACTGACGCCGATGTGGCTTTGTTAGATTTGATCCCAACGCCACCTGCCAAAGACAGCGATGTAACCAAGGCTGAAATAGCCGCTTTCCATGCCATGGAAGCCACCCGCACCGATGAACAAGCAAAATTTGCCATTGCAGATGATGAGGAAACTGTTTTCCGTTTCTTAGACGGCATGGGCATGAAACTTGATCCAGCAAAAGCGCCAATGGCAGCGAAGTTCTTTGAACGTGTGGCAGCAACTGAAGGAGCAACCGTTGATCCTGCAAAAAAACTTTGGGCCCGCCCACGTCCACCAGTGGTGGATGCAACAATTAAGCCACTCATAAAGCTTTCGTCATCGGGCGCCTATCCATCGGGTCACGCCACTCTCGGCATGTTGTTAGGCATCACTTTGTCCAAAATGATCCCTGAGAAGAAAGATGCGTTCATGGCCCGTGCTATTCAATATGGGCAAAGCCGCTTTGTTGTTGGGGTTCATTACCAAAGCGATCTTGAAGCCTCCAAAATGGCAGGCGCTGCAATTGGCAATGCGATGCTGCACAATGCCGATTTCTTAAAAGAAATGGAAGCTGCAAAAATTGAACTTCGTGCTGCGATGGGCAGGTCATAAAAAGTGAGGGCGGCATGATAGGCTCGTGCGGCCCATATTTTACCAGCTGCCAATATTCGGCATGGAAGCCCAAGGCTCTTGCACTGGCAAATATGCATCATTGGCTTGGAGAACTTCAATTGAAATGCCATCCGGCGTTTTGATGAAAGCCATGCGCCCTTCGCGCGGTGGGCGATTGATCACGACCCCGTGCTTCATCAACATCTCGCAATACTCATAGATGTTCTCCACTTGGTAGGCCAGATGGCCAAAGCTGCGGCCACCTGCGTAAACTTCCGGGTCCCAATTATAAGTGAGTTCAACCGGGCACTCCGGGCTTTCGGGGCAGGCCACAAACACCAATGTGAAGCGGCCTTTCTCGCTCACATGGCGGCGCTGTTCAACAAAGCCTAAAATGCGGATGAAAAAATCAAGCGATTTATCGAGATCCGTAACGCGGATCATGGTATGCAAATATTTCATCTTATTGTCCCTCTGTGATGGTGCATTTCATCACCTGCGAATCGGCAATTGTCAAATTTAGTGAGTGTGTGCCGCCCACAATACAGCCATGCACCCTGCCATTAAGCCGTTTTTTGCCAAGAGGAAAACCCAAAAAATTACTGTGCACTTGCAACAAGTGCATGAGTTAGATTGAGATTTTTAAGATGAATTGATCAGCCTACGGATGAACAGTGCTTTCAAACAAGTTTTCCACCATCACCTGTAACGAAACTCTGTACAAATCGTTAAGATTTGAGCAAGTTAACTTTAAGTAGACGAGGAGGCCCTCGTCGCTTGGGGATTGGGTTGGGTTAGTAAAATGGCGGCAAATGAATTGCTAAAGGCCGAAGCCGTGCAAAAAGCACAGCACGGTATTGAGAATGAGCATGGTGTTAACATCATCCGTATTGATGGATTGGTGAAATGGTTTGATGTGGGCCGTGGATATGGCTTCGTGATTCCTGACAATGGCCTGCCTGATATTCTCATTCATCTCAGCTGTTTGAAGCGCGATGGTTTTGAAGCTCCACTCGAAGGCACACGAGTGGCCTGTGAAGTTGTAGCCCGCCAGAAGGGCTATCAATGTTTGCGCGTACTCTCGGTTGATCAATCAACAGCCATTCATCCTGTCGAGCGCAAGGCCCGCACCCATAATCCTGTAGCACCAAGCACCGGCTGGGTGCGCGCCAAGGTGAAGTGGTTTAACCGCGCGCGTGGTTTTGGCTTTGTAAGTGAAGGCGAAGGTCTTGGCGACATTTTTGTTCATATGGAAGTGATGCGCAAAACTGCTATGGCCGAATTGATCCCCGATACTTGGGTCTATGTGCGCTATGGCGATAGCAACCGTGGCAAAATGGCAGCCGAAGTTCGTAACTCTCTTGATTCAGGTCCACCATTAACCAACTAGCCTTTATTTCGACAAAATATTTGGATGAGTGCGGCGTATGTTGTGTTATATTCGCGTTCTTGTTTTAATTTTGGTGATGTGGCCCCTAACGCTCTTCGCGCAGGAGCCGCCAAAGCTTGAACCCATAACAATATCCACTGATCTGGCCGCAACGTTACTGACGGCAGAAATTGCTGATACACCAGAATTGCGCGAGCGTGGCCTCATGTTCCGTCATATTATGCCCCAAGATCAAGCTATGTTATTTGATTTTGGTGATCCACGCCCGGTGGCCATGTGGATGAAGAACACATATATGTCTCTCGACATGCTGTTTGTGCGTGAAGATGGCACCATTGCAGCCATTGCCGAAAACACGGTTCCCAAATCACTAGACACGGTGAGTGTGCAAGAACCTGTAAAAGGCGTGGTGGAATTGGCAGCTGGAACAGCCAAAAGGCTCGGCATCCATCAGAATGACAAGGTTTTTCACAGAATTTTCAAAACTAAAGAAGAATAGTTGCACTTCTCGTTTGGAATCATTATGCAGCGCCCACAAGGATAGTCGGGGCGTAGCGCAGTCTGGTAGCGCACCTGCCTTGGGCGCAGGGGGTCGCGAGTTCGAATCCCGCCGCCCCGACCAGCCTTCGGCAATGGAGACCAGATATGCCAGCACGAATCTACAAGCCATCGCGCAATGCCATGCAATCTGGCAAAGGCAAATCTAAAGAATGGTTTTTAGAGTTTGAGCGCGTCTCATCGCCGACCGCCGATCCTTTGATGGGCTGGACCAGTGGTGACACGTCAACCCAAGTGAAACTCCAATTCGAAACCTTGGCAGAAGCAGAGGACTACGCCAAGCGCAACGGCATTGCCTATTCGGTAACGCCTGTGTCACCTGTGCGCCTCAACAAGAAATCTTACAGCGACAATTTCAAATTCGGCCGCACAACTTTGTGGACGCACTAAAATAATTTTTAATACCTTGTCGATTTGAATAAACTCCATTCGTCTTCTCCGTGAACACCGCAAACACGAAGGAGATAAAAATGGGTTCACCTTTAATAACCAGTCTTTATGCAGCGCCCTTGGGATTGATGGGCCTTGGCCTTGCCGCTCATGTGATTATGCTGCGCACAAAAACCGGTATCTCAATTATGGATGGTGGCAACGTTCAATTGGCCGAACGCATCAGGCGTCATGGCAATTTCATTGAAAATGTTCCATTTATACTTCTTTTGATGGCGCTGGCCGAACTGAATGGCGTGGCTAATATATGGGTTCACATTTCAGGCGCATTGCTGATTGTTGGACGAATACTCCATGCTGCTGGCCTTAAACATGATAAGCTAAATACATTTGGACGCATTGCCGGCGCGTCATTAAGTTTTGTTGCTGCTCTGGCTGCAATTGGCAGCATTCTGTTCTACGCTTTCGCCAAATAAACCATTCACACGAGGAGAATTCAAATGAAATATTTAGCATTGATTTACACGGCAGCCGAGGCCAATCCCACTTATGGTTCGCCAGAATTTACAGCGTTGCTGGCCGGCTATAAGAGCGCAAACAAAACATACAAGGAAGATGGTGTGATGCTCGGTGGTGAAGCACTACAATCAACGGCAACAGCAACCACTGTTCGTGTGCGGCATGGCAAAACTGAAACGATGGACGGCCCGTTTGCCGAAACCAAAGAACAGCTCGGTGGATATTACATCCTTGATTGCGCCACTCTTGATGAGGCCATCAAATATGCGGCAATGATCCCCGGCGCTGCCTTTGGCAGTGTGGAATTGCGCCCCATTATGAATATTGACTATGATACGATGTGACCAAACTTAATCAGCACAATGAAAACGTGCGGCAAACAATTGCTTTTGCCGCACGAGAACATCACGGACAATTGCTTGCAATTCTCTTCAAAGACTTGCGAGACTTTCAATTGGCCGAAGATTGCCTGCAAGATGCCATTGAATCAGCTCTCACTCACTGGCAGCGAAACGGCCCACCGCATTCTCCTAAAGCGTGGCTGTTACAAGTTGCAAGGCGCAAAGCCTTGGACCGTTTGCGGCGCGTCAAAAACTTTAAAAACAAATCAACTCAAATGATGATGCTTATGGAAAGCGATCAAAACAGTGCAAACGAAAGTGAGGAGGGCGCCATACCTGACGAGCGCCTCCGTCTTATTTTCACCTGTTGTCATCCAGCACTCGATCCCACCACATCAGTTGCCTTGAGCTTGCGTACTTTGTGTGGGCTCACAACGTCTGAAATCGCGCGGGCCTTTTTGGTGAGTGAAGAAGCCATGGCGCAGCGCTTGGTTAGGGCAAGACAAAAAATATCTAAAGCTGGGATAGCCTATGAATTGCCCGAGCAGGCTGATCTTTCAAACCGATTGCAGTCTGTGCTCAGCACAATCTATCTCATGTTCAATGAAGGCTATGCCGCCACTTCGGGTCCGGAGCATTTGCGCGTTGATTTGTGCGAAGAGGCCATTCGTCTTGCCAACCTCATCCATAATCTTTGCGCCGATCAGCCAGAAGCAGCAGGCTTGCTTGCATTGCTATTGCTCACACATGCCAGAAGGGCCGCCCGTCAGTCTGAAACCGAATCTTATATTCCGCTGGAGGAGCAGAACCGCGCCTTGTGGGATTATATCATGATAGCCAATGGCGAAGCATTGTTGGTAGAAACCCTTAAATTGGGGGCGGTCGGCCCCTATCAACTGCAAGCCGCAATCAGTGCGGTTCACGCCAGCGCAAAAACCTATCAAAAAACCGATTGGACGGAGATTGTGCATCTTTATGAAAGACTTTATTTGCTCTCCGAAAATCCAGTTTATCGGCTCAATCAGATTGTTGCGAAATCATATTTTGAAAATAATAACAGTGCTTTAATGGAGTTAAATAGCCTGTTACCTGAACTGCAAAACTATCAACCCTATCATGCCGCTAGGGCAGATATATTGAGGCGCATACAGGATTACGAAAATGCGAGGGTCGCCTATGACAAAGCCATCGCTATGAGCAACAATCAAGCCGAACGCGTCTTCCTCATTCGCAAACGCGCGTCGCTTCTTTCCTAATCACGAACCACTACACTTCGCCAAGTCGTTAGGTTATATCCCACTCCACGACTCCGTAGCTCAGCTGGATAGAGCAACGGATTTCTAATCCGTAGGTCGCAGGTTCGAACCCTGCCGGGGTCGCCAATAAAGCGTTTAGACTTTTTCCATAAAAGTCAAAATCGCCCTTTTTGAAAGCATTTCTGATGTCTGCAAAAGACTCAAACAGCACCGAGTTTGTGAAAAAGGCCTAAGGCGTCACAAAATCCTTGCACTGCGGGGCCGGGGTGGTGCCCCAGGGCATCAACGGCACTGTTGATGTTGAATTCTGCGGGCTACCATCAATCAGTTTATCTGTGTAGCTCAAATAAACCAACACGTTCCGTTTGGGATCACAACCGCGCACAATATGCATGGTTTTGAAAAAGAATGAGCGGCGTTGTGAATAAATATCTTCGCCTTGTTCAAATTTGGCTTTGATTACAGCTGGCCCCACTTGGCGGCAAGCAATGGAGGTCTCAGAGCGCTGCTCAGCAAAGCCTGCCCAACCGCTCCACCCACCAGCTTCAGGCACCGTGAAATAACACGCCACGCCGTCCACTTGTGGGTCGTCAATCACATATGTGGCCAATTTTGCATCAGGCGAAAGTAAATGCCAAACAGTGTTCTTCTTGAAAATCAGTTCAGGGTCATCTGCCTGCTGCGCAAGGGCCAAATGAGTTGATGCTGCAACCAAGGCAGCGCAAGCCAAACTTTTCATAACAATGTTCATAATGCCCTCCAGTATTGGACCCAATGTGGGGCAAGCTTTGCAGAAATCAAGATGCGGCGTGCAAACGGGCAAACCCTGCTTCTAAATCCGCAATCAAATCCTTGGGATCTTCTAAACCGACATGGAACCTCAGGCATTGCCCTTTGGCGGCCCAGTTCGTAGCTGTGCGGTGGGGGCTAAAAGGTACTACGAGACTTTCAAATCCACCCCAACTAAAACCCATGCCAAAAAGCTGCAAACCGTCCAACATAGCCGCCACAGCAACCTCAGACTTTGGTTTAAGAACAATCGAGAAGAGACCAGAAGCGCCCGTAAAATCGCGTTTCCACATTTCATGACCCGGCGCATTGGAAAGGGCAGGGTATAATACTGTATCAACAGCATCTTGCCCGCGCAGCCATTCGGCAACGGCAATGGCATTGCGCTGATGCCGCTCTAAACGAACATCCAAAGTACGAAGGCCACGCAGCGCCAAATACATATCATCCGGGCCAGCGAAAAGACCCATCATTTCATAAGTGTTTTTAAATTGTGACCACGTTTTCTCATTGCAAACCACTGAACCCCACATGGCATCGGAATGGCCTACAATATATTTTGTGGCTGCTTGAATAGAAACATCACAGCCATGGGCGAAGGCTTTAAAGAAATGCCCCGCACTCCATGTATTATCAATCATCGCAATGGCACCAGCCGCGTGAGCAGCAGCGGCAATGGCAGGTACATCTTGCACTTCCATAGTCTGCGAGCCCGGGCTTTCGCAATAAACCACTTTTGTATTGGGTCTAATTAAGGCTGCAATTCCTTTGCCAATCAGAGGATCATAATAGGTGGTTTCAATGCCAAGGCCTTTTAACAGTCCATCACAAAGCTGCCGCGCTGGCCAGTAAACCGTATCGACCATCAACAGATGATCGCCTGTTTTCAAAAACGCCAGCAAAGCAGCAGTGATCGCCGCCAATCCCGAGGGGCAAACCTTACAATCATAGCCGCCTTCCAATTGCGCAATTGCAGTTTCAACCGCTCGCGAAGTGGGAGTGCCCTTGCGGCCATAGGTATATTCCTGTTCACGGTTGGTCAGCGAAGCCATAGTTGGAAACAGCACTGTGGAGGCGTGATACACTGCAGGATTAACCATGCCGTGTTCGTTATAATCGCGTGCGGCGGTCACCATGCGGGTGGCAGGTTGCAATTTTTTAGGCGAGGAATTCTTGCTCATAGGCGGTCTTATAGAGGCCATGGTGTTTCCAGTTCAACTGCTTTAAGGGCTGCGTTCAATCCACATTTTATGAAAAGATAGTCCATTGCCATTTCCAGAAACTCTTGCTCCAATTTCCCGCGCCTTAACTGAGCGCAAGTATGAAGAACCAACACCCGTTCAACTTGCCGTTCTTGAAGCCAAAGCCGAAGGCCGCGATATGGTGGTCTCCGCGCAAACTGGCTCTGGCAAAACCGTAGCCTATGGTTTAGCCATCGCTACCACGTTGCTCGGCGATAAATTGCGCTTTGAAAATGAAGCTGATCCCTTGGCGCTCATCGTGGCCCCAACCCGCGAGCTTGCTTTGCAAGTGGAGCGGGAACTCGCATGGCTCTACTCCTATACAGGTGCGCGCATACTCTCCTGTGTTGGAGGCATGGACCCGAACCGCGAACGCCGGCGCCTGCATGATGGAGCCCATATCATCGTGGGCACCCCCGGTCGCTTGCGTGACCACCTTGAACGCGGCGCATTGAAGATCAATGATCTTAAAGCTGTTGTTCTCGATGAAGCCGATGAAATGCTGGATTTGGGCTTCCGCGAAGATCTTGAATTCATTCTTGAAGCAACGCCGAAAGAACGTCAAACTTTGATGTTCTCGGCCACCATGCCAAAGCCCATCGCTTTGCTGGCAAAAAAATATCAGCGCGATGCATTGCGCATTGAAGCCAAGGGTTCAGAACGCGCCCATGCCGATATTGAATATCGCGCCATGCGTGTTGCCCCCAATGAAGTGGAGCACGCGGTTGTTAACGTGTTGCGTTTTGTGGAATCGCAATCGGCCATCGTGTTTTGCAACACGCGTGATCATGTGCGCCATTTGCATGCTACACTTTCGGAGCGCGGGTTCTCTGCTGTGAATCTCTCCGGCGAACTCAGCCAATCCGAACGCAACCACGCTTTGCAAGCTTTACGCGATGGCCGCGCGCGCGTGTGCGTGGCAACCGACGTTGCAGCCCGCGGCATTGATTTGCCCAATCTCAATCTCGTCATTCATGCCGATCTTCCTAATGATGCTGAAACCTTGCAGCATCGTTCAGGCCGCACGGGCAGGGCCGGGCGTAAAGGCGTATCCGTTCTTCTCGTGCCACTGTCGCGCCGCCGCAAGGCCGAGCAAATGTTGGCCACAGCAAAGGTAAGTCCTGTGTGGAGCGGCCCACCACTGGCCGAGGATATTCGCAAGCTCGATCAACAGCGCATGTTGCAGGACCCGATCCTCACTGCTGTGAACTCGGAAGAAGATTTAGAAATGGCGCGTTCCGTTTTGGCCAATCGCCAGCCGGAAGAAATTGCTGCGGCACTCGTCCGCATTTATCGTTCGCGCCTGCCAGCCGCCGAAGATGTGTTCGATCCAGGCCCAGGCGATAATCGTGGGCCCCGAAGTGAATTCCGCGAGCCCAAACCTTTGCGCCGCAAAGAAGGTGGCGACACCGGCCCTCGCGATTTCACCTGGTTCAAATTGGATATTGGCCGCAAGAACAATGCCGATCCAAAATGGTTGCTCCCAATGATCTGCCGTCGGGGTCATGTCACCAAGCCCGACATTGGCGCTATTCGCATCAATGAAAACGAAACGCGGTTTGAAATCGCCAATCACGCTGTTGATAAATTTTCGACGGCTATGTTGATCGCTGATAAAGATGACGTTGCAATTTCACGTTTGGATGGTGCAGCACCCGCGCCAAAATCCGAACGCAAGCGCAGCTTCGAACGCAGCGACGGTTTCAAGCCAAAGCCGCGCGAAGAAGCCACTGCCTATGAAGATCGCAAACCCCACGATGCTGATGTGAAGCCGCGCTACGAAGGTAAAAAATCCTTCACCGATAAGCCAAAGTTCAAGCCAAAATTTGAAGGCGGTAAACCAAAGTTTGCGGGCAAACCCAAAGAAGGCGGATTCAAAGTGAAGAAGGCCCCATGGGACAAAAAGAAGGGATAAGAAGAAGTAAAAATGTCTGAAATGTCGCCGCTGGTCAAATTTCTGATGCTTATTTTAAAGAATGGTAGCATTGGCGCAGCGGCACTTTTAGCGCTCTTCTCTGGCATTTTAATTTTTCAAAAAGTCACACCTCACGGCCATCTGACAATGACCCGTCAAGACTGGAGTTTTTTAGGTGTGCTAGCGGCCCTCTTGTTGCTGGCTCTCTATCTCGTCAGAGCTATTGCCAAGGAAATCAACACGCCGGAGCAATGATCTGCATTCCATTGTGAATTCTCTCTAAGATTGTGTCACTGGTTAAGGCGCAGCGAACAAAAAATCGCTACGCTCGAAACTGAGATTGCAATGCCAGAAAAACAGAAATCAGCCGCGTGAAAACAAAATAATCATCTGGTGCCTGTTGCGCTGACAAAAGTGCCTTTAAACTCAGCAAGGTCTTTGCCGTTCGCTTGGTCGGCTTAGTGACCGTGCATTCAACTCAATTGCCGAAATCCGCAATCCGGCACCATCACAGCAGGAGCGGTAAGCGGAGATCAGACCCGTATGGTCCAACCCCCGCCTTTCTTTGCAGGGTAATTGCTTATTTTGCGCACTGGTTGAAGTCTGGGCGATTGGACGCGCAGAAATTTGAGCCGCCACGAAGCGGTTTACCATTGAATGTTGCGGTGATGACCTTGGACTTGGTGATCTGGAGACGGGTATTTGCACATGCCGCTGCTGCTGCTTGTTCGCAGGCCTTGAGCGAGGCGGCACCACCTGAATCTTCCTTGTCACATTCCTTGGTGCCATTGCACTTTGAATAAGACACAGCCTCTTGGCCGGGGCAAGCGGTACGGTTGTAGTGAATGACACAGCCGGCTTGAGCTACTTGCGACAACGACAGGAAGCACAGCGCAGCAAGCGCAAGATTTTGAATTTTCATTTGGGTTTCTCCGTTTAATTTAATCCAGCCAGCGCCATATCTGGTCCAGCCCAAACGGTTATTTGCAGGACTTTGTAACGGCTTGGTGACTCTTTCATGAAGGACAAATGTTTGGACAGTTTTCCCCAGCTATTTTAGTGATCGAGTTTTTTTGTGGCACCGTCATCTAATTGTTAATGATTTGTTAAGATCGACATTTACGGCTTGGCGCGCGTCACATTACGCATTGCCACCTATTCACTTGAAGGGGACGGGGGCTCTCAAACTCAACGTTTCCTTTGGGAGAAAAAATAAAATGTTTAGGACAATTAAAACAGCTTTCCTCGCAACCGCTGCATTAACAGCTATTTCAACTGTAGCTCATGCTGATGCACTTGAAGACCTCAAATGGGCGTTACAATCACTGAACACTCGCGATGCGGTTTCTCAAGCTGCAGTTCAGGTTCCAGGTAGTTTCACAATTTCCCCCACAGCAGATTCCGCAGCCACAGATGTAAGTGCAGTTGTTGAGGAACCGTTCGTGGAAGTGAAGGTTTCAGGCTATATAAAAGCTGGTTACATCTACAGCCAAATTAAGGACATACCGGCTGCGGGACCAGCTCCGAAGGATTTAAGCGAAGACTTTGATGCAGAAGCTGGGGTGAACGTTAAAGGCTCTGTGCAGTCTTCACTTGGTGAAGTGGGTGCCACCGTACAAGCAAAGTGGGACATTGCCGAAAGCACGAATAACGCTGCAACAACAGCACTCAGAGATGACGGCTTTATCGGCTTCTGGCAATTTCTTGATACAATGAAGCTTGAAATGGGCCGCAGCAATGCTGGTCGCCTTGAAAATGGTATCGACAAAAACACTCGTCGGCTTTGGGTTTTTGCAAACCGCAGAGTGCGTTCAGAAAATGCCGGCAATGGTTTCTTTGACCGAGACGCCTATAATGCCTTTTTAGGCCTCACCTATGCCAGTGGCCCCCTCACCCTCACCGTCCGTGGACATGACGCAACGCGTGGTGTTGTAGATGCTGCCAAAAATACTGGTTACGATGATGATGCTTTGGGCGTGAGCGCAAAGGGTCTCTTTACATCAGACATGATCAACCTCGAAGTGTCAGGCGGCTATTGGGGCGAAGATGACGCAGACCAACTCGCTCCCAAATACCAAACTGGTGTTAAATGGCTGGCCGGAGCGGGTGCCGAGCTCAACTTCATTCCAGGTATTCCCGTCAGTCTTGCAGTGCAGACTGGCCGACTTCACAATGATACCGAGACATTAAATGTGTCCGGTTCTGTTGGTTTCACTCTGACCGACGACATCTCTGCTGGCATTGGCGCTGGTTGGAAGAAAGTCAGTAACGCACCTGTTGGCAGTCCAGCAGATACCAATCGCACTGAAAGAGCCATTACGGGTGGCATCTATTACGCACCTTTGGCGCAAATGAGCATCGGTTTGGAAGCTGATTGGTTGGACGATGGCAAGCCTGCTTCTACCTCCAACGACGGTTACAGCGCCGCTGTCATCACAAGATATGCCTTCTAATCACCCGCTCTAAAAGCCCAATCGCGAAGCCTGCAATTCCTGTTTTGCGGGCTTCGCAAGACCGTCACCACAACGGTTTAAAACATATTTGTCACTCATAATGGAGACTAACATAATGAAACGCTTTTTGCTTGCTGCGTCGCTAATCGCTCTTGCAGCCACACCCTCATTCGCCCGCGACCAGATTCGTATCGTAGGTTCTTCCACCGTTTATCCATTTGCAACCGTCGTTGCCGAGGCATTCGCCAAGTCAACCGGTATGAGGACACCGATTGTGGAGTCGACTGGTACAGGCGGTGGTGTTAAGTTGTTTTGCGCAGGTGTGGGCGAAGACACTCCAGATTTCGTCAATGCTTCACGCAAAATGAAGCGAGCCGAATTTGACATTTGCAAACAAAACGGCGTTGACGAAGTCGTAGAATTCAAGATTGGTTTTGACGGTCTTACAATCGCCAGTTCAGCCAGCGCCCCGGATGCTAATATCACACGCAAGCAGATGTTCCTTGCTCTCGCTAAACAGGTTCCAGATAAGGATGGCAAGCTCATCGATAATCCATACAAAATGTGGAACGAAATTGATCCAGCACTTCCCGCTGAAAAAATTGAAGTACTCGGACCCCCTCCAACATCCGGCACACGCGACAGCTTTGCCGAACTTTACTTGAAGAAGGGGGCACAGGAGTTCGAATCCCTGACGGCACTTGAGGCATCTGACGTTGCAGCATTCGACGTTGTGTGGAAAACAGTTCGCACCGATGGTGCCTATGTTGAAGCTGGCGAAAATGACAATCTGATTATCCAGAAAATATCTGCGAATCCGCAAGCTTTCGGCATTTTCGGCTATTCATTCCTTGAGCAGAACAAGGGCAAGATCAAAGCTGCATCGATCGAAGGTGACCAACCGACTTACGAGTCAATTGCCAATGGCAATTACAAAGGTTCGCGCATTCTCTATTTCTACATGAAGAAAGCACATCTTGGCGTAGTTCCCGGAATGCTTGAGTTCGTGACAGAATTCACCTCGAATCAGGCCATTGGCGAAGATGGATATTTGCTCGATAAGGGGCTTGTTGCACTCAAAACTTGTGATGTTGAATGGAATGCTGCCAGTGTTACGACGTTGCCGCTTTTGGATATCGATACTCTGAAGTAAATTCATCGCGTGTGAGTAGGGTTGCGGTGGCAGCTCAACCCTGCCACCGCAATTTGAAGATGCCTCATCCAACCAGAAAACTCCGCTTTCCTGCTTCAGCGCAATCAATGTGCGACAATTATTGACAACGCCCAACATTATGCCAAACTCGCAGTAATGATGCACAAGCAATGAACTGGGGATAAGAATATGTCTGACAACAAGCCAAACGAAAAAGGTGATGTGACCAAAGCATGGGCTGCCACGCAAGATCAGAAGGGCGCTTCACGGCGGCTTCGGATTTTCGCTTTGCTGTCTTGGGCCGTGGCCATTGGCGGAGAAATCGCGGGCATTTATATGCTCGTCAAACTGCACAAGTTCGATGCTGCCAGCGGCGGCAATCTTCCACTGCTGATTGGCCTGCTTGTAGGCATTGCCGTGTTCGCGATTGCGGGCAGCATGTTGTGGAAAGCCGCCAACAAGCACAGTCCTGCCACTAAAGCAGAACCGTTCCGCTTCTTTGTCCAGAACCAGCTTGGTGCGATTATATCATTGATTGCTTTCCTCCCTTTGCTTGCTCTGATCTTCTTGGACAAGGACATGGACCCCAAGAACAAGAAGATCGCGGGCGGCATTGGCGCTGTGCTTGCTGTGCTTGCGACTTTGATGGGCGTGAGTTTCAAACCACCTTCCGTTGAGCAATACACGCAGGATATGAACGCCTGCGCCACGCAGATCAAATCAAACCAACCAACCACCGCATGCTCGCCAGATGTGGCAGCGCAGGCGCAGGATATCGCACGCGATTCCTCGGCTGTGGCAGATGCTACGAAAAGTGCTGCAAATCCCAATGGCCTTGATGTGGTTTATTGGATTGCCCCCGAAGCCGGAGCCAAGAAGTCATCTGAACCGCATGTCTTCCACCTGTGTGAAGCCGTAAGCCCGTTGAACGGCAAGACGATCAATCACGGCTCAGTAACAGAAGCCTACGCCGAAAACGCCATCCGCATCACCCTGCAAATCCCCATGGAACAGAAGCAGTGTGGGTTTGTGGCGGCGCAGTAGAGTTTACGTTTTAATTTCAAACTATACTTATACCCATTTTGCCGGAATGCGGTCGAATTTTTTTCAATATTAAACCGACGTGAGGTTCGAGCATAGTGCCTATGCAATTAATATGTGACATCTTTTGGACTCGAGTTCAACAGGTTCAAAGCTTCGTACCTATGCATCTCCAGGGGCATTTTTATAAGATTACGACCGAAGTTACTTCATTCTACAGTCAGGAAATTTGGCCGCATCAAAATATATTTGAGCACGGAAAAAAGCAAATGATAGACCACGCTGCTGAGGGAATGGTTGCCACTTGGCTAACGCGTTCGGCTAATAGTGGTAAAGTTCAATTAGATTCCCGACAATATCAGAGACTGAAATCCATCGAAGAATTAAAAACTCGGCATCATGATCCGTTTCTGCCACGGATTGAAGAGCGATTGATTTTTCTAAAGTTAATTCCCAAAGCAAGAGTATGAAATAACAAAATAAAAAACAATAATCTAAGCGACTGCAAGTACACCGTTTCCATTATTGAAGTGTTTCAAAAAGTGGCTGCAATGTGCGATGGGAATCTTAGCCGCACTTGCAGAGCGCGGAGCAAGGGACCTCATCCGCCCCGTTGGGGCACCTTCTCCAAAGAAGAAGGGTGAAGACTAGCACCGTCCCCAAATTTGATGCCCTTCTCTTCTGGAGAAGGTGGCCGAAGGCCGGATGAGGTCCCTTTGATGGGGAAGCCGGTAGCGCAAATAGATTGCAACGCTAAAAAAATCGCACGTACCATGGGGCCGCCAATTCTGTCCTAGCTATTTCCATTATATCCTTGAGGCACGAAGAAGTTGCGTTGTAGTCGGACTCAATATGATCAAACCAACTTGACGTGTTTTTGGATTTGTCTTGTTCATCCGCTAATATCCTAAGTCGTTCAACTGCCCTATCTCCCAGAAAAAAAACTCCTGTATCTCGCGCTTGATTGATCATTTGGGCGCTTTGTCTCGATTTTCCTCTCAGTTCTATGTCTCTCTCGGTAGAAATTTCTGAACCAGTTTCGAAGCCATTCATATGGGCTTCGGAAAACTGCAAAGATTCATGAAGTGCAAAAATGAGTTTAGAGTATGCCGTAGCCTTTTGCTGCCACCACCACTCTTTCTTGAAACGACCGTGAGCAAGGGATGCTGTTAATACACCGCCAACAATCGCCGAAGCTGTTGCTACTAAAGCTGTTTGTAAATATTCAAGCATTTCTACCTCGTCTTCCCCCGAAACGTCCGCGTCCCAGCCTTCCCTGCCTTGCTCCCCGCACGCCGTTTCGCGGGCGCACCGCTTGGCCAGCTTTCTTCGGCGGTTTGAATGTTTAAATTCCGCGCCAGCGGATCATCCATCACGGCCAGCTCCACCGCCTTCAGGCGCTTCACTTCATCACGCAGCCTTGCTGCCTCTTCGAATTCTAAATTCGATGCAGCTTCGCGCATTCTTTTTTCCATATCGGCCAGAACTTTTTGCAAGTTGTGGCCGACCAGCACGCCACCCTCAGCGAGGCCGTCAACTTGCACATGGTCTTGCTCGTAGATGCTGCCCATGATGTCGCCGATGTTTTTGCGGATCGACGTCGGAGTGATGCCATTGGCGGTATTATAAGCCACTTGCTTTTCACGGCGGCGATCGGTTTCTTTGATGGCGCGTTCCATCGAGCCGGTGATTTTATCGGCATACATAATCACGCGACCATCAACGTTTCGCGCCGCACGGCCGATGGTTTGCACCAGTGAGGTTTCGCTGCGCAGAAAGCCTTCCTTATCAGCATCGAGAATGGCCACCAAAGCGCATTCCGGAATGTCCAAACCTTCGCGCAACAAATTGATGCCAATCAAAACATCAAACGCGCCGAGCCTGAGATCGCGCAGAATTTCAATGCGCTCCAGCGTATCAATATCGCTGTGCATATATCTAACGCGAATGCCTTGCTCGTGCATATATTCGGTGAGGTCTTCGGCCATGCGCTTGGTGAGCGTGGTGACCAACACGCGCATTCCGGAAAGTGCAACGGCCTTGCATTCATCAATCAAATCATCGACTTGGGTTTTAACTGGACGAATGATGACGGGCGGGTCAATCAGCCCCGTGGGGCGGATCACTTGTTCAGCGAACACGCCACCAGTCTGGTTCATTTCCCAGTTGCCGGGGGTGGCTGAAACAAACACAGTTTGTGGCCGCATCGCCTCCCATTCTTCAAAGCGCAGCGGGCGATTGTCGATGCAGCTGGGCAGGCGGAAACCATATTCAGCCAGCGTGGCCTTGCGGCTAAAGTCGCCCTTGAACATGCCACCGATTTGCGGAACCGTGACATGGCTTTCATCGATGAACACCAGCGCATTATCTGGCAGATATTCAAACAGGGTTGGCGGCGGCTCACCCGGTTTGCGGCCCGTGAGATAGCGCGAATAATTTTCAATGCCGGCACAAGAACCCGTGGCCATCATCATTTCAATATCAAACATGGTACGCTGTTCAAGCCGCTGCGCTTCCAATCTGCGGCCCGCATTGTTGAATTCAGTGAGACGCAAGCGCAGATCATTCTTAATGCGCAGCACAGCCTGTTCCAGCGTCGGCTTGGGTGTGATATAATGCGAATTGGAATAGACCTTAACGTTTTCAAGCTCGGCAGTCTTGCGCCCCGTCAGCGGGTCAAATTCGGAAATATTTTCGATCACATCGCCGAACAGCGAAATGCGCCACGCGCGATCTTCAAAGTGTGACGGGAATAATTCGATGGTGTCGCCGCGCACGCGGAAACTGCCACGCACAAAATTCTGGTCATTGCGCTTATAATGCAGCGCCACAAAATCATTGATCAAGGCGCGCTGCTCAATGCGCTGGCCTTTTTTAACCGTCACAGTCATGGCCGAATAAGTTTCAACGTCACCGATGCCATAAATGCACGAGACGGATGCCACCACAATCACATCATCGCGTTCTAATAACGCCCGCGTGGCCGAGTGGCGCATGCGGTCGATCTGTTCGTTGATCGAGGATTCTTTTTCAATGTAGGTGTCGCTGCGGGCGACATAGGCTTCCGGCGTATAGTAATCGTAGTAAGATACGAAATACTCAACAGCGCTGTTTGGGAAGAAATTTTGAAACTCACCATAAAGCTGTGCTGCCAAAGTTTTATTAGGTGCCATAATCAGGGCGGGGCGCTGCGTAGCTTCAATGATTTTAGCGACGGTGAAAGTCTTGCCAGAACCCGTGACACCGAGCAGAACCTGATCGCGCTCATTGGCCATAACACCCGCAACCAATTCCGCAATCGCCGTGGGTTGATCACCCTTTGGTTCAAATGGTGAGACAACATCCAGCCGTTTGCCCCCTTCAGATTTGGGCGGCTTGGGAGGCTTATAAGGAACGTAATTCGGGATAGCCGAAGTCTCAGGCCGCAACCCCGCCATCAGCCCCGCCGCTGATTCCGGCAGCTCATAACCTTCAATTGGCAATTGCGGCGCCTCAGCGAATCCGCCTTCCTGACGTGAATGTCCCATAGGAGCAGATATAGTAGTTCCAGCAAGGTTCGCAAAGGGTGCTGCTGACAGGAGGTGTCAGGAGTTAACTGAGATATGATTAGGAGGCAGGTCAGGCTGGCTGAATTGCCAGTGGCGTTTGCGCCATAATACTGTGAGAGTTGGCGGGACTAAGACTCACATTTAACTACTAATTTATTGAATAATATAAATATTGTTTGTTCTCTTTCTCTCTTATACCCCCAAATGTACCCCCGCATCTGTTTTCTTGACGATCCGTACTCTGTTTATTTAGTGGTGAAAATCACACAAAGTACCCTGCACCTTGCCGTCAGATGACAAGTTTGCTCGACCGATTTTGGCCAAATCAAGATTTCATCGAGAGACCACAGCTTATCCGGCCATTGCGACATAGCGGAAGTCCAATTGTTGGCGTCCACATTTTGATAGAATTTGTCGGCTTACAAATGCGCAGCAGACACGAAGCACGAACTTCTGTTCGTCTCCTGTTGACCCAGGCTGTGTGAAAACCCGATTTATGCTATGAGATTATTGTACAGAATCGGACGAGGCGGAAGATGTCTCGATTTGTTTTGGGTGAGGATCGCAAGCAGGCAACATTGTTTCCGGAATGCCTTGATGATTGGGTTGATGAGAATAACGCGGTGCGTGCCATTGATGTTTTTGTGGCTGCGCTCAGTTTAAGCGAATTGGGATTTGAAGGCGTAAAGCCGCAAACGACGGGTCGATCGAGCTATCATCGCGGCGTTCTGCTCAAACTTTATATTTATGGCTATTTCAACCGGGTCCAGTCGAGCAGAAGGCTTGAGCGCGAAGCAGGCCGCAATCTTGAAGTGATGTGGCTAACGGGGAGACTGGCTCCTGATCATAAAACCGTCGCTGATTTTAGACGCGACAATGGCCCTGCCATCAAGAAAACTTGCGCTCAATTTGTTGAACTGTGCCGTAAGATGGGATTACTGGCCACTGCGAGTGTGGCCATTGATGGCAGCAAGTTCAAAGCCGTGAATAGCCGTGACAATAATTTTACCAAGGGCAAGCTGGACCGACGCCTGATGCAGATTGAAGAGAGTGTGGCGCGCTATATGAGCCAGCTCGACACGGCTGATCGTCGGACAGCAGCTGGCCAAGACCCGTCAGAAGAGACGGTGCAAGCGAAGATCTTTCGAAAATGGCTGTGGCATGGTAAGTTCCTCCATGCACTTTGAACTACGTCCAAACTGATTTGGGAATAGCGCTCGATTCTTTCAGCGCGCCCGATTCTCTAGATAGATTTTGCCCATGATAAGGTCAGCACAGCGGTCCCCCAACATCATCGCTGGTGCGTTGGTGTTTCCGGCAACTATATTCGGAACCGCTGACAGGTCACACACGCGCAGACCTTCTATTCCGCGAACCCGCAACCGCGCATCGAGCACAGCCATTTCATCGCCATCGGCGCCCATGCGCGCCGTACCGCACGGATGATAATTGGTTTTCACGAAGCGCTTGCAATGGGCGCGAAGCCCTTCATCAGAAAGATCGGCAGAGCTGGGAATGGTGAGACGTAGAATCCGCTTTGCCAACGGTTCTGCTGCAAAAGCGCGCAAGAAAAACCGTTGACCTGCAATCATGTCTGCCATGTCAGCCGGGTCTTTCAGCAAATTGGGTGAAACAATCGGCATTGCTGTTGGATCTGACGACGCCAGGCGCACTTCTCCGCGCGACCGTGGCTTGACCACAACGGTGGTGATCGTCATTCCAAAGTCGTCTTTCATTTCTGTCAAGGCATCACGATCAAGATAAACAATAGGCACACAGAATGCCTGGATTGTGGGAGGTGCATTAGGGTCATTCGGATTGACAAATGCCCCAGCTTCGACGCCCACGGAAGTCACAGGTCCGCTGCCAAAAAGCTTGAACTGCAGACCATTGCGGACCATTCGCCAACCGTTGCCCTGCTTGAAATAGCCATATGTACCATTGGCAAGTGCGGTAATCGGAACTTCGGGATGGTCAATCAAATTTTGTCCGACACCAGGAACATCGGCAACAATAGCGATTCCATGTTTGCCAAGTTCGATAGCCGACCCAATTCCGGAAAGCATCATAAGCTTTGGTGTCATCAATGCACCAGCTGCCATGATGATCTCCTCACTCGTTCGCACTTCGTGAGTTCCTAAGTGGTCTTTGTAAATCACACCAACGGCGCGGTGTTTCTCTATCACAATTTTCTGCACTTCGGCCTTTATGCGGACCACGAGATTTTGGTTCCGTTCTTGCGGGGAAATGAATGCATAAGCCGCCGAACTTCGTTTTCCATTTCGATTGGTGAATTGATAAAAACCAACGCCGCGTTGGGAAGCGCCGTTGAAGTCCGGATTAAACGGTTCACCGAGTGTTTGCACGGCCTGTACGAACCATCGCGAAAAATCATCAACATGCCCAGGATCTGAAACCAGAAGCGGACCGTCATTACCGTGCAGGTCACTGCTCAACCGGTTGTTGCCCTCCATTCGCGTGAAATGTGGCAGCACATCCTTCCAACCCCAACCAATCCGATCATTGTTTCCACGCAGTACTGTATCCCACTCATTATAGTCACTCGGGCGGCCTCTCATATAGACCTGTGCATTCACCGATGATCCCCCGCCTAAAACATGCCCTTGGGGAATATCATGCACACGACCATCCAGATGGGCTTGGGGTGTCGTCTTGTGATAGCGCATGAACTTTGAGCCATTAATCATTTTGAAGATGCCAGGCGGCATATCCAGAAGGGGATGTCGATTGGAATAGCCCGCCTCCAGCAACAAGACCCGCGCGTTCCCTTCGGCAGCAAGGCGTGAGGCCACAACGCTGCCAGAAGACCCTCCGCCAACCACAATATAGTCAAATGTTTCTTTCACGTGTTCCCCGGATTTACGTCATGCAGATATGTGTTAGACTGCTATGACACTATGAAACTAAAAAATGAAAGCGACAATACACAATGCCAGAAATCCAATCCGTAAAGGTTGAACTCTTCCAGATTCCCCTTGCAGAAGTGCTGGTCGATGCCAAGCATGGCAATCATACTTTTTTTGAATTGGTAACGGTAACTGTTGTTTTAACCGATGGGAGCGAAGGAACCGGCTACACCTATACCGGGGGCAAGGGCGGCCATGCAATTATGGCCATGGTTTGCCATGATCTAGCACCCTTTCTGATTGGGAAAGACGCAACAACAGTGGAAGAGCTTTATGAGGCCATGCAATGGCATGTGCATTATGTTGCACGCGGCGGCATTGCATCCTTTGCCATTTCAGCAGTGGATATTGCCCTGTGGGATCTTAGAGGCAAATGCCAAAACGCGCCATTGTGGCAAATGGCTGGAGGTGCATCTGACCGTTGCCGTGCCTATTGCGGAGGCATTGATCTCAATTTTCCGCTTTCAAAATTGTTGGAGAATGTGAGAGGCTATCTGCGACAAGGCTTTAACGGCGTCAAGATCAAGATCGGCCAACCCAGTCTGGCAGAAGATATTGCGCGCATCAAAGCGGTCCGCGAACTGATCGGTCCAGATATCGCATTTGCGGTGGATGCAAATTATTCGATGAGTGTTGACCAAGCTATCACCGCCGCCCGCGCCTTTGCTCCTTTCAATCTTTTATGGTTTGAGGAGCCCACGATTCCTGACGATTATGCGGGCTATAAACGCATTGCAGAGGTCACAGGAATGCCGCTTGCGATGGGTGAAAACCTTCATACCATCCATGAATTCGGCTACGCCCTAGATCAAGCTAGACTTTCATTTATTCAACCGGACGCGTCGAATTGTGGCGGGATCACTGGTTGGTTGCAGGCAGCCTACTTGGCACAAAGTGCAGGGATTTCGGTATGCACCCACGGCATGCAAGAATTGCACGTCAGTTTGTTGTCCGCCCAGCCCCATGCGGGCTGGCTGGAGGTGCACTCGTTCGCTATCGATCAATATACATTGCGACCCTTGCAGGTCGAAAACCATCTTGCTGTAGCTCCCTCAATACCCGGAATAGGCGTAACGTTTGACTGGCAAAAATTGAGGGCGGAGAACATCAGCTCTGCCTAAGGAGATGCTGCCATTGATTATTCCAGATTGGTGTGATTGGCGCGCATGGCTTCCGTTTTGATTTCTAACTTCGCAATCAGTTTGAGAACCATGACTTCAAATAGGATAAAAAGCGCACCTTCAAACAAGGATCCCATCGGCAACACAGATCTACGTTTTTCGCCTTGGTCATCGGCCATGGTTTGCGCTGGCAGATGAAGCACAAAATCGGCAAGTGCAGCACCCAGGCTTTTGGGCTGGGCCGTAATGAACAAGATCTTTGCACCCGCCGATTTGGCAACACCCATCAGTGCCAGTGCCGTTGATATTTCGCCTGGCCCACAGGTTACAATGAACAGATCGCCTGAACCCACGGGAGGTGTCGTCATGTCTCCCTCAACGGAAGCAGGCAGACCCATGTGATAGAGTCGCATGGCAAAACCCATGATCTGTAATTTTTCGCGTCCACCACCAAACACCACAATCTTCTTGGCAGTCGCGATCATTGTGCAAGCTTTATCAACATCGCTGTCGTTGAGGCGATCAAAAACTGCCCCAAGTTCAGACAATGCAGATTTGTATTTATGGGTCAATTGGTGCTGCCTTTTCAATTCGTTGAATGGGTGATCTTTGCAGATTGCGGTACCATTCGTCTACATTATCTCGAACAAGTCAAGTCAAGATGACGAATGAGAAACGAACCTCTTGGCTACTGCTACTTAATTTATCATACAATATAGATTGACGGAGCAAAGAATTGGTTGTTAACTGATTTCATCACACCCAACAAACGAGCGTGTGAGTTGACGACTAATGGGAGATTGAAAACATGATCAAGATTTCGCGCCGTACTGCCCTCTTTTCATCGCTGGCTCTGGCCAGTGGATTTTCTACAATTGCGCTTGCTGATGGATTACCTAAGCTTGCAGACAAGAAGACGTATAAGGTTGGTTTTGCACAAACGGAGTCGAACAACCCTTGGCGTCTAGCTCAAACTGCCAGCATGAAAGCTGAAGCTGAAAAGCTTGGCTGGCAACTGGTTTATACCGATGCCGCAGGCTCTGCTGCAAAGCAGGTGGCAGACGTCAACAGCATGATCGCCCAAGGTGTGGATGCTATTTTCCTGTCGCCACGTGAAGAAAAGCCTCTCATTCCAGCTGTTATGGCTGCCAAGAAGGCTGGCATTCCGCTGTTCCTCATCGACCGGAGTGTTGATCAAAATCTTGCAAAAGGTGGCGTTGACTATGTGACGTTCATTGGTTCGGACTTCCTCAAGGAAGGCCAGACTGCTGGCGAAGCCTTGGTGAAACTCACCGGCGGCAAGGGCATCATCATTGAGCTGGAAGGTTCGACAGGTTCTTCGCCTGCCAATGATCGCAAGAAAGGTTTTGACGATGTGATCGCCAAGAACCCTGGCATGAAGATTGTTGCATCGCAGTCGGGTGACTTCGCGCGTGACAAGGGCCGTCAGGTTGCTGAAGCTCTGCTTCAAGCCCATCCTGAAGCCACCATTGTCTATGCTCACAATGACGAAATGGCCATTGGCGCCATTGCTGCCATTGAAGCTGCTGGCAAAGTTCCAGGCAAGGATATCACCGTGGTCTCAATCGACGGTGAAAAAGATGCCTTGCAAATGATCATTGACGGCAAGATGGCATTCTCGGTTGAATGCAATCCAAAGTTTGGCCCAGCCGCTTATGCTGCCGCCATTAAATACGCCAAGGGGGAAAAGCTTCCTGCCATCATGACCAACACCGACCGATTCTACGACATATCAAATGCAGCTGCAAGCCTGGCAGATTCATATTGATATGATCTGCTGAATTAAGCATCACTCCCGGGGATCTGGTTTCAATTTTTTATTGGAATCAGGTCCCTCCAGATGCGCGCCTTGAAGTAATATGTTTCCCCACTTGACGTGGGCGGGCGTTGAGGTGAACGATGCCACCACGGCGAGGATGATTTCAAAGATGAGTCCGATAAAAGATTCCGAAAGCCAAGTGTTGCTTTCGATGCAAAATATTATCAAGTCCTTTGCTGGCATACCGGCCTTGTCATCGGCAAACCTTGAGGTCC